>CAIVPT010000272.1 GCA_903907855.1 uncultured Synechococcaceae cyanobacterium | reverse complement strand
GGTTGGAGGATCTGGTCGAAACCGCCAAGGCCCACATCCGCTCGAAGGTGGAGCACCCATTCAGGGTGATTAAGCAGCAGTTCGGCTTCCAGAAGACCCGACTGCATGGCCTGGCCAAGAACCGCTGCAAGATCAATGTGCTGGCAGCGTTGACGAATCTGTTCCTGGCCCGACGCCAGTTACTCGCGGCAGCCTGAGCATGGGAATGGTGTGCCCGAACACCTCGAATCAGCTCCTAAAACCATCCAGATGATGCAGAAAAAGGCCTTTAGAGCCATCACGAGATGACCTCAGAGACCATTCCAGGACCAAGGACATCTTGCCTGCCTCCGAGGTGGCTCATGCCCCTGTTGCCCAGAGCTTCCTTAGTAACCGCCACCATCCACCCCGAGGAGGCCGTTGCGCCAAACCTCGTCAGGTCTGATCCCCCCGCAGGGCTTCTGCAGGGGCGAACCAGCTGCTGAGGCGCTCCGCCAGGGTTTCGATCTGCCGCTGGCGGGCCGGATCGTCGGCCCAGTCGCCCAGCAGGTTGCGGCGCAGACCGGCGCTGGCCGGGGTGAGGTGGTCACCGGGTAGCTCCAGCAGCTCGCTCCGGTCCTCCGGCCGCTCCCGCAGGGCCGCCAGCAGACGACCGCTCTGGTCGAGCTCGTCGCGGCGGAAGCGCACCAGCAGGTTGCGGTTCTGGCGGTAGCTGTCGCTCACCTGCCGCAGGGTTTGCTGGGGGGAGGGGCTGAACTCAGTACGAAAGCCCAGCTGCTGGCCCATCTCCGCCAGAAGTGGCACCGAGCGTTCGGCGGAGAAGTTGTTGAAGCTCAGCGCTGCCAGGCCCCGGCAGGCGCGGCCACCATCGGGGGCCAGCAGGTGCAGCTTGCAGCCCAGGCTGTGGCCAAGGCGCAGCACGGGCCGCCGACTCTCGGGATCCCCAGCGGCCCGGCTGAGGTCGTGGCGTCGTTGGCGGAAGGCGCGCCAGGCTTCGTTGGCCTGGCTCTGGTGATCGAAGCCCGGCACGTAGCTCCAGGCGTGCACCGCCAGGCCCTGCCGCGCCAGGGCCTCCAGCAGCCGGCGGTAGCTCAGCTGCGGGGTGGCCGCCAGGTAACTGCCCCCGATGAACTCCACCAGTGGCACCGCATCTGCTTCGGAGCCCCCAGGGGGCTCCAGGGTCCACAGGGGCCCCCGCTGGCGCCAGGGGGGTGCCACCTCAGGCCGCGCCCAGACGGCGGAGCGCCTCGATCGCCTCGCGCCGGTGGGCGGGCCCGTCGAGCAGATTGTTGAACACGTGGCGGATAACGCCGTCGCCGTCGATCACGTAGGTGACGCGGCCCGGCAGCAGGCCGAGCACCGAGGGCACCCCAAAGGCGCGGCGCAGGCTGTTGCCTTGGTCCACCAGCAGGGGGAAGGGCAATTGGTGGCGGCTGGCGAAGCGCTGATGGCTGGCGGCATCGTCGCCGCTGACGCCCCAGACCTCAGCGCCGAGCGCCTGGAGGTCGGCGAAACTGTCGCGGAAGGCGCAGGCCTCTGCCGTGCAGCCGGGCGTGTCGTCCTTGGGATAGAAAAACAGCACCAGGGGCCGCCCCCCCAGGCCGTCGCTGCGGCGCTCGACGCCATCGCCGTCCGGCAGGGCGATCAGGGGGGCGCGATCGCCGGCAACGAGGGGCGGAGCCACGGCAGGGGGGATGGAGTTGGCTGCAACCCTAGGCAGAGCCCCCTCCCCCACCGGTGCGGGAGACCGTCCCGGCGAGGACCCTTGCCCGGCTTGCGACGATGGTGCGAATGGTCCGGGGAACCTGACGGCGATGCACGAGCAAGCGAGTCTGTGGGAGCAGCCCAACCTGCTCGGCGCCCCTTCCGAAGTCTCCAAGCCCCTCGAGCGGCCCGCCCCACCCATCCCAGCGCCTGCATCCGCCCTCCCCAGCCCAGCGCCAGCCCCCGCCCTCCCCAGCCCAGCGCCAGCCCCCGCCCCCCCCAGCCCAGTGCCGGCGCCCGTTTCCCTGCCGGAATTGCCCACCGTCCCGTCCCGGGGCTTGCCGCCGGCCCCGGAACGGCTGCTGATTCTCGACACCGAGACCACCGCCCTGTCCCCCACCGAGGGCCAGTGCCTGGAGGTGGGCGCCGTGCTGTTCCATGTGCCCAGTCGCACGGTGCTCTCGCAGATCTCCTTCCTGCTGCCAGCCCCCAGCAATCCGGCGGAGGCGATCAACGGCATCCCCGCCGCCGCCACCCAGCTGCCGCAGCCGTGGCAGGCCGGCCTGACCTGCTTCGAGGCGATGGTTGCCGCCGCCGATGCCCTGCTCGCCCACAACGCAGCTTTTGATCGCCAGTGGTTTGGCCACGGCGCCCTGCCCTTCCTCGGGAAACCCTGGATCTGCTCGATGGAGGAGATCCGATGGCCCAGCGATCGCCACCTGCGGGCCACCCCCTCCGTGCGCGATCTGGCCCTGGCCTATGGGGTTCCGGTCTGGGCCGCCCACCGGGCGCTCACCGATTGCACCTATCTCGTCCAGGTGTTCGAGCGCTGTGCTGATCTTGAGGCTCTGCTGCAGGCGGCCCTGGAGCCGCGCCAGCTTTACCGCGCCTGCCTCTCCTACGCCGAGCGGCATCGGGCCCGGGAGGCCGGCTTCCGTTGGAACGAGCCGGTGAGCGGTGCCTGGAGCCGCCGACTCAGCCAGCGGGAGGTGGAGGCGCTCCCCTTCCCCGTGGAGCTCATCCGTGAGGATCGGCCTGCGGCCGCTTCCGTGGTTTCCCTCCCCCGCAGCGCCTGAGCACGGGGCCGAAGCCCTCCGTTTCGACAGAATTCTTCCTGAATCCGAAAGCACTTCGGCAGATCCATGGACCCGCCGGAGCGCTTGGCCACCCTGGGGGCATCCGAGACCGTTCAGGCAGCCATGATCCTCAGGCCGCCCCGGCTGCCCAGTTCGGTGGAACCCCTGCTGGCGCCGTTGCGACGCTGGCAGACCGCCCGCACCTGGGCCCGGCTGATCCGGGAGGCCGAAGCCCTCTGGCGGGTGGATGTGCGGGTGTTGCGTCGCTTGGCGGCCCAGGAGTTGATGGGCCTCAACCAGGAGGTGCCGCGGCGCCAGCGGGGCCGGGTGAACCGCTGGCTGCAGCGCTTCCACGCTGGAACTCGCCTGCACTGAGGGCGCGCCCACAAAAAAACCGCCTCGGAGAGACGGTTCAAGGCCCCTTGGAGGGAGACTGGGCCGGCTTCGGAATCGGAGCGGCGGGATTTGAACCCACGACCCCCACTACCCCAAAGTGGTGCGCTACCAAGCTGCGCTACGCCCCGGTGGAAGCCGGCAAAAGCAAGTTATCACAGCGTCTTGGTGGCGTCGCGGTGACGGCGTAGCCGGGCCAGCAGCCTCTGGGAGAGCGCTTCGCGCTCCAGCCTCGCGTAGCCGGAGATCCCCTCCTTGCGCGCCAGCAGGCGCAGCTGGGCCAGGTTGAGGGTGGCCAGGCGCAGCTCGGGCAGCCGTTGCCAGGCCGAGGAGGCCATGGGCAGGTCGGCTTCGTTGGGGCTGCCCAGGCGCAGCCCCAGCAGCGCCCCACCCGCCATCCATTCCGGGACGAGCACAAA
Organism: uncultured Synechococcaceae cyanobacterium; assembly: GCA_903907855.1. Taxonomy (GTDB): domain Bacteria; phylum Cyanobacteriota; class Cyanobacteriia; order PCC-6307; family Cyanobiaceae; genus Cyanobium. The sequence goes on along the minus strand of CAIVPT010000272.1, from coordinate 43,666 downwards.
AAGCACCGCCAGCAGGCCATAGAGCTCCACCAGCCCCGGAGGAAGGGGGTGAAGTTGGCGGCGGGCGTGCTCCTCGATCGCTCCTTCCACGCTGGGATCGCCATCCCCACCCCCGATCTCCAGGGCTCCAGGGGCGACCGAAGGCGCGGCGGACCCTTCACTCCGCGGCGTGGAGGGCGGCGGCTCCATCAGAGCAGGGTGCCCGGGGCGGTGGATGACGGCGCCGGACGGACCTGGGGAGCCGCCTCGCGCCAGCGCAGCGCCGGCTCGGGCGGGGCCATGCGCACCGTCCAGAAGATCAACGCGAACACCAGGGCCACGGTGCCGAGCAGGGCGACCACGACGGTGCGATCAGAGAGTGGATTCATACCTCCTCCGTGCGGACGCAGGTCAGGCGTTGGGGCAATTCTTCCAGGGTGAGGGCATCGCCCTCCAGGATCAGCCGCAGGCGCCCGCTCTGATAGCGGAGCCCTGGCGCGTCGCTGGGCTCGCGAAAGAAGGTGGAGCGCACCCGACCGCTCAGGAGAGAGGCCTGGCTGTCGTTTCGCTCCAGCACCAGGGTTCGCTGGTCGGGGCAGCGGAAGGTATCGCGCCGTTCGTAGTTCTCCCACCAGGGGGAGCCCATCGCCGTGGTGGGCCAGGCGATGGCCGAGGACGGCAGCGCCGTGGTCAGGGTGGTGGCAAGCACCATCAGGGCCGCGCCAGGAGAGCGGAGCTCAGGGCAACGGGATCGGGCCGTTGTCACCCCGGAGAATGCAGTGCGGAATCGACCAGTCGTAGGCATCCCAGACGGAGGCAGGCAGCAGCGGGGCGAATCCCTCGATCTCCGGCAGGGGCACGCCGGTGGGCTGGGCAGAACAGTAGGGCCGGCTTCCTGGTTTGGCCAGGTACTGCTGGTGGTACGGCTCGGCGGCGAAGAAGGGGCGCCCCTGGGCGATCTCGGTGGTGATCGGCCCGAATCCCCGCCCCTGCAGGACCAGTTGGTAAGCCTCGCGGCTGCGCTCGGCGTCGCGCAGAAGCGAGGCCTCGTTCACGAAGATCGCCGAGCGGTACTGGCTGCCGCGATCGTTGCCCTGACGATCCCCCTGGGTGGGGTCGTGGCACTCCCAGAAAAGCTTGAGAAGCTCGCCGAACGAGACGCGGGCGGTGTCCCACACCACACGCACCACCTCGGAGTGCCCTGTACGACCGCTGCAGACCTGCTCGTAGGAGGGATCGGCCATCGTTCCGCCCGCGTAGCCCACCGCTGTGGTGACCACACCCGGTAACCGCCAGAAGCCCTTCTCCGCACCCCAGAAGCAACCGCATCCGAAGAGCACCTCAGCCTGTCCGGGGCCGGGGAGCGCCAGCAGAGGGGTGCCGAGCACCACGTGGGTTAGGGAGGCGGGATCGCGCAGCGCCGGGGCGCCTGTCTGGAATCGTCCGAACACCGCGGTCGACGGCAACTGGGCCGGAGCCTAGGCAGTCCGCTCCGACTCCGAGCCCGGCACCAGGGCGATGTGGTTCAGCAGGGTGGTGGTGAAGGCAAAAAGGAGGAAGGGAAGCGAGAGCACCAGGATCAACCCCACCCCCACCAGGGCGAACATGGGTTTGCTGGCCCCCATCAGCGCCAGGCCGGCCGCCAGGCTGACAAAGATCACGAGCATCCAGATCAGGATCTGGCCGTAGATATCGCCGAAGGTGAGAGTGCAGCGCAGGTTGTAGGGCTTGCCGGCTTCCATGGAGCAACAACGCGGAGCGAAGCCGCGGGCATGCAGTGCCCTCAGCTAAGCCCGGGCGACGGCCGCTGGCGGGGAATCGGAGCGATCCCGCAACATTATTCAGGCCGTCTGCAGGCGCTTAGCTTCCTCCCGCTCCCACAGGCGCCGGTAGGCACCCTCCTGCCGCACCAGTTCGTTGTGGTGGCCTTGCTGCACCAGCCGCCCGTTCTCCAGCACCAGGATGCGATCGCAGGCGGCGGCAGCGGAGAGCTGGTGGCTGATCATCAGCACCGAACGCTCCCCTTGATCGCGCACCGTACGCAGGATGGCCGCCGCCGTGGCGTTGTCCACGCTGGCCAGGGCATCGTCGAGCACCAGCAGCGGCGCCTCCACCAGCAGGGCCCGCCCGAGGGCGGCGCGCTGGCGCTGCCCGCCGCTGAGGGTGATGCCCCGTTCGCCCACCAGGGTGCCGTAACCCTCGGGAAAGCCGCGGATGTCGCCCTCGAGCCGGGCCTGCCGTGCGGCCTCCTCCACCCGCTCCATCGGGGCGCCGGGATCCCCGTAGCGCAGGTTGTCCGCCAGGGTGGCGGTGAAGAGATAGCCCTCCTGGGGCACCAGGGCCACCTGGCGGCGCAGGTCCTCCAGCCCCATCGCCGTTACATCAACGCCATCGATCAGCAGTTGCCCGGGGGGCACCTCCACCATCCGACCCAGGGCCCGGGCCAGGGTGGTCTTGCCGCAACCCACCGGACCCACCACCGCCACCAGTTCCCCAGGTTCGAGGCGAAAGCGCAGGCCGTCGAGGGAGGGGCGCCGGGCCCCCGGGTACTGAACCGTGAGGCCAACGGCCTCCACCGCACCACGGGGACGGGCCGCTGGGGCAACGGGATGGGGTGGCGAGACGATCAGGGGGCGACGGCTCAGGAGCTGCTCCACCCGCTCCAGGCTCACCTGGCCCGTTTGGAAGGTGTTGAGGGTGAAGCCGAGCAGGGCGGTGGGGAACACCAGCCGCTCCACGTAAAGGATCAGGGCCACAAGCCCGCCGATGCTCAGGCGACCCGCTTCGATCTGCCCGGCCCCCATCGCAAGCAGCACCAGCAGGCTCATCGAGGAGATGCCCTCGAGAAGGGGGAAGAGGCTGCTGCGGGTACGGGCCAGTTGCAGGGCGGTGTCGCGGTAGCCGCGGTTGAGGGCGGCGAAGGCCGACTCCTCCGTGCTCTCCTGGCCGTAGATCTTGATGGCGCCGATGCCCGAGAGATCTTCCTGCACCAGGTCGCTCAGGGAGGCCAGGGCCTCCTGCTGGCGCCGTTGCTGGCGCATCATCCGCCCGCCGAACAGACGCACCACCACGAGCATCACCGGGTAGAGCGCCAGCGCCGCCACCGTCAGGCCCGGGTCGATCCAGAGCATCGCGGGCAGGGTGAGGGCGTAGGCCAGCACGGTGTTCGTGAGGCTGAGCACGGCGAAGCCCATCAGCCGCCGCACCTGCTCCACGTCGCTGGTGGCGCGGCTGATCACCTCGCCGCTGCCCATGGTTTGCACCCAACCCGGCTCCTGGCCGAGGAGGTGGTCGAAGATCTTCTGCTTGAGATCGGCCTCCACCTGCCGGCCCACGCCAAACACGAGCATGCGGGAGCCCAGCCGCACCGCCCCCATCACCGTGGCCAGGACCACCAGCACCAACCCCTGGCTCAGCACGGTGCGCAGGGAGAAGCCCGGCCGGAGCTCATTGATCACCCGTTCCACCAGCAGCGGGATCGCGACCCCGAGCAGGTTGACCACTACCAGGGCCACAACCCCGAGGATCACGGCACGGCGGTGGGGCCGGAGGTAGCGCCGGATCAGGTCGAGCCGCAGGGCGCTCATGGCGGGAGAGCCGGTGGCAGGGCGCGCTTAACCTACGCCGCAGCACAATGCCCCCGATGCCCGAGAGCCCGCCGGAGCAGAGCCATCCCCTGCATGCCAGCGACCGGCTCGTGATCGACGGATTGCTCGCCACCGAGAGCCCTGGCGACCAGCACCTGGTCGATGCCGCCCGCCTGCTGCACCGCTACGACGGCTTCCCCGGCGCCAGCGACCTGCGCGACGACCTGGAGCGGGTGCTGCGCCTTTGGCACGTCGATCGCCCCACGCTCCAGCAGCGCACCCGCTCCCTCTGGGCGGCCGGTTTCCGCCCCGGTCAGGCGGCGGCGGCGGAGGCGGTGGGCTCGGGTTTCGACACGGCTGGCGAAGAAACGCCCTGAGCAACCCCTCACCGGGGATCGCCAGATCGGCCCGCTTCGGGTGATAGTGGACAGGTCCCCATCACCCGGCCCGGCGTGCCCTGCACCCGGGCTTTTTTCTGCCCGCTTTCGGCCCGTCTGCCCCGATGAGCTCCTCCGCTTTCCCCCTCTCCGGCCCCGCGCTGCTGGAGCCGCTCATCCAGGGCCACCCCCTCGACACCGCCAGCGCCGGCGCCCTGATGCGCGCCTGGCTGGCGGGGGAGGTGGATCCCCTGCTCACCGCCGCCCTGCTCACCGCCCTGCGCTGCAAGGGTGTCAACGGCGAGGAGCTGGCGGCGATGGCCGCCGAGCTTCGCCAGGCCTGCGCCCTGCCCGGGGAGCGGCCTCCCCTGCCGCTGGTGGATACCTGCGGCACCGGTGGCGCGGGGGTGGACAGCTTCAACATCAGCACCGCCGTGGCCTTCACCGCCGCCGCCTGCGGGGCCACGGTGGCCAAGCACGGGAACCGCAGCGCCAGCGGCCGCGTCGGCTCGGCCGATGTCCTCGAAGCCCTCGGGGTCGACCTGCAGGCCCCCACCGCCCGCGCCCTGGCGGCCCTGCCGGCGGTGGGGGTCACCTTTCTCTTTGCCCCGGGCTGGCATCCCGCCCTCGCGGGGCTGGCGCCGGTGCGCCGCACCCTTGGAGTGCGCACCGTGTTCAACCTGCTGGGTCCGCTGGTGAACCCCCTGCGGCCTGAGAGCCATGTGCTCGGCGTGGCCCGCCCCGACCTGCTCGATCCGATGGCGGAGGCCCTCTGTCGGCTGGATCAGGGGCGCGCGGTGGTGGTCCATGGCCATGGGGGCCTCGATGAGGCCACCCTCTCCGGCCCCAGCGAGCTGCGGGTGCTCGAGAACGGCAGCCTGCGGCGCGAGGTGCTCGACCCCTGGGCCCTCGGCCTGCAGCCGGCGCCGATGGAGGCGATCTGCGGAGGCGGGCTCGCGGAGAACCGCGCCATCCTCGAGGCGGTGTTGCAGGGGGGGGGCACCGATCCCCAGCGCGATGTGGTGGCGCTCAACAGCGCCCTGGTGCTCTGGGTGGCCGGGCGGGCGGGCTCTGTGGCCGAGGGGCTGGCCCAGGCCCGCGAGGCCCTGGCCCAGGGGCTCCCCTGGCAACGGCTGAACGGGCTAGCCAGCTTCCTGCGGGCCGATGACAGCGCCGCGGCCCCGGCGGGATCGGGTGCTGCGGGATGATCCCCCCAGGTGATCCAGCGCCGTTGACCCCGAATTCCCCCCACCCCGATCCTGCGGCGGAGGCCGTGCTGGTGCTCGCCGATGGCCTGGTGCTGCGGGGCCGCCCCTGCGGTGCCCGTGGTGTCGCCCTCGGCGAGGTGGTCTTCAACACAGGGATGACCGGTTACCAGGAGGTGCTCACCGACCCCAGCTACGCCGGTCAGCTCGTCACCTTCACCTATCCCGAGCTCGGAAACACCGGCGTCAACAGCCAGGACCAGGAAGCCAACGCACCCCACGCCCGCGGCCTGATCGCCCGGCGGCTGTCGCCGGTGGCCAGCAGCTGGCGCAGCGAGGAGGAGTTCGAGCCCTGGCTGCAGCGCCATGGCGTGGTGGGGATCGAGGGGATCGACACCCGGGCCCTGGTGCGCCACCTGCGGGAGGGAGGCGCCATGAATGGGGCCATCGCCAGCGACGGCACCACCCCGGCGGCCCTGCTGGAGCGTGTGCGCTCCGCCCCGTCCATGGATGGCCTCAACCTGGCGGAGGGGGTCAGCACCGCCGAGCCCTACCGCTGGACCTCCCTCTGCCCGGCCGACTTTGACGCCAGGCCCCAGGCCCAACCGCAGCGTCCCTATCGCGTGGTCGCCATTGATTTCGGCATCAAGCGGGCGATTCTTGAGCGGTTGGTGGCCCACGGCTGTGAGGTCACCGTGCTGCCGGCCGGCAGCGACCTCCAGGACGTGCTCCGTCAGGAGCCGGAAGGGGTTTTTCTCTCCAACGGCCCCGGAGATCCGTCGGCGGTGCACAGCGGCATCGCCCTGGCGGTCGATCTCATCGATCAGGGCAATCTGCCGCTGTTCGGGATCTGCCTGGGGCACCAGATCCTTGGATTGGCCCTGGGCGGCCGCACCTTCAAGCTCGGGTATGGCCACCGGGGCCTCAACCATCCCTGCGGCTCCCCGGGATCCGTGGAGATCACCAGCCAGAACCACGGCTTTGCCCTGGATGCCGCCTCCCTGCCCCAGGAGCGGGTGCGGATCTCCCACCACAACCTCAACGACCGCACGGTGGCGGGTCTGGAAATGCGGCACCAGCCGGTCTTCGGTGTGCAGTACCACCCGGAGGCCAGTCCGGGCCCCCACGATGCCGATCACCACTTCGCCCGCTTCGTGGCCCTGATGGCCGCCCGACGTCGCTGAGCATCTTCTGGAAGGGCAGCGGAAGGTTTCGTTGCGCCCGTGCCAGTGCCGGAGCCCCTCCCTACACTTCCACGCGACGACCTCAAGCGAGGGCTGGAGCCATCACCCATCCACCCATTCCACTGCAGCGACTGACCGTCTCCCTGCGGGGTGGCTGCGAGCGGCAGGATGCGTGCGTGCTGTTTGCCTTCACCGGCCAGCTCGACGCCTACTCCGACAAGCAGTTCACCAGCTTCGTGGAGGAAAACCTGCAGGCCCACAGGTTGCCGGTGGTGATCGACCTCAGCCGCATCGATTTCCTCGATTCCTCCGGCCTGGGCGCCCTGGTGCAGCTCGCCAAACAGTGCAAGGACGCCAAGACCCAGTTCCAGGTGGTTGGCAACGCCCGCGTGATCCAGACCGTGAAACTGGTGCGGCTGGAGGAGTTTCTGCACCTCCAGCCCGACCTTGAGACGGCCCTTGGCAGCCTCTCCGCCGCCTGAGCCCACCGCCTCCTGGCTGGCCGGTCTGGCCCCCACCGATGCCTCACCCGACCTGCCCCCCCTGCAGCTCGCCTGGCTCGGGGATGCCGTTTGGGAACTGCACCAGCGGCGCCGAGAGTGCCACCGCCCTGGCCGCCCCCAGGACCTGCACCGGGCCGTGGTGGGGCGGGTGAGGGCCACCGCCCAGGCGGAGGCCCTCGCCTGGCTCGAGCCCTTGCTGCGCGATGGCGAGCGGGATCTGGTGCGGCGTGGCCGCAACCGGGCCGGCCGCGGACCCCGGGGCGGCGATCCTGCCCTGTATGGGCAGGCCACGGGATTTGAGACGATGCTGGGGTGGCTGTTTCTGCGCGATCCGCAGCGGCTTGCCGAGCTGCTCGATGCCCTCGAGACGCCGCAGCCACCCAGCAGCCCCTGACGGATCTACGCCACCCCGCCCATGAGTCCCCCATCCGATCGTCGCTTCGACCCGAGGCCGGACCGTGGTCGCCCCGGTCCAGGCAACGGCCCCGCCGGTCGGCGGGGTCCCCGTCCCGGTGCCTCCCGCTTTGGTCCGCCCGGCCCCCGTCGCGATCGGGAGCCGGGGGGTGAGAACCCCTGGCAGCGCTCGGGCGAACGGCCCTGGCGTTCCCCTGAACGCCCCGCTGATCGGCCCGGTCCACGCTCGTCCGAGCGGCCTGGTGGGCGACCCGGCGAACGACCCGGCGAGCGGGGGGGCGAGCGTGGCGGTGAGCGTGGCGACCGCCCCTTCCGCTCTGCCCCCCGTTTTGAGCGCGGTGATCGCCCGGAGCGGGGGCCCCGCTTCGGCCGTGGCGAGCGCCCCGCTACCGGGGATCGCTTCCCCCGACCGGCAAGACCCGGCCGCCCCGAGCGCTTCGGCCGGCCCGATCGCTTCAGTCGGCCGGACCGCTTCGGCGGGCCCGATCGCTCTCCCTCCCCCTCCGGAGAGCGCGGCGCCGACAGCCGCCAGCCCCGCTTCCCCCAGCCCCGTTTCCCTCGCCGGCCCCTCCGGGAAGGCGCCCCGCCCGACCTCCGTCGCAGCGAGCGCTCCGGCCCGGCCGTTTTCGCCGATGCCGGCGGACCTGAGTCGCGCGGGGAAGCCGCCAGCCATGCCCCCGATGTCGCCACCGACCTGATCTGGGGGCGTCACACCGCCCTGGCGGCCCTGGAGAGTGGTCGGCCAGTGCACCGGGTCTGGTGCACCCCGGAGATGCGCTTCAGCCCCCGCTTCCTGCAGTTGCTGCGCGAGGCCAAGGCCTCGGGCGTGCTTGTGGAGGAGGTCACCTGGGCCCGGCTGGGCCAGATCAGTGGGGGTGCGGTGCACCAGGGGATCGTGCTCCAGCCCGCCGCCGCCGAGAGTCTCGATCTCCCCACATTGATGGAGGGCTGTAGCCAACTGGCGGAAGCTCCCCTCCTGATCGCCCTCGACGGACTCACCGACCCCCAGAACCTGGGTTCGATCGTGCGCAGCGCCGAGGCCCTCGGTGCCCACGGCATGGTTCTCCCCCAGCGTCGCAGTGCCGGCCTCACCGGTTCGGTGGCGAAGGTGGCCGCCGGCGCCCTGGAACATCTGCCCGTGGCTCGGGTGGTGAACCTCAATCGCGCCCTCGACACCCTCAAGCAGGAGGGCTACCGGGTGGTGGGCCTGGCCGGGGAAGGCAGCGTCACCCTGGAGGAGGCTGATCTGAGCGGCCCTCTGGTGGTCGTCACCGGATCGGAGGGGGAGGGCCTCTCGATGCTCACGCGCCGCAGCTGCGACCAGCTGGTGCGCGTGCCGCTGCGGGGTGCCACCCCGAGCCTCAACGCCGCTGTGGCCACGGCCCTGGTGCTGTTCGAGGTGGCCCGTCGCGGCTGGATGCATGGCCTGAGCGGCAGCGCCCCAGCGCCGCGGCTCGTGCGGCCCGCCCTGCCGGCTCCGCCGGCGGCTGTGGCTGATGAGGGGCCCGTGGCCTTGGCTGAACCCACGGTTGCCACCCACCAGGAGGAACTCACCGCAGCTCTGGCGGATTCCCCTCTCCCGGCTGATGAGGATTCCCACCCTCCGGTCGCTGTTGAGGCCTCTGATTCTGAGGAATCCTCTGACGTTGAGGAGCCCTCTGACTCTGAGGAGGCCCCTGAGGAGGCCCCTGAGGAGACCTTCGATGCGGTGGCTGGCGATCGGCCCTCCTGGATGCCCGCTCCCGCGTTTGCCACCCCGCCCCCTGAGGCCCAGTCCCAGCCCCACGAGCCCGAGTCCCTGGAGGACGCTCCGGGAGGGGGACTCCCCGCGCCGATGACCGATCCCTTCTCCAGGGATATCAGCCTCTGAGCACCCTGGCCGCCTGGGGGCATTCCGCCCTCCGGGTGGCGTGGTCAGAATGGAGATGTCTGCGACCTTGCCCATGAATCCCCTGCTCTGGCCGATGCGGAGCCTCGTCAACGGGCTCGGTCTGGCCTGGTGGGCAAGGGTCGAGACCCGTTCGCCTGATGCCGTCTACTGGTTCGGTCCCTTCGTGCGACGCGGCACCCTCGAGCGCCACCTGCCCGCCTTCCTCGACGACCTGCGCTCCGAGGCTCCCGCCTCCCTTGAGCATCGCCTTCTGCGCACCCAGCGGGGCGAGCCACTCACCGAAACCGTCAACGGGGCCGGGGGCTGACCCCCGGCTGATAGCGTCGGCCCAGCAGCCTGGAAACGGCCGATGGGGATCGCCCAGTGGCGCGAGCAACTCGAGCGCGGTGAGGTGTCCGCCCGCGAGCTCACCGACCGCCATCTTGCGCGGATCGAGGCTGTCGATCCCACCGTTCACGCCTTTCTGGAGGTCACCGCGGAGCGGGCCCGCGCTGACGCCGATCGCATCGACGCCGCCCGCCTCGCCGGCGAGGCCCTGCCTCCGCTCGCCGGCGTTCCGCTGGCGATCAAGGACAACCTCTGCACCCTCGGCATCCGCACCACCTGCTCCAGCCGCATGCTGGAGACGTTTGTGCCGCCCTACGAATCCACCGTCACCGAGCGGCTGTGGAAGGCCGGGGCGATCCTGCTGGGTAAGACCAATCTCGATGAGTTCGCCATGGGCAGCTCCACCGAGACCTCGGCCTTCGGGCCCAGCCGCAATCCCTGGAATCCCGAGCGCGTCCCCGGGGGCAGCTCCGGAGGCAGCGCCGCCGCGGTGGCCGCGGGCGAGTGCGTGGCGGCCCTGGGCTCCGACACCGGCGGTTCGATTCGCCAGCCCGCCGCCTTCTGTGGCGTGGTGGGCCTCAAGCCCACCTACGGCCGGGTCAGCCGCTGGGGCCTGATCGCCTTCGCCAGCTCCCTCGACCAGGTGGGCCCCTTCACCTCCAGCGTCGCCGACACCGCCGAGCTGCTGCAGGTGATTGCCGGCGCGGACCCGCGCGATGCCACCTGCCTTCAAGCCGCCGTGCCCGATTACGTGGCGGGCCTTGAGGCGCCGCTGGCCGGCCTGCGGGTGGGGCTGATCCGTCAGTGCTTCCACGAGCAGGGGCTCGACCCCCAGGTGAAGGCTTCGGTGCTTGCCGCTGCCGATCTGCTCCAGTCCCTGGGCTGTGAGCTGGTCGACGTCGACTGCCCCCGCTTCGACGACGGCATCGCCACCTACTACGTGATCGCCCCCTCGGAGGCCAGTGCCAACCTGGCCCGCTACGACGGGGTGAAGTACGGCTACCGCAGTGAGGGGGCCGGCAGCCTGGCTGAGATGACAGCCCGCAGCCGGGCCGAAGGCTTCGGCGACGAGGTGCAACGCCGCATCCTCATCGGCACCTATGCCCTCTCCGCCGGCTACGTGGACGCCTTTTACCGCAAAGCCCAGCAGGTGCGCACGCTGATCCGGCGTGATTTCGATCGGGCCTTCGGCGAGGTGGACGTGCTCCTCTCGCCCACCTCCCCCACCACCGCCTTCCGCTTCGGCGCCCATGCCGACGATCCGCTGGCGATGTATCTGGCCGACCTGCTGACGATCCCGGCCAACCTGGCGGGTCTGCCGGCGATCAATGTTCCCTGCGGCTTTGATGACGCCGGCCTGCCCATCGGTCTGCAGCTGATCGCCGGTGTGCTGGAGGAGGAGAAGCTGCTGCGGGTGGCCCACCAGTTCGAGGTCGCCGCCCGGGTGATGGAGCGGCGCCCGGAGGCTCCCCTGGCGCTCTGAGAAGCGGCGGCCACGCCCCAGGCCTGAACCCCAGGCCTGAACCCCAGGGCTGAGCCCTTCGCCTAAGTGCCGGTGGGCCGGCCCCCACATCTAGTGCCCCTGCCCGTGTTCGTGGAGGGGTAGGCGCTGCCCCTTGGGTCCTCGCCTAACGTGGCGGTTCGACCGACGACGCTGCGCTGTGCCCTTCGTTCCCCTCCACAACCACAGCGACTACAGCCTCCTGGATGGGGCCAGCCAGCTGCCGGCAATGGTGGAGCGGGCGGTGGCCCTGGGCATGCCCGCCCTCGCCCTGACCGACCACGGCGTGATGTACGGCGCCATCGAGCTGCTCAAGCTGTGCAGCAAGGCGGGCATCAAGCCGATCATCGGCAATGAGATGTATGTGATCAACGGTTCGATCGACGATCAGCCTGGCAAGAAGGAACGCCGCTATCACCTGGTGGTGCTGGCCAAAAATGCAGTCGGCTATCGCAATCTCGTCAAGCTCACCAGCATCAGCCACCTGCGTGGCATGCGCGGGCGTGGCATCTTCGCCCGTGCCTGCATCGACAAGGAGGTGCTCCGGCGCCACAGCGAGGGGCTGATTGTGGCCACCGCTTGCCTGGGCGGTGAAATTCCCCAGGCAATCCTGCGGGGGCGCCCCGATGCCGCGCGCGAGGTGGCCCGGTGGTATCAGGAGGTGTTCGGGGACGACTTCTACCTGGAGATCCAAGACCACGGCGGCCTTGAGGATCGCATCGTGAACACCGAGATCGCCCGCATCGGCGCGGAACTGGGGATCGAATTGATCGCCACCAACGATGCCCACTACCTCACCAGCGGCGATGTGGAGGCCCATGATGCCCTGCTCTGCATTCTCACCGGCAAGCTGATCAGCGACGAGAAGCGACTGCGCTACACGGGTACCGAGTACATCCGCAGCGAGGCGGAGATGGGGCGCCTTTTCATCGACCACCTTGAGCCAGAGGTGATCGAGCGCGCCATCGCCAACACCGGCCGCGTGGCTGAAAAGGTGGAGGACTATGACATCCTTGGCCGCTATCAGATGCCCCGCTTCCCGATCCCGGAAGGGCACACGGCGGTCAGCTACCTGCGGGAGGTGGCGGAGCAGGGTCTGGCGCAGCGCCTGAAGTGTGATCCCTCCGAAGGGTTTCCGGCCGAGTACGGCGAGCGGCTCGCCTTCGAGCTGCAGGTGATGGAGCAGATGGGCTTCCCCACCTACTTCCTCGTGGTGTGGGATTACATCCGCTTCGCCCGCGACAATGGCATCCCGGTGGGTCCAGGCCGGGGCTCGGCGGCCGGTTCCCTGGTGGCCTACGCCCTGGGGATCACCAACATCGACCCGGTCACCACCGGCTTGCTGTTTGAGCGCTTTCTCAACCCTGAGCGCAAGTCGATGCCGGATATTGACACCGACTTCTGCATCGAGCGCCGTGGTGAGGTGATCGAGTACGTCACCCGTCGCTACGGCGAAGACAAGGTGGCCCAGATCATCACCTTCAACCGCATGACCTCCAAGGCCGTTCTCAAGGATGTGGCCCGGGTGCTCGATATTCCCTATGGCGATGCTGATCGCCTCGCCAAGTTGATTCCCGTGGTGCGGGGCAAACCGGCGAAGCTCAAGGAGATGATCGGAGCTGAATCGCCTGCACCGGAGTTTCGCGAGAAGTATGAGAATGATCCCCGGGTGAAACACTGGGTCGATCTGGCGATGCGCATCGAGGGCACCAACAAAACCTTCGGTGTCCACGCTGCCGGCGTGGTGATCGCCGCGGATCCCCTTGATGAGCTGGTGCCGCTGCAGCGCAACAACGACGGTCAGGTGATCACCCAATACTTCATGGAGGACGTGGAGTCCATGGGGCTGCTGAAGATGGACTTCCTTGGCCTCAAAAACCTCACCATGATCGAAAAGACCCTCACCCTGGTGGAGCAAGACACGGGCGAGCGACCTGATCCCGATGCCCTGCCAGGTGATGATCCTGACACCTTTGCCCTGTTGGCACGCGGCGATCTGGAGGGCATTTTTCAGTTGGAATCCAGCGGTATGCGCCAGATCGTTCGCGATCTCAAGCCCTCATCCCTGGAGGATATCTCCTCAATCCTGGCCCTCTACCGCCCGGGGCCCCTTGATGCGGGGCTGATTCCGAAATTCATCCACCGCAAACACGGCCGCGAGGCGATCGATTTTGCCGACCCACGCCTGCAGCCAATCCTGCAGGAAACCTACGGCATCATGGTCTACCAGGAACAGATCATGAAGATCGCCCAGGATCTGGCGGGCTACTCCCTGGGCGAGGCGGATCTGTTGCGCCGGGCGATGGGAAAGAAGAAAAAGAGCGAGATGGAGAAACACCAAAGCCTCTTTGTGGAGGGGGCCACCCAGCGCGGTGTAGACCCCAGAATCGCTGAACAATTGTTCGAGCAGATGGTGTTGTTCGCCGAATACTGCTTCAACAAGAGTCACTCCACCGCCTATGGCGCCGTCACCTACCAGACGGCCTATCTCAAGGCCCACTATCCCGTGGCCTACATGGCGGCGTTGCTCACCGTCAATGCCGGGGCCAGCGATAAGGTGCAGCGTTATATCGCCAATGCCCAGGCAATGGGCATTGAGGTGCTGCCGCCCGATGTGAATGCCTCCGGAATCGACTTCACACCGGTGGGCACCCGCATCCTTTTTGGCCTCTCCGCCGTGCGCAACCTCGGTGAAGGGGCGATCCGGCTGCTGATCGAAACGCGCCGCAGCGATGGTCCCTTCTCCTCCCTGGCCGATCTCTGCGACCGGCTGCCCTCCCAGCAGCTCAACCGGCGCGCCCTGGAATCGCTGATCCACTGCGGTGCGCTTGATGCGCTGGAGAGCGGTGCCAACCGGGCCCAGCTGATGGCGGATCTGGATCTGGTGCTGGAGTGGGCGAATGCCCGGGCCCGCGACCGGGCGAGCGGTCAGGGCAATCTCTTCGATCTGCTCGGCGGCGGGGGCGAGGACGCCGCCGCACCGGGGGGCGATCGCAGCACCGCGCCAAAGGCTGCCACCGTGGCCGATTACCCGTCCAATGAGAAGCTCCGGCTGGAGAAGGAGCTGCTTGGCTTCTACCTCTCCGATCACCCCCTGCGCCAGCTGGCGAGCCGTGTGAAGTTGCTCTCGCCGATTTCCCTGGCCCACCTGGAGGAGCAGGCCGATAAGGCCAAGGTATCCCTGGTGGTGATGGTGCCCGAGCTGCGTCAGGTGACCACCCGCAAGGGCGACCGCATGGCGGTGCTGCAGCTGGAGGATCTCACCGGCTCCAGCGAGGCCGTGGTGTTCCCCAAGGCCTATGCCCGCCTGGCCGACCACCTGATGGTGGACGCGCGGCTCCTGGTATGGGCCACGGTGGACCGTCGCGACGAGCGGGTGCAGCTGATCGTGGAGGACTGCCGCAGCATCGAGGATCTGCAGCTGGTGCTCGTGGATCTGGCGCCGGAACAGGCTGGTGACATCGCCGTGCAGCACCGGCTGCGGGAATGTCTGCATCGCCACCGGCCTGGTCAGGACGAGGTGGGGGTGCGGGTGCCGGTGGTGGCTTGTCTGCACGATGGGGTGCAGCGCCTGTTCGTTCGTCTCGGTCCCCAGTTCTGCGTGGCGGATGCCTCTGCGGCCGTGGCCACCCTCACCTCCGCATCCTTCTCCGCCCGCTTGCGCTCCCCCCTGGGCCAGGAAGCGGCCTGAGCCAGGAAGCGGCCTGAGCAAGCGGGACTATCAAGGGCGCCCAGGAGCCAGGGGGGCCTGGGCGTTCAGCCGCCAGCGCCGCTGCCCTCGCGCATGGCACGCACCGAGTCGCGGATGCGGCCCACGTTCTTGGCGACCTGCTCCACGCCCAGCGGACTGCCTGGAGCCTCCTCCCAGCTGGCGGACACGACCCCGTAGCTCAGGCCCACGAGGCCCAGCAGAAAGAAGGCGCCCGAGCCCAGCAGGGTGACCACCGGGGGAATCGACAGAATCTGGCGCGACACCAGCAAGTAGCTGGCCACAATCACCGCCATGCCCAGCACGCTGGGAATCCCGGTGGCCAGGGCGATGCGTCGCACCATCCGCTTGGACACCGCATCGGGGATCACCTGGCTGGACGCACGACGGGCTGGCTTGGCGTCGCCGCCCATGGCGCCCCTGGGGGCGGAGGGCCCGCCCTGGCGGAACCCGGCACCACCGGAGCCCTTCCCATCCCCCTGACGGCCCATCGGGTGCCTCAGCCGCGGATGCCCAACTTCTCGATCAGCCCCGCATAGCGCGCTTCGCTCTGGGCCCGCAGATAGCCGAGCAGACGCTTGCGCCGGCCGATCATCTTCAGCAGACCCTGGCGGGAGGAGAAGTCGTGGATGTTCTTCTGCAGATGGCCGCTGAGCTGCTGAATGCGCTCGCTCAGCATTGCCACCTGAACCTCCACGGACCCGGTGTCTGTGGGGTGGGTCTGGTGCCCGTTGATCAGTTCCTGCTTCTTGGTGGTGGTGAGCGACATAGACGGCGCCCCTGGCGCGGACTTGCAAACAGGCACCTTACCCTGTGGGGGGGCGATTACGCCGCCGGCCGCGACAGCCAGCGCAGCGTTTCACGGATCCATTCGTCGCTGCCGGCCCCCTCCGCCAGGCCGCCGGCCACCGCCCGCAGGGCCCGATGGATTTCCAGGGGCTCGTAGCCGAGGGTGGCCAGGGTCAGCTGCACCTCCTCCCGCTGTCCCTCCGTCAGGGCGGTGTGGGGGTCACCCTCCCCCTGGGGGAGCTCGCCGATGTCCTGACCAGCCACCAGAACCGGGAAGCGCTGCTGGAGCTTCTGGCGCAACTCCACCGCCAGCCGTTCCGCCGTGCGGCGACCCACCCCCGGCGCCTGGCTCAGCCGCCGCAGATCGGCCTGCACGATCGCCCGTGCCAACTCCTCGGGTTCCATGCTCCCCAGCAGCCCCAGGGCCATCTGCGGGCCCACCCCACTCACCGCCACCAGCTCCCGGAACAGTTCGCGCTCGGAGCGGGCCGGGAAGGCGTAGAGCGTCCAGCCGTCTTCGCGACCTTGGGTGTGCACGTACACGGCCAGGGTGGTGCCCGGCTCCGGCAGCGCGCGCCAATGCCGCAGGCTCAGCTGCATCTCGTAGCCCACCCCGTGGCAGATCAGCAGGGCCCCGCAGCGCTGCGCCTGTTGCCAGGGTTCGGCGAGACGCCCCTCCAGCCAGCCGATCATGGACCCATCTCCGTCGGTCCCCATGCTGCCCCCCCTGCCAACCCCCGCAGCGGCCCCCCGCTGGGCCCCGCTGCGTCGAGCCTGTGCTGCCCTGGCCCTGGTGGTAGCCCTGCTGCTCCCCCTCTCCCTCAGCGGCTGCGGCGGGCCGGGGCAGCCATCCCAGCGGGTGCTGCTCGATGCCCTGGCGTTGCAGATCCGCCTCACCCAGGAGCAGGTGGCCGGCGCCCTCGGCCTCGCCAGCGGCGGCATCCCGGAGGTGAGTCGGGTGCGGGTGGAGGAGCAGGAGTCGCTGCGCATCGGTGAGGCCCGCGGCTTGCGCCTCGCCGGTCGCTTCGACTGGCGGCTCAGCGGCGACCCGATCCGCGTCGACAGCCCCTTCACGCTCTATCTGCAGCGGGGCGAGCGGGGGGAGAGCTGGCGGCTTGCCCAGCCCAGCACTCGCGCCGATGGCCCCGAGCCCGACTGGTTCACCTATCCCCTCCCCTTGCCGGGCGAGCGGCGCTCCCCGCTTCCCCGGGCGGGGGCCCCGGCCGGGTGAGCCCCGTGGCGGCCAGCACCAGGGCGGCGCCGATCCCCGTGCGCATGGCCAGGGTCTCCCCGAAGAACAGCCAACCCCACAGGGCGGCGAACAGCACCTGGGTGTAGCTCAGGGCGGTGGCCCGCGCCGCCGGCAGCTTCGTCAGACCCTGGGTCAGGCCGATCTGCCCCAGCTGCGTGAACAGACCCACCCCCAGCAACCAGAGCGCCTCCCGTCCCGTCGGCCACACCGGCGCCCACAGCACCGCCGGCAGGGTCAGGGGAATGGCCATCAGGGGGAAATACAGAACGATCACCAGGGGGTGTTCGCTGCGTCCCAGCTGGCGCACGGCGATGTAGGCCAGGGCGGTGAGCAACGCGCCCGCCAGGGCCAGCACCAGCCCGACCGGATCGGCTGCGCCGGCGGGGTTGGGGCCGGGCAGGGCGATCACCAGCACCCCGAGCCAGCCGCAGCCCATCGCCAGGCCGAGGGTTTTCCCGACCCGCTCACCCAGCACCAGCAGGGCCAGCGCCGCCGTGAGTGGGGGGTACAGGTAGTGCAGGACCGTGGCGGTGGCCATCGGCAGGCGGACGACCGCCGCATAGACGCAGATCAGGGCAGCGGTACCCAGGGTGCCCCGCAGCATCAGCAATCCGCGGCGGTTACCCAGGGGCGGCACCCGGGCCCGCCAGAGCAGCGCTGCGCTCAGCGCCACGCTCACCACCGCCCGCACCAGCACCACCTCCGCCAGGGGGATGCGTGGCCCCACCGCCCGCACGCACACCACCATCAGGCTGAAGCTGAGGGCGCTGGAGAGCATCCACACCACGGCTTGGGGTTCCTCGCCCCATCCCTGGTGCCATGGCCCACAATGGTGCCGCATACGCCACCAGGGATAGGGTCGGCTCCGGGTTCCGTCTTCGCCGGCATCCGCCGCTTTCCTCACCCCTTTCTTCTCGCTTTGGTCCAGCCCCGTCTCCACCCGCGCACGATCGAGGCCGTCAAGGAGCGCGCCGACATCGTCGACGTGGTGGGGGAGCACGTGGTGCTCAAAAAGAAGGGGCGGGAGTTCGTGGGCATCTGCCCCTTCCACGACGACAGCTCGCCGTCGATGACGGTCTCGCCGGCCAAGCAGTTCTACTACTGCTTCTCCTGCGGCGCCGGCGGCAATGCGATCAAGTTCCTGATGGAGCTGCAGCGCACCAGCTTCAGCGAGGTGGTGCTGGAGCTGGCGCGCCGCTATCAGGTGCCGGTCGACACCATGGAGGGGCCGCAGCAGGAGCGCCTCCGCCAGCAGCTGAGCCGCCGCGAGCAGCTGCACCGGGTGCTCAACCTGGCGGCCGGCTGGTTCCGCGCCCAGCTCCGCGCCCCGGAGGGCGCCGCGGCCCTGGCCTACCTGCGCGACTCGCGGGGCCTGAGCGAGGCCACGATCGACGCCTTCGGCCTCGGGTATGCCCCCGAGGCCTGGGACGGCCTGCTGCGCCATCTGCAGCAGGTGGAGGGGCTGGCCCCCCAGGCTCTGGAGGCCGCCGGCCTGGTGGTGCCCCGCAAGGGCGGAACCGGCTTCTACGACCGTTTCCGCCACCGTGTGATGGTGCCGATCCGCGACCGCCAGGGGCGTGTGATCGCCTTTGGGGGCAGGGCGCTGGATGGGGGGGAGCCCAAGTACCTCAACTCCCCGGAAACGGAGGTGTTTGAGAAAGGCAAGCACCTGTTCGGTCTCGATCGGGCCGCCGATGCCATCCGCCGCGCCGACCGGGCCGTGGTGGTGGAGGGGTATTTCGATGTGATCGCCCTGCACGCGGCCGGCATCGGCAACGCGGTGGCGGCCCTGGGCACCGCGTTGAGCGGCCGCCAGATCACCCAGATCTGCCGCTGCTGCGACAGCCGGCGGTTGATCCTCAACTTCGACAGCGACGGCGCTGGCGTGCGTGCGGCCCAGCGGGCCATCGGCGAGGTGGAGCAGCTGGCACTCCAGGGCCAGCTGGAGCTGCGGGTGCTGCATCTTCCCTCCGGCAAGGACCCCGACGAATTCCTGCGCGAGCACGGCCCCGGCGACTACCGCGCCCTGCTGGATCAGGCACCGCTCTGGCTGGACTGGCAGATCGAGCAGGTGCTCGCCGGCCGCGACCTGGCGCAGGCCGACCAGTTTCAGCACGCGGTCACGGCCCTGGTGGCCCTGCTGGCGCGGCTGCCCCAGAGCGCCGTGCGCAGTCGCTACCTCCAGCAGGTGTCGGAGCGGCTCGCCGGAGGCCAGGCGCGCCTGGCCCGCCAGCTGGAGGACGACCTGCGCCAGCAGGTGAAGGGGCAGCGCTGGCATGGCCGCGCCACCCGCTGGGATGCTCCGGGCGCCACCACCGTGCAGGAGCGGGCGGAGGCCGAGGTGCTGCGCCTCTACCTGCACTGCCCCGGCCAACGGCCCGAGATCCGCCGCTGGTTGCGGGAGTGGGAGCAGGAGGATTTCGCCCTGCGCCACCACCGGCGCCTCTGGGCCTCCCTCAGTGAGATCGAGGAGGACAACCTCGGGGTGGGCCGCCTGGAGGCTGTGAACCGCGGCGAGGATCCCGGCGCGGAACTGGCCGATCTCGACCTGCCCCGCCTCCTCTCCGACCGACTGTTGCTGGAGGAGAGCGATCTGCAGGCCCGGCTCGTGCCCCTGCTCCAGCCCAGTGAACTGCAGCGCCTCTCCCTGGAGCAGCCCCTGCTCCAGCTGCGCGGTGCCATCGCCCTTCGGGCCCGCCTCGCCACCGAGAAGCGCTGTCGCCACCTGCTGGACGCGTGGCGCAGCCAGAACCTGCGCACCCTGGAGCATTGCATCGCCCGGCTCCTGCAGGGGGAGCTTGCTGAAGCCCCGCCCGCGGCCCTCGACATGGAGGAGCGGATCGAGGCCCTCTTCGCCCAGCTCAACGCCGACGCCCTGCGCTTCCAGGAGTCGTATTACGCCGAGCGGCGCCACCTCAGCGATCTTGACCAGCGCCGTTGCTCGAGCTACGGCGAACGGGCGGCCTGAACCATCGGGCGGCGTGAGTCTCCGGGCGGTTTGACGCGTCAAGCGGTTGGGTGGGCCAGGCTGCCCCATTCCGGAAGGGAACCCCTGCTCCATGCCCTGCCGCTCCTAGGCTTCACTTTCCCCGCTGAGCCGGCGTTGGTGGCCTATCCCGCCTATCCGATTCCCGCCGATGAAGAGCAGCGGCAGCGCGATCTCGAGCGCCATGGCGTGATCGGCATGGCCAGCGATGAGAACTTTGAGCGCATCGTCGAACTGGCCCGCTCGATCTTTCATGCCCCGATCGCCGTGATCTCCCTGGTGGAGGGAGAGCGCCAGTGGTTTCTCAGCCATCGCGGCCTGGATGTCTGCGAAACGCCCCGGGATCAGGCGTTCTGCGCCCACGCCATCGCGGGCGACGGACCGCTGGTGGTGCCCGATGCCCAGCTCGATGAGCGCTTTGCCAACAATCCCCTGGTCACCGGCGCCCCCCATATCCGCTTTTATGCCGGGGCGCTGCTGCGCAGCAGCGATGGCCACAACCTCGGCACGCTGTGCGTGATCGACCAGGAGTCCCACCATCCCGACCCGGCCCAGATCCACCAGCTCCAGCTCCTGGCGGAGTTGGTGATGCGCGAAATCGACCTGCGTCGTCTGGCCCGTTTCTGCCCGGTCACCGGCCTTCCCACCCGCCAGAGCTTCCTGGCGATCGGTGAGCGCGAGTTCGCCCGTGCCCGCTCCGGAGGCCATCCCCTGTCCCTGCTCCTGCTCGACATCGACAACCTGCGGCAGGTGAACAGCCGCTGGGGGCATGAGGCCGGCGATCGGCTGCTTGCTGATCTGGTGCGTCTGGGGCGGGGCTTCCTGCGCGAGCAGGATTTCGCGGCCCGCCTTGGCGACAGCGCCTTCGCCCTTCTGCTGGTGGATCTCGACCCGGACGCGGCGATGGCCCAGGCGGAGGCCCTGCGCCACGCCGCCCGCGCCATGGTGGGGATCTGGACCCATTCCGACTGGCAACTCCACCTCAGCGGGGGCCTCAGCGCCCTGGCTGCCCACGATCGCCGCTTCACCGATCTGTTGCTGCGCGCCGAGAGTGCCCTGCAGCTGGCCAAGGGCAACGGCCGCAACCAGATCGCCAGCCTCCTCGACGGTCTGTAAGCACCGCCTGCGTCCCACACCCCGCGCTCTCTGTGCCAATGCCTGAAGCGTGCCCGACGCCTCGACCGGGTCAGCCCTCTGGTACACGCTGAGCGTCGCTTCGTTTTTTTGTTCAATGCGATCGTCCTTCCCCCCTGAGGACCTCGATCTGGCGGGTGTGTGTCAAGGGGTAGCCATCGGAATGCTGGTGGCGTTTCTGGCGATTCAGATGAAGGTGCTCCTGCCGCCCGCCCTTGTGCAGCCCACCTGGCAGCTGCAGTTCGGAGACTCCCTGCGGGGTACGGCCTCGGTGCCGCTGGTGGCGACGGCGTTGCTGGTCTTCGCCCAACGCTTCGACCCCGAATCTGAGGCCCTGGATCGGCGGCTGACGTTGGTGCGACGGCTGGCCCTGGCCGCCTCCCTGGGTTTTCTTCTGCTCATTCCCCTGCAGATCAGCGCCGGCATGACCCAGCTGGGCAGGGCCACCAGCGGTGAGGCTCGCCAGTTGCGCGAGATTCAGCGGGTGGCCCTGGAGATCGAGAAGGCCCCGACCCAGGAGGCCCTGAACCAGGCCATCGCCCAGTTGCCGGGTCTGCCCCCCGATTTCCGTGGCAACTTCACCCGGCCGATCTCCGAGGTGCGCACCATCCTGCTCAACCAGATCCGCCCCCAGATGCGTTCTCTGGAAACCCGATCTCAGCAGGCACGCAGTGACCGTCTGCAGGCGGCCCTGCGGCTCTTCATCTTCGATGGCATCACCTCCCTGGGCTACGCCATCGGCTTCGGCGCCATCGGTCGGACCGGTGACGACATGCCCACGCTGCTTCAGCTCTTCCTCTGGCTTCCGGAGGAGGTGCGCGACCGCCTGAGCAGCAGCCGTAAGGGTTCCCGGGAACGCGGGCCGATCAGTGAGCAGTGGATCACCACCCTCAGCGATGGGGACGATGGTGAGGCGCCCCAGGATCCCCCCGCCGGTACCGGCGACGACGCCTGAGGCCCCCTCAGGCGCGGGCCACCGGCAGCTCCCCCAGCCGGGTGGTGGCTGAGCGCGACAGGCGGGAGCGTCGCATGGTCCACCCCGGTTGCAGCCCGCAGACCGCCCACTGCACCGTGCCACGGCCGTAGCGATGGTTGAGGGCATCGACCACGGCCATCAGGGCGGCGCGGCGCCGCTGCTCGGCCTCGCTGCGGGGCACCAGCAGGTGGTGCTGCAGCGTTTCCCGTGACTGCAGATTTTGCAGGAGTACGCCGGCCTTCTGCAGGGGGCGGTGGGGGCGGAACAGCCGCTCCACCAACGGCAGGGCGGCGGCCAGCAGCACGGCGGTGTCGTCGCTGGGCACGGCCAGCTGCACGGTGGCGGCGTTGCTGTAGAAGGGCCGGCCGTCAAAGGGGCTGGTGCGCACGAAGACGGTGACGGTGCCGGCGCGCTGCCGCTGGCGGCGCAGCTTCTCGGCGGCCCGGCTGAGGTAGGTGGCCACGGCCTCGCGCAGTTCCTGGGCGCTGCGCAGTGGCTGGCGGAAGCTGCGGCTCACGCAGGTTTCCTGGCGGGCCGGTGGTAGCCGCACCAGGGGCAGACAGCTCCATCCCTGCAGTTCCCGCTGCAGCCGCAGGCCCACCACGCCGCAGCGCTGGCGCAGCTCGCCGGCGGGCAGATCGCGCAGTTCGCGGGCGGTGCGGACGCCCCGCAACCGGCACCAGCGGGCCAACGTCCGGCCGATTCCCCAGACCTCCTCCACCGCCACCGCCTCCAGCCAGGGATCGGGGTCGTCCACGGCCCCCAGATCGAAGACCCCCTGCCACCGCCGCTCGGGATGGTGCTTGGCGATGCGGTTGGCCAGCTTGGCGAGCACTTTCGTGGGGGCGATCCCCACCGCCACCGGCAGGCCCAGGTCGCGCCGCACGGCGGCGCGCAGCGCCTCCCCCCAGGCGCTCAGATCCGCGGAGGTGCCACGGGCGGAGCGGGGGCGGTGCAGCCGGCCGAAGGCTTCGTCGATCGAATAGATCTCCAGCTCCTCCAGCCAGTGCTCCAGGGTGGCCATCAGCCGCTGGCTCATGTCGGCGTAGAGGGCGTAGTTGGAGCTGCGCACCTGCACGCCGTGGCGTTCGAGCGTGCGTCGGGCCTGGAAGTAAGGGGTGCCCATGGCGATGCCCAGCGCCCGGGCCTCGGCGCTGCGGGCCACGATGCAGCCGTCGTTGTTGGAGAGAACGACGAGCGGGCGGCGGCGCAGGGAGGGGTCGAGCACGGCCTCGCAGGAGGCATAGAAGTTGTTGGCATCGACCAGCACGAAGGCCGCCCGCGAGGACGGGGCGAGGGGGGGCATGGCGGGCGCGTACGACCACCCAGGATAGTTCATCTGTACTAGCGTTTCGGGAGGTGTGGGGCGCTCCCGCCGTCGCGGGCACAATCGGCTTGGCTGCACCGCCCCTTTTTCCGGTCTATGGAGCCTCCCCCCTCGTCCCCTCCCGCGCCGCCGCCCGGGCCGCTCGCGGGGCCGGAGCATCCGGCGGTGGCAGAGCAGCGCCGCTCCCATCGCCACCAGCACGAGCATCGCGCCGGTTCCCCGGCCGCGTTTCGCTGGAGCATCGTGCTCAACAGCTGCCTGTCTGGCCTGCAGCTGGCCTTCGGCATGGCCTTCGGCTCCCTCGCCTTGATCGGCGACGCCATCCACAACCTTGGCGATGTGGCCGGCCTGCTGCTGGGCTGGGGGGCCGAGCGGCTCAGCACCCGGCCGGCCACCCCCCGCTTCACCTATGGCTTCGGCCGTGGCACCCAGCTGGCCTCGTTGCTCAATGCGGTGTTGATCCTGATGGCGGCGGCCGTGCTGGTGGTGGAGGGGCTGCAACGGCTGCGGGAGCCGGTGCCGATGGTGAGCGGTCCGGTGGCGGCGGCGGCCACCGCAGGCATCGTGGTGAACCTGCTGTCGGCACGGCTGTTCGGCCAGGGCCACCCCCACGATCTCAACCGACGGGCGGCGGTGGTTCACCTGCTCACCGATGCCGCGGTGTCGGCCGCCGTGCTCGCCAGCGCCGTGCTGGTGCGGGTCACCGGCTGGAATGCGCTCGACGCACTCACCGCCATCGGTGTGGGACTGGCGGTGGCGGCCAGCGGCTGGAGCCTGCTGCGGGAATCCCTGAGGATTGTTCTCGACGGGGTACCCCGCGGCATCGATCCCCACGAGGTGGAAGCCGCGTTACGGAGTCTGCCGGGGGTGGTGGATGTGCACCATCTGCACATCTGGGCGATGAGCACCTCCCAGAATGCCCTCACCGCCCATCTGAAGCGGCAGCCGATCGGCCGCGACGACATGGAACTGCTGCACCAGGCCAAGGCGCGGCTGGCGCGGCTCGGAATCGCCCACACCACGATCCAGCTCGACCCCCCCCCTGAGCCTGCCGCTCCCTGAGCCTGCCCCTCCCCTGCCCCCGCTCCGTCCTGCCATGGCCCGTCCCTACCAACCGTCCCTGCTGCGCCTGCTCCACCTCCTCACCGCCCTGCTGGTGGCGGGCCTGTGGCTCACGGGCCTGGTGATCGCGGGGATCCACGACGGGCGCTGGTTCCGGCTCCCCGCCGACTTCGGCGGCGTCGACTGGATTGACGTCCACGGCAGCCTCGGGGTGCCCCTGGTGTTGCTGCTCACCCTGTTCGTGCCCTACGCGCTCACCGTCGGCCGGGCGCGGCTGCGTAAGACGGCCAATCTGCTGCCCCTGCTGGCCCTGTTGCTCTCCGTGGGCACCGGTCTGTTGATGGCGGAAGACGAGGTGCGCAACGGGGCGACCGGCGGGCTGGTCTACGGCCTGCACCTGAGCGGCTGGGGGGTGATGGGGCTGGCGGTGCTCCTGCACCTGGGTGGGGCCCTGCGGCGCGGGGGCTGGCCGCTGGCTGCGTCGATGTTCCGCGCCGATCTGCGGCCGGGCGATCGCCCGGGCGACTGGGCCGCCCAGTTGCGGCGCCATTTCCGCCGCGGCTGAGCTGCAGAGAATCCAACCCTGGGATCAGTCGTCCCCTTCCTGCTCGAGCAGCAACTCGGCAAACATGGCGTAGAGATCTCCGTCCTCGGAGCCCCTGGCGGCGCTTGGGCGCCGGCCCCCCGGGGCACGGGATCCCCGGGGTCCTGGGCCAGGGGCCGCCGGCTCTGGTGCGGGGACGCTGCGTTGCCCCTCGAGCTGGCGAAGGCGCTCCAGGTGGTGGGGCGGCACGCTGCCGTCCGGACTGGCGGCCATCAGTTCCCGAAAGAGTTGCTCCGGGTCCTCTTCCACCTCGAGGCGATGGCGCGGCGCGGCGGAGGGCTTCACGACGGGGGCCGGCAGGGGCTGGGGCAGGCGGCGGCCCAGGGCCTCCAGGCGTTCGCGGCTGCGGGGATCGAGGCTCATCGGCGGCGCAGGGGCTCAGCAGTCCAATGTGTCACGGGTTTCCTTGCCGCTGACGGGGTTGGTTCCGGAGGCCACCGCGCAGAGGCTTTTCAGGGCATCGCCCCGCAGGGGGACCCCGCTGAAGTCAGCTCCTTCGATGCGCACGTCGAGGAAACGGGTGTTGAAGGCGAAGGCGTCGTCGAGCCGGGCGTTGCGCAGATCCGTGCCCTGCAGGATCGCCGAATCGAGTGTGGCGCCCCGCAGGTCGGTGCCGGAGAGATTGGCATCCTGCAACTTGGCGCCAAAAAGGCTGGCGTCGCGGAGATCGGCGTCGTGCAGATCGGCGTCGCGCAGGTTCGTGAGGTTGAAGGTGACGCCGCGCAGGTCGGCCCCGTGGAAGTCGGCGCCGATCAGCACCTGTTTCGCGTAGTCCATCGCCGCCAGGGCCACGCCGGGCAGGGCCAGCACAAGACAGAGAGTGGCCGCCACCATCAGGCCCACCAGGCTGGTGCGGGTTGGCAGGGAGCCGTGGCGGCCTGGTGGAGCGGCGGCGGGCGGATGCAGGGGCATGGGTGGGAGGTGCATCGCGGGCTTCGTCGCGCAGGCCGGTGGGTGGCATCGAGTCTGGTCTAGGGCGACGCGGAGCGGGGAGGACCCCTGGCTCGGGCTGAACGCCATAGGCATCCATGATTGGGGCGCCGACGCCCGCGATGCCCGAACCAGCGGCCGATGCCATCCCTGATCCTGCACATCGGCACCGCCAAGACCGGCACCACGTCGATTCAGAACTTTCTCTACGCAAACCGCCAGGCCCTGGAGAGCCAGGGATTCTTTGTGCCGTCGTTTCTCGGAGTCAGCCCGAACCATCGCTGGCTCCCCTTGCTGGCCCAGGAGGAGAACACGGTGGATGGCTTCGCGATCCGGCAGGGGCTGCACACCTCGCCCCAGCAGCTCCGCGACGCCCGTGCCGCCAAGCGGATGGAGCTCCACCAGGCGGCCTCCGCCACGGCCGGTGCCACCTGGATCATCAGCTCCGAGCAGTTGCAATCCCGTCTCACGGCCGCGGATCTCCTGCGGCTGCGTCGTCTGCTGGAGCCGCTGTTCGAGGAGATCCGCGTTCTTGTGTATCTGCGCCAGCCCCTGCCGGCGGCCATCTCCTCCTGGAGCACCCGCACCCGAGGCGGTCGGGTGACGCCCACTCTCCCTTCGCCGCAAAGTTTTGCCTTCCTCTGTGACCACGCCCCGATCCTGCGGCGCTGGCAGGAGGTCTTCGGCCGCCAGCAGCTGATGGTGCGCCTGTTCCATGGGTCGGAGCTGCGCGGGGGCTCGTTGCTCGAGGATTTCTGCGCCTGCGCCGGCATCGTGGATCTCCCGGCCTTGCACCAGCCCGGGCCCATCAATCCATCGTTGAGCTATCAGGCGATCAAGATGCTCTGGCATCTGCAACAGCGCTTGCAGCAGGCTGGGCCCGCCGCCCCGGCCCCGGCGCCTCACCTCCGCTCACCCGCCTGGCGCTGGAGGGAGCTGGTGTCGTTTGTGGAGCGCTCGTTTGCCGGCTTCCCGACCTACCTCCCCACAGCCGGGGAGCGCGATGGCTTCGTGGAGTACTACGCCGCCTCCGAGCGCTGGGTCTGCGGGGAATACTTCCCCGAGCGCCAGCGACTGTGGGATCCGGAGGCTCTGCCCGTCCGACAGGAGAGCGATCCCCGCTTCCAGAGCGAGTTGCGTGCTGAGGAGTCGGCCCTGGTGGCCATGCTCGCCGAGCTCTGGCTTGACCGCGGCGCACTCCCCTCCTGAAGGCCCATCCCCGCTCCCCTGCAGGGCCGCAGACCGCCCGGGGGAATCCTTGTTGTGTGGTCGCCAAGAGCCCCCCATGCCTGGCTCGGGAAGCAACGGCACGGCCCTGGCGCGGGGGTCCTGGGCCGAAAGACGGGCCCTCGCTCTGCTGCGGGAGCAGGGATGGTGGCTGCTGAGCCGCAACTGGCGCTGCCGTTGGGGCGAGCTGGACCTGGTGATGGCCAAGCCCGGCCGTTTGCTGGTGGTGGAGGTGAAGGGCCGTCGCCCGGGCAGCCGCGACGGGGCGGGGCGGGGGGCTCTGGGGTGGCCCAAGCGGCAGCGGCTGGTGCGGGCCTGGAGCTGTTGGCTGGCGGTTCATCCCGAGCAGGCCCTCCTGCCGGTGGAGCTGGTGGCGGCCCTGGTGCCTCTGCCGGAGGCGCCAGGCGCCATCGTTGCGCGGCCCGGCGGGGGGGCGACTGGGGGGCGGGTTCGCTGGATCCGGCTGGAGGTCTGAGTCGATCGGGCGGCGGCTTCAGCGGGAAGGCTGGCTGGTTTCGCCGGCGGGCCGGTACTCCACCGTGCAGCGGTAGCGGGGGTTGTCGATTCCACCGACGTTGATCTCCTGGCAGCGGCTGCCGGTCACGGTCGCTCCGCGCGGCACCTGCTCCAGGGCCGCCTGCCGCGCCCCCTCCTGATCGAGGATCGAATCGGCGGTGACGCTGCTGGCCTGGGCCGGGGCGGCGCTGAGCAGCAGCAGGGTTGTCAGCGCCACAAGGCGGCGCGGGAGGGTGCGGGGGGGCGCCATGGACCGGAGGGGAGGGTGGTCCTCCAAGCTGTAGCCCATCCCCGCCCGTTCCGTCCGCGGTCCGCCCCCCTGCCCATGTCCTTCGCCGGCCACCGACCCCGCAAACGGTTCGGCCAGCACTGGCTGGTGGATCCCGGCGTGCTCGATCGCATCGTGGCGGCGGCCGAGCTGCGGCCGGGCGAGCGGGTGCTGGAGATCGGTCCGGGGCGGGGCGCCCTCACCGAGCGGCTGCTGGCCGCCCCGGTGGGGACGCTGGTGGCGGTGGAGCTCGACCGCGACCTGCTCACCGGGCTGCAGAAGCGCTTCGGCGCCGATTCCCGTTTCCGGCTGATCGAGGGCGATGGCCTGGAGGTGGCCCTTGAGCCCGAGGGCGAGCCCCGGGCCGATGCGGTGGTGGCCAACATCCCGTACAACATCACCGGCCCCCTGTTGGAGCGGCTGATCGGACGCCTCGATCGGCCGGTCTCACCCCCCTACCGCCGCTTGGTGCTGCTGGTGCAGCGTGAGGTGGGCGAACGGATCCGGGCCCGGGCCGGTGAGAGCGCCTTCTCGGCCCTGAGCGTGAGGATGCAGCTGATGGCCCGCTGTCGCTCCGTCTGTGGGGTGCCGCCCCGTTGCTTCGCGCCACCGCCCCGGGTGGATTCGGAAGTCATCGTGCTCGATCCCCTGCCGCCGGAGCAGTGCCTGTCCCCCGATCTGGCCCGGGCGGTGGAGTCCCTGCTCCGGCAGGCCTTTGCGGCTCGGCGCAAGATGCTGCGCAACACCCTGGCCGGCCTGGCACCCCCGGAAGAGCTCCTGGCCTGGGCCGCACGGGCCGGCGTGGATCTGGCCCAGCGGCCCCAGGATCTGTCCCCCGAGCGTTGGATCGCCCTGGCGCAGGCCTTGCCCAGCTGATCCGCGGCCCCGCCCGCCGTGGTCACCGTTCCCCCCTCCGTTCCCCTCCCTCTCCTGCCCGTTTCCGCCATGGCCGAGGTCTGCGTCTTCGCCCCCGCCAAGATCAACCTGCATCTCGAGGTGCTCGGGCTGCGGCCCGACGGCTTCCACGAGCTGGCGATGCTGATGCAGAGCCTCGATCTCGGTGACCGGCTGCGCCTGCGCAGCACCGCTGATGCCCGGCTGTCCCTGCTGTGCGACGTTCCGGAGCTCCCCCTGGGCGACGACAACCTCATCGTGCGGGCGGCCGCGCGCCTGCGGGAGCGGGCCGGTCTGCCGGAGCTCGGGGCCGCCATCACCCTGGAGAAGCGCATCCCGATCGGAGCGGGACTGGCGGGCGGCTCCAGCGATGCCGCCGCCACCCTGGTGGGGCTCAACGAGCTGTGGGGCTTGGGAGTTGATACGGCCACGCTGCAGGAGCTGGCCGCCGACCTGGGTTCGGACGTGCCGTACTGCCTGGTGGGGGGAACGCAGCTGTGCTTCGGCCGGGGGGAACGGCTGGAGTCCGCAGGGCTGGCGCCCCCTGCCCTGGGGGTGCTGCTGCTGAAGCATCCCGGCGTGAGCGTCTCCACGCCCTGGGCCTACGGCCGCTGCCGCGAGCTGCGCGGCGACTATTACCTCGAGCGGGAGAGCGAGTTTGAGGAGCGGCGCCAGGCCCTGCGCGAGGGGCCCCTGCTGGCGGCCCTGGGGGCTGGGGGCGATCTACCGCCGCTGCGAAACGACCTGCAGGGCGTCGTGGAGCCGGAGGTGGCCTCGGTGGCGGAAGGGTTGGTCCTGTTGCGTCACGCCCCAGGCGCCCTCGCGGTGGCGATGAGCGGCTCCGGCCCCAGCCTGTTTGCCCTCTTCGCCGATCTGGCGGGGGCCCGGAGGGCGGAGCAGGCCTTGGCCGAGGCCCTCTCGGCTGCGGGATTCCAGAGTTGGTGCTGCCGTTGCCGCGACTCCGGTGCCAGCCTGGAGAGCCCCGAGACGGTGCGATGAGCGACAGCCCCGCCGACCCCCCCCAGAGCGGGCCCGGAGGCCCTGGCACGCCGCCACCGCGCAAGGGCCCCCTCAGTTTTCTGAGCGGCGCCATCACCAGCGTTCTTCTGGGCTGGCTGTGCCTGGGCCTGAGCCAGCGGGTGCTGGCCTGGTACGCCACCCATCCACCCCACTACAGCTCGCCGGTGGCCCAGAGCATCGCCACGGCGGTGAAGACGCTGGTGGTGGGGATGAGCTTCCTGGCCACGTTCAGCTTCCTGTTCATCGGCCTGGGCCTCTTCCTCACCTTTGTTCGCAGCCTCTGGCCAGCGCCGTCCGGATCCCCTCCCTAGTCTGGGACCACACCCCCTGGCTCCCCGAATGACCCCCCACGATCTGGGACTGCTCGTGGTCCTGCTGTTGCCGGGGATGCTGCTCTCGGTGCTGTTGCTGAGCACCCTTGCGGCAGGCGGCTGACGCTGGGATCGCTGGGAGCAGCGAAGCCGGCCCCCGGCTGAGATAGGTTGGCCGCGCACAGGCAGGCTCCAGCCCCGTGGCCGAAACCCTTCTCTTTAATGCCCTGCGCGATGCCATCGACGAAGAGATGGCCCGCGACCCCCACGTCTGCGTGATGGGCGAGGACGTGGGCCACTACGGCGGCTCCTACAAGGTCACCAAGGATCTCTACGAGAAGTACGGCGAGCTGCGCGTGCTCGATACGCCGATCGCGGAGAACAGCTTCACCGGCATGGCCGTAGGCGCCGCCATGACCGGCCTGCGGCCGATCGTGGAAGGCATGAACATGGGCTTCCTGCTGCTCGCCTTCAACCAGATCTCCAACAACATGGGGATGCTGCGCTACACCAGCGGCGGCAACTACACAATCCCAACGGTGGTGCGCGGTCCGGGTGGCGTGGGCCGCCAGCTCGGGGCGGAGCACAGCCAGCGGCTGGAGGCCTACTTCCATGCCATTCCCGGCATCAAGATCGTGGCCTGCAGCACCCCCACCAATGCGAAGGGCCTGATGAAGGCCGCGATCCGCGACAACAATCCGGTGGTCTTCTTCGAGCATGTGCTGCTCTACAACCTCTCGGAGGAACTTCCCACCGGCGACTACATCTGTGCCCTCGACCAGGCCGATGTGGTGCGTGAGGGGCGTGATGTCACCATCCTCACCTACTCGCGCATGCGCCACCACTGCCTCAAGGCGGTGCAGCAGCTCGAGGCCGAAGGGGTCGATGTGGAGCTGATCGACCTGATCAGCCTCAAGCCCTTCGACATGGAGACGATCGCCCGCTCCATTCGCAAGACGCGCCGGGTGCTGATCGTGGAGGAGTGCATGAAAACGGGCGGCATTGGCGCCGAGCTCATCGCCCTGATCACCGAGGAGTGCTTCGATGAGCTCGACGCCCGGCCGGTGCGTCTGTCCTCCCAGGACATCCCCACGCCTTACAACGGCAACCTGGAGAACCTGACGATCATCCAGCCCCACCAGATCGTGGCGGCGGCCCACCAGCTCAAGCAAGGCGCACTCTGATCCCTATGACGCGACCGCAGGGCTGGCTGGCGCTCATCCTTTCTCTGGCGATCGCCGCCGGTGCATTGCTGGCCACATGGAATACCCCCACCGATCCCCTGGGGCAGAAGCTGGGTCTCGACCTGCGCGGCGGCAGCCAGCTGACGCTACAGGTGCTCCCAGCCGGTGAGATCAAGCGGGTGCAACCCGAGCAGCTTGAGGCGGTGCGGGAGGTGCTGGAGCGGCGCGTCAACGGCCTGGGGGTGGCGGAGTCCACCCTGCAGACCATCGGCGATGACCAGCTGGTGCTCCAGCTCCCTGGGGAACAGGACCCCACCCAGGCCGCCAAGGTGCTGGGCACCACGGCCCTGCTCGAGTTCCGCTCCCAGCGGCCCGGCACCGAGAAGGAGATGCAGGGGCTGCTGCCCCTCAAGCGCCAGATCGAAACGGTGCTCGCCGCCCGCCGCCCCGCCGACCAGCGCCCTGCTGACACCCAGACCCCGGGCAAACCGCCGCCGCCCACCCTCAGCGACGAGCAGCGCGCCGAGGCCCTGCGCGGCCTTGGGGTCACCGTTCCCCCCGGCAGCGGCGAGATCGAGCAGCTCGAGGCCCTGGCCCAGGAGGTGAATCGCCGGGTGATCGCCCTGTACGGCCCCACCCTCTTCACCGGCAAAGACCTGCAGACCGCCGGTCGCCAACAGCAGCAGAACGGCAATGAGTGGGAGGTGACCCTCAACTTCACCCGCGAGGGCGGTGAAAAGTTCGCCCGGCTCACCCAGTCGATCGCGGGCACCGGCCGGGTGTTGGGCATCGTTCTCGACGGCCGTTCCATCAGCGAGGCCACCGTCGGCCCCAGTTTTGCCACCGCTGGTATCACCGGGGGCAGCGCCTCGATCAGCGGCAGCTTCACCGCCGAAACAGCCCGAGAACTCGAGGTGCAACTGCGCGGTGGTTCGCTCCCTCTGCCGGTGAAGATCGTCGAGGTGCGCACCATTGGCCCCTCCCTCGGCG
This sequence comes from uncultured Synechococcaceae cyanobacterium, assembly GCA_903907855.1. Classification (GTDB taxonomy): domain Bacteria; phylum Cyanobacteriota; class Cyanobacteriia; order PCC-6307; family Cyanobiaceae; genus Cyanobium. The sequence continues at coordinate 11,519 of CAIVPT010000272.1, read as the reverse complement.
CCGAAAACGTTCGCACCAGCCTGGTGGCCGGCCTCGCCGGCCTGGCCCTGGTGGGCGTCTTCATGGTGGTTGTCTATCGCCTGGCCGGTGTGGTGGCGGTGGTGGCCCTGGCCCTCTACGCCCTGTTCAACCTGGCCCTCTATGCCCTGATCCCGGTCACCCTCACCCTGCCGGGCATCGCCGGATTCATCCTGTCGGTGGGGATGGCGGTCGACGCCAACGTGCTGATCTTCGAGCGGGTGAAGGAGGAGCTGCGCTCGGGCAACACCCTGATCCGCTCCATCGACAGCGGCTTCTCCCTGGCCTTTTCCTCGATCTTCGATGGCCACGTCACCGGCCTGATCAGCTGCGCGGCGCTGTTCTTCCTGGGCACCGGCCTGGTGCGTGGATTCGCGGTGACCCTGGCGATCGGCCTGCTCCTGAGCCTGTTTACCGCCCTCACCTGCACCCGCACGCTGCTCAAATTGTTGATGAGCTATCCCGCCCTCCGTCGCCCCACCTACTTCCTGCCGGCGCGGCTTCTGCCGGGTGCCCCCGCCGTCTGAGGGTCGCTTGCGTCCTGGCGAGTTTTCCTTCCTCCCATCTCGCCCCAGCCGTTCCGTCTCCTGCTCCCGCCCCTGTGACCGCCGCGAATTCCATCCCCACCCCCCTCGGATCCGCCAGCGGCGATCCCGCCGCCGGGCCGCCCCCCGTGCCCCGCTTTCGCGTGAGCCGTTGGCGCAGGCAGGCCTGGCTCGGCTCGGTTCTGGCCTGCAGCCTCAGCATCCTGGGCCTGGTGCTCTGCTGGACCAATCCCGCCATCCGCGCCCCGCTTCGCCCGGGTCTCGACTTCACGGGCGGCACCCAGATCCAGTTGGAGCGCCGTTGTACCGGAACCTGCCCCAGCCTCACCCCAGAGGCCGTGCGCGATGGGCTCAACGCCCTAAACCTTCCAGACGACGCCGCTGAGAAGCCCCCCTCCCTGGCCGGCGCCGGCATCCAGCTGCTCGATGGCAATCGCACCCTGGTGCTTCGCCTGCCCGCCCTCAGCGCTGACCAGGGGGAGGCTCTGGTCAAAGGCCTGGAGCCATCGGTGGGGCCCTTGGATCCTGCTGGCACCTCGGTCAACACGATCGGCCCGACCCTCGGCTCGCGGCTGTTGAGCAGCAGCATTATTTCCCTGTTGGTGAGTTTTGCCGCCATCGCCTCTTACATCACCTTCATGTACAGCGGCGTTTTTGCCTTCCTGGCCCTGCTCTGCCTGGCCCACGATGTGCTCATCACCTGTGGGGTCTTCGCCTGGCTCGGTTTGCTGGCGGGCGTGGAGGTGGATTCCCTCTTCGCCGTTGCCCTGATCACCGTGGCGGGCTATTCGGTCACCGACACCGTGGTGATCTATGACCGGATCCGCGAGCAGAAGAAGCGGCTGGCCAGCCTCTCCCTGAGCGAGCAGGTGGATGTGGCCGTCGATGCCACCCTCACCCGATCGCTTTATACCTCCTTCACCACCCTTCTCCCCCTGGTGGCGCTGATCTTCTTCGGCGGTAGCACCCTCTTCTGGTTCGCCGTGGCCCTGAGCCTGGGCATCGCCGTGGGGAGCTGGTCGAGCATCGGCCTGGCCCCCACCCTTCTGCCGGTCTTGTCACGTCGATGAGCCATCCCCCTGGCCCGTCCGAGGGCCCCCGCCGCCATCGGCTCCCCCTGGTGCCATTGCTGCTCCTGGTGCTCGCCCTGTCGGATCTGCGGGTGGAGTTCCAGCTCCTGGCCGATCGCTTCACATTCACCACACTCCTCACCGGAATCCGCCACCACTGGCTCGCCGTGATCGTGTTGGTCTGCCAGCCATCACTCTGGCGCCAGTATCGGCGGCCGCCGCGCTAGCGGGCCGGTTCACACCTGATGGAAGCCGTCGTCGTCCCAGCGGTCCATCACGTCGTGCACCACCACCTCCTGGCTGACCACCTGGAGCACCACCACCAGGGGCAGGGCCAACAGCAGACCAGGCAGCCCCAGCAATACCCCAAGACACAACTGCGCAATCAGCGCCACGGTGGGGAGAAGGTTCACAGTGCGGCTGAGCAGCCAGGGGGTGAGCAGAAACGCTTCGGCGTTCTGGAGGATCAACCGCAGGATCAGCACCTGCACCATTTTGGCGGGGGAGACCAGCAGCAGGGCCACCGCCATCGGCAGCAGGGTGGCTGCGGTGGGGCCGATGGTGGGCACGAAGGTCAGCAGGCCGCAGACCACGGCGCTTAACAGGGCCAATGGCATCCGCAGCATCACCAGTGCGGCCCAGGTGGTGAGGAAAACCAGCAGGGCGGAGAGCGTCATGCCCGCCAGCCAGCCCCCCAGCGCTTCGCGGCACTCCTGGAGGATCGTGCGCATCCGGGGCCGGTAGAACCGGGGCGTGGCGGCGATCAGCAGGCGATGGTGGCTGCGGGGATCAAGGACCAGCAGGATCGCCAATAGGGCCATCAACAGGAGCTGAAGGGTGCTGTTGGCAGCCCCTCCCGCGAAGCCGAGGGCACCGCCGGCCAGGTTCTGCAGACGATCGAGGCTGATGTTCTGCACCAGGTTCTCGGCGCGACCGAGCAGGGGAAGCTGCGTCACAAGTTCGTTGAGCTTCCGGGGCAGCACCGGGATGAGGTCGGAGAGCTGCTGGCTCTGCTCGAGCACCTCCGGCAACAACAGGCTCACCAGCAGTCCCCCCACCAGCGCCAGAAGCACCATCACGATCGCCAGGCCCAGCGGCCGGCTCAGGGGGAGCCGCCGCCGCAGCTGCGAGAGGAGCACATCGAGGGCAACCGCCAGCACCACGGCCCCGAAGAGCACGAGCAGCACCCAGCGCAACTCCCAGGCCATCAGGCCGAGGACCACCAGGGCCAGGCCACCGAGCAAGGTGCGGGCGTTCATGGCAATGGCCCCAGGCGCTGTTGCTTCCAGGGGTCAAGGATGTCGTGAATCAGGATCTCCCGCACGATCACCTGCAGGCAGACGGCCATCGGCAGGGCCAGAAGCAGACCCAGCGGCCCGAACAGGACGGTGAACACGAGCTGGGCGGAGAGGGTGAGGCCTGGCAGCAGCTGGAGCTGGTGGTGCATCACCGAAGGGGTGATCACATAGCTCTCGAGGTTCTGCACCACCACGTACAGCACGAGCACCGCCAACGACTTCCAGGGGGCATCCAGCAGGGCCACCGACATCGGGAAGACCGTGCTCAGGGTGGGGCCGATGTTGGGAATCACGTTGAGGAGACCGGCCAGCACGGCATTGGCCGCCACCAACTTCACCCCCAGCAGAGAGAGGCCGATGGCCGCCAGGGCGCCGACGCAGAGGGAACTGATCAGAACGCCCCCCATCCAGCCACTGAGGGCATCACCGCACTGGGTGAGCACCTCCCGCAGGCGACGGCGGTAGAAGGAGGGAACCAGCAGCAGCATCACCTCCCGGTAGGCCGTGGGCTGGGCGCTGATCATCAGGGCCACCGCCACCACGAACAGGGTCTGCAGCAGCCCGGTGCCTAACTTGCCTGTCCAGCCCAGCAGGCGCAGCACGCCACCGCCCAGGCCCGTGGCAAGAGGGCCGCTGGTGAGGGGGTTGGAACCCTCTGCCCCCTGGCCGAACTCCTGCTTCAGCCAGGCCAAGCCGCCATCGCGGCTGCCGTAGAGCATCTTCGAGGCGCTCTCGAGACCCCGGTGCAGCAGATCGAGGAGCAGGGAGGCCGCCTTCGGCAACTTCTGCAGCAGCTCCGCGAACTGTTCGACGAAGGGAGGAATGATCGCGGTGGCCACGACGGTGACCACCAGCAGCACCCCCAGGAGGCTGAGCACCAGGGCCAGGACGCGACGGCAGGCCAGGCGCTCCTGAACCACCCCAACGAGGGTGCACAAGGCCATCGCCAGCACCACCGCAGCAAACAGCAGCACCATCGCCTCCCGCAGGCTCCAGAGGAGCAGCAGGGCGGTGACGACGCCGATCAGTCCCAGCCAGTGTCCGAACTTCAAGCGTCGTCAGCCGCTTCGGCCTCTGAGGCGGAGTCGGAAAAGCCCAGCTCGTGGCTGTCGGCATAGCGCTGGGCAAAGCGCATGAAGCGCTCGAAGTCCTCCTGCGTCTTCCAGGTGTAGGTGGCCTCGATCGCCGATGCCCGTCCGTTCACGAAACGGGCCTTGACCTCCCGGGTGACCATCTCACCCTCCTCATCGACCATGAACATGCCGGTGATGTCGCCCATGCTTTCCGGGGCGAGGGCCTCGGGTTCCTCGAACACGAACAGGGCCTGGCCGGTGCGACCGTCGCGGGAGCGGGTGAGGCGGATGTCGGGGACAACCGGCTCCTCGACTCCGCGGAAGAATTGAATCGCGGCGGTCATGGGATGCGGCGAAAGTTTGATCCTAAGCAGCACCGCCGCAGCTGCCCAGCCGCACGCGCCCAGGATCGGTCTGACAAAGTGGGTCGCAGCCGCCACCGCCGGCCCATCCGAACGGCCGCCTGAACCCGTCCATGCTCTCCGGCCCTCCGGTCACCCCCAGCGTCGCGATCGACCAGCTGCTGGAACGTTTCCTCTCCGGGTCGCCCCGTCAACGGCGCAGCCTGCTCCCGCAGCTCGAGCCGCGCGCCGACGAGCTGATTCCCCTGATCCCCGCCTGCCTTGACCGGCTTGATGCCACCGGCGACGACTGGGCGGCGGGCACCCTGCTGCACTGGTTGCTGCGCCACGGCGATCCCGCCGAGCGCGCCGCCCTGCGGGCCCGCTTCCCGGAGGGCTGGCTGGCCACCCCAAGCGCCGCCGGGCTCGCCTATGGGCCCCTGCAGCAAGCCTTGCTGGAGCAGGACTACGAGGCGGCTGATCGCCTCACCTCCACCCACCTGCGCCAGCTGGCGGGTGCCGAGGCGGAGCGGCGGGGCTACGTCTACTACTCCGAAGTGGCCCGGATTCCGGGCGTCGACCTGGAGAATCTCGACCGGCTCTGGATTGTCTATTCCCGCGGTCGCTTCGGCTTCTCGGTGCAGGGCCGTCTGCTGCGGGCCTGCGGGGGGCAGTGGGAGAAGCTTTGGCCACGGCTGGGTTGGAAGAGCCAGGGGATCTGGACCCGCTACCCGGGGTCGTTCACCTGGTCGATCGAGGCCCCCGAAGGCCACATGCCGCTGGTCAACCAGTTGCGCGGTGTGCGCCTGATGGATGCGCTGCTGCGCCACCCGGCCCTGGCCCGGCGCATTGAGGCCGCCTCGGCTTGATTCGCCCACCGGCCGCTGTCCATGGGGCCCGGCCGTTCTGCGCGTTAGCGTGAGCAGGCCCTTCCCCGTTGGCAGACGCCTCCATGGCAGTGCGCTGGGCCGATTACATCACGCCCTCCACGCTGCAGCTGGCACCGTTACTGGAACTGCTTCTTGAACCCGTGGGGGGCGCTCCGCGCCTGGGCGAGCTGCAACTGGGCCTGCAGGAGGCCCTGGTCAATGCGGTGCGACACGGCAACGGATGTGATCCGGCCAAGTGTCTGCGGGTGCGGCGCATCGTGACCCCCCGCTGGTTGGTGTGGCAGATCCAGGATGAGGGCCCTGGCCTGCCGCCCCAGTCCCGCGTCCGCCACCTGCCCCTGGAGGCCGGATCGATCAGCGGGCGCGGCCTTTTCCTGATCCATCACTGCTTCGACGACGTCCGCTGGAGTCCCCGGGGCAACCGTTTGCAGCTGGCGGCCCGTCGCCAGGGCCTGACGACGGCGCTGATCCGCTTCAACGCTGGTCTGCGGGGGAGCGGTGCGGGCAGCCCGGGTCCTTGAGGTTGCCGCGCAGCCAGTCGAGGCCGTTCTCGACCAGGGCGACGGCCCGCAGACGCGCTTCGCCCGCTTCGCGGCGGCGGGGATCCTCGCCGCTGAGCAATTGCACCAGGCCTGCCGCCAGCTGCTCGGCCGCGCGCCGAGACGGCTGATTCTTGACGGCATGCCATTCGCGATCCCCGATCGCCAGCCGCTGCAACAACGCCTCAGCGAGATCCAGGGATCCCTCCGGCCAGGCGGTGGCTGAAGGGGGTATTGGGGTGGCGGGCGTGACGCTCGCCGGGGGGGCCTCAGGGTGCTGCACTGGACGCGGGGGCGGCGGGGCCCCATCCTGACCCCAGCCGCTCCGTGCTGACGACGATGGGCCTGCCTTCCCCCCGACTGCGTCGCGCCCCCCAGGGAGCGGGTGTGCTGCGCCACCTTGCGGCCCTGCTCAACCTGGCGGGTCGCCGCTTGCCGGAGCGTGAGGGGAGCGCCCCGATGCGACGACGGCGACAGAGGCTGGCGCTGGCCCAGAGACTGCTCGACCCCCTCCCCCCCGGCTTGCATTCCGGGGATGGAGGAGCGGAGCAGTTCTGGCGCGTACTGCGCTGGGGCGGGCTGGGCCTGATGGTGGCCTGGCTGCTACGCCGCTGATCCGACCAACGCGATCAGGCGTCGTAGTACATCACGAACTCATGGGGATGGGGCCGCTGACGTAGCTGCTGCACCTCCTCGTACTTCATCGCGATCCAGTTGCTGATGAAGTCTTCCGTGAACACGCCACCGGCAAGCAGGTAGTCCTTGTCGGCATCGAGGGCTTCGAGGGCCCCGTTGAGGGAGGCGGGCACTGTGGAGATCTTGGCGAGCTCCTCGGCGGAGAGTTCGAACAGATCAACGTCGGTGCCGTCGCCGGGGTCGATCTGGTTTTTGATGCCATCCAGGCCGGCCATCAACATCGCCGCAAAAGCGATATAAGGATTGGCGAGGGCGTCGCCGGAGCGGAATTCCAGTCGCTTGGCCTTGGGATTCGGGCCGGTCAGCGGGATCCGCACCGCTGCGGAGCGGTTGCCTTGCGAGTACACCAGATTCACCGGCGCCTCGAACCCTGGCACCAGCCGTTTGTAGCTGTTGGTGGTGGGGTTGGTGAAGGCGAGGAAGGAGGGGGCGTGCTTGAGCAGGCCGCCGATGTACCAGCGCGCGGTCTGGGAAAGGTTGGCGTAGGTGCCCTCCCCGAAGAACAGGGGCTGGCCGCCCTTCCAGAGGCTCTGGTGTACATGCATGCCACTGCCATTGTCTGCGAAGACAGGCTTGGGCAAGAAGGTGGCACTCTTGCCGTACTTACGGGCGATGTTGCGCACCACGTACTTGTAGATCATCACATTATCGGCCGCCTTGATCAGCTCCGAGAATTTGATGCCGAGCTCGTGCTGGGCGGTGGCGACTTCGTGGTGCTGCTTCTCGATCGGCACGCCAAGGGCGCCCATGGTCAGCAGCATCTCGCTGCGGATATCTTGTAATGTGTCGTTAGGGGCAACCGGGAAATATCCTTCTTTGAGGAGGATCTTGTAGGCGAGGTTGCCGCCCTCCTCTACACGATCGGTATTCCAGGCGGCCTCGATGGAATCCACCTGATAGAAGCTGCTGCCGTTGCTGCTCTTGTAGCGAACGTCGTCGAAGATGAAGAATTCCGGCTCGGGGCCGAAATAGGCAGTATCGGCCAGTCCGGTGGAGGCGAGGTAGTTCAACGCCTTCTGGGCCAGGGCACGGGGACAGCGGGCATAGGGCTCGCCGCTGCGGGGCTCCTGAATCGAGCAGATCAGGCTGAGGGTTTTGTGGCTATAGAAAGGATCGATCCAGGCGGTCTCGGGATCGGGCACCATCGCCATGTCCGATTCATTGATGGCTTCCAACCCCGGATGGATGAGCCGTCAAAGGCCACGCCGTCCGTGAAGGCATCGGCGTCGAGCAGGTCGGAGCAGACCGTCAGATGCTGCCACTTGCCGTGCAGATCGACGAATTTCAGATCGATCAGCTCGATGCCTTCATCCTTGATCTGACGAAGAACGTCCTGAGCGGTCTTGGCCATAGCGGTGGTGCACGCTGGGAAAGGGACTCGGAGCCGGCCCGGGGCACGGCATGGGGGACCGTACGCAGCGGCCCGCTCCCACTATGTAGCGGTTGGTACCAAAGCTCGCCGCCCGCCGTGTCGTGCCATGGTTTCTAGCCCTGTCCTGCCCCTGGGCAGCGGCCCCGTTCTGCCACTCGCCGCAGCGGCTGGGCCGGTGGACAGGGGGACGGCGGACGGGCCTGCGTAACCGTTCTTGTCAGATTGCTGAAACCAGGCCCCACGACAGGGGTCTTGGGGATTTTCGAGTGCTACCTTCCGCTGCAGGTGCGTCGAAATCCCGTCCATGCGCGATGCCATCAGCGGCCTGATCGGTCGCTACGACAAGCTCGGCCGTTACTTCGATCGCGCCGCGATCGATCGGATCGACGCCTACTACGCCCAGGCCAGCCTGCGCCTGGCGGCGGTGGAGCTGATCAACCGGGAGGCCACCACGATTGTGCGCGAGGCCTCCCAGCGCCTCTGGCAGGACAACCCGGAGCTGATTCTCCCCGGTGGCAACGCCTACACCACCAGGCGTCTGGCCGCCTGCCTGCGCGACATGGACTACTTCCTGCGCTACGCCAGCTACGCCCTGATCGCCGACGACGTCACCATCCTCGATGAACGGGTGCTCAACGGCCTGGACGACACCTACAAGAGCCTTGGCGTTCCCACAGGGCCCACCGTGCGCGGCATCGCCCTGCTCCGGGATGTGGTGGTGGAGATGCTCAGCGCTGCCGGCCTCCCCGAAAGCGCCGCCGTGCGGGCTCCGTTCGACCACCTGTGCCGCGGTCTGGCCGCCAGCAACGTGCGAGCCCGCTAGGTCCCGCAACCCCACTCCGTTGCCTAATCTCAGCGCACCGTTCCGCTGCCCCCGGTCTTGTCCGCTTCCTCCGCCCTGCCCCCCGTGAACGACGCCCACCGGCTCGGGCTGGCGCCGATTGCCACCCCCGACCGTCTGCTGCTCGGGCCGGGCCCCTCCAATGCCCATCCGATGGTGCTGGAGGCCCTCGCCCGCACACCGATCGGTCACCTCGATCCCCTCTACATCGAGTTGATGGCGGAGGTGCAGGAGCTGCTCCGCTACGTGTGGCAGACCGACAACCGCCTCACCCTGCCGATGAGTGGCACCGGAAGTGCCGCCATGGAGGCCACCCTCGCCAACACAATCGAGCCCGGCGACACCGTGCTGGTGGCCGTGATGGGGTACTTCGGCCAGCGCTTGGTGGATATGGCCCAGCGCTACCGCGCCACTGTGGTCACGATCGAACGGCCCTGGGGTGAGGCATTCTCCCTGGCGGAGCTTGAGGAGGCGGTGAGCACCCACAAGCCGGCAATCCTGGCGATGGTGCACGCGGAAACCTCCACGGGCGTCTGCCAGCCGATGGAGGGGGTGGGCGATCTCTGCCGCCGCCACGACTGCCTCCTTCTTCTCGACACGGTCACGTCCCTGGGGGCCGTGCCCCTGTACCTCGACGCCTGGAAGGTTGATCTGGCCTACAGCTGCAGCCAGAAGGGCCTCAGCTGCCCCCCCGGTCTCGGTCCCTTCTCGATGGGCCCGCGGGCGGAGGCCAAGCTGGCCGCCCGCACCGGCAAGGTTCCGAACTGGTACCTGGACGTGTCCCTGCTCAACAAGTACTGGGGCAGCGACCGCACGTACCACCACACCGCCCCGGTGAACATGAACTTCGGCCTGCGGGAAGCCCTGCGACTCCTGGCCGAGGAGGGCCTGGACAACGCCTGGAACCGCCATCGCCGCAACGCTGAGCGCCTTTGGCAGGGCCTCGAGCAGCTGGGGCTTGAGCTTCATGTTCCCCAGGAGTTGCGCCTTCCCACCCTCACCACCGTGCGCATCCCCGAGGGGGTCGACGGCAAAGCCTTCTCCCAGCACCTGCTCAACAGCTTCGGCATTGAGGTGGGCGGTGGCCTCGGGGACCTGGCCGGCAAGGTATGGCGCGTCGGTCTGATGGGCTACAACAGCACCCCCGAAAACGTCGATCGCCTGCTGAACCTCTTCGAGACCGAGCTGCCTGCATTCCGCAGTCCGGCCCGGGCCGCTGTGGCGGCCTGAGGGGCATCAGCTCTGCGGGCGGGCGCGGGCGATTCGCTCCCCGCGCCGTCTGCGGAACCAATCCTCCAGCTGGGCACGGGCCGCCTCCGCCCGCACCCCAGCGATCACGGTGAGGTGATGGTGGGCGCTTGGATCGGTCGCCAGATTCAGGCAGCCCCCCAGGGCGCCCCGTTTGCCATCCGCGGCGCCGAAGACCACCGTGCCCATGCGCGCCTGGATCAGGGCTCCGGCGCACATCGGGCAGGGTTCCAGGGTCACCACCAAGGTGCAGTCGCTGAAACGCCAGTCGCCCCGGCTGGCGGCCGCCTGACGCAGGGCCACGAGTTCGGCATGGCCCAGGGGGTCGTGGCCATGGTGGCGGCGGTTGCTGCCCCACCCCACCGCACGGCCATATCGATCCAGCACCACCGCCGCCACCGGCACCTCACCGGTCTCGCCCACCACCGCCGCGCGTCGCAACAGGCGGTCCATCCACAGCTCCGCTCGCTGCAGGGGATCGAGGGGCGCTGCGGCCGGTACGGAAGCAGTGGTGGGAATCGGGAGCCTGGCCATGGCGTGGGGGTCGCCCTCCCCTTGTAGCCGCCGCCGCGCTTCGCACCGCTTCCCCAGAACCCTCCCCTCCCATCGGCGGGCAGAATGCACCGGTCTTGCAGCCGCCGTTGGCCCGCCTCTCCCCAGCCCGGCTCCCCGATGCTGCTGCCGGAGCCCCCTTGCTCGACCCGTTCGCGGGCTTGCCGGCTGCGGAAGCGCCCCTCGTGGCGTTCCTCCAGGAGGCCGCTGCTGACCTCAGCCACTGGCTGGCGAGCTCCGGCTCCAACACTCCCTTTCCCCTGGCCCAACCGCCCCTGGAGCCCGCCCCGCATCAGCATGGGCTTCCCCCCCACCAGCTCCTGGCGGATCTGCAACGGGTGATGGAGGGCGCCTACAACCCCAGCCATCCCGGCGCGCTGGCCCACCTCGATCCACCCCCGCTCACCGCCGCCATCGCCGCTGAGATGGTCTGCGCAGGGCTGAACAACAACCTCCTGGCCGAAGAGCTCTCCCCGGGGCTCAGCCGCCTGGAGCGGGACCTCTGCCGCTGGCTGGCCCGAAGTCTGGGCATGCCGGTGGGCGCGGGCGGGGTGCCCGCCTCCGGGGGCAGCCTCAGCAACCTGATGGCCCTCGTCACCGCCCGCCGTTGCCGGGGCCTGGCGGGCCGTAGCGATGCGGTCGTGCTCTGCAGCGCCGACGCCCACGTCTCTCTCGACAAGGCGCTGATGGTGATGGGCCTACCACCCGAATCCCTGCTGCGCCTGCCGCTCGATGCCCAGGGGCGAATGGAGAGCGGGCGCGTCGCCGAGGAGCTCGATGGGCTCCATCGCCGCGGCATTCCGGTGATCGCGGTGGTGGCCACCGCCGGCACCACCGTGCGCGGCGCCATCGACCCCCTGGCGGAGTTGGCCGCCCTTTGCCGTGAGCGCAGGCAGTGGCTGCATGTGGACGGGGCGATCGGAGCGGTGTTCGCCCTCGGCAGCCGCGTGCCGGCAGCCCTCGCGGGGCTGGGGCAGGCCGATTCGCTCACGGTGAATCCCCAGAAGCTCCTGGGCATCCCGAAGACCTCCTCACT
>CAIVPT010000271.1 GCA_903907855.1 uncultured Synechococcaceae cyanobacterium | reverse complement strand
TGATGTGGGGCCCGAGGCCGGCCTGGCGCGCCACCAAGCCGGCATCCACCACCCAGAGCGACAGATGGCGCGCGCGGATCCCCTCGCGCAGGCAGGCCGGCAGCCGCTGCCAGGTGTCCTGGGGCGACCAGGGGCTGTTGAGCAGCAAGGTGCCGCCGTCCACCAGGCCGGCGAGCAGGTCGAGCCGATCCACGAAGTCCCACTGGTGGCAGGCGACGAAGGTGGGCCGCTGGATTAGGCAGGAGGAGCGGATCGGTTTGAGGCCGAAACGCAGGTGGGAGGTGGTGAGCGAGCCGGCCTTCTTGGAGTCGTAGACGAAATAGGCCTGGCAGAAGAGAGCGGTGCTGGAGCCGATGATTTTGATCGTGCTCTTGTTGGCGCCCACGGTGCCGTCGGAGCCGAGGCCATGGAAGATCGCCCGCACCTCCCCTTTCCCGGCGCCGCCCTCCAGCACGAAGGAGGAATCCACGGGCAGGGAGCGATGGGTCACGTCGTCATCGATGCCGACGGTGAAGGAATGGGCAGGCGCCGAAGCGGCCAAGCCAGCTCCGGGGTGGGCCGCCAGATGAGCCTCGAGGTGATCGAACACCGCCTTGGCCATCGCCGGCGTGAACTCCTTGGAGGCCAGCCCATAGCGCCCGCCGACCACCACCGGCGCCCCCACGCCGGGCCGGGCGACACCCCAGGCCTGGGCGAGGGCCATGAGCACGTCCTGGGCCAGGGGTTCGGCCAGCGAGCCGGGCTCCTTGCAGCGATCGAGCACCGCCAACGCCCGCACCGACGGCGGCAACGCCTCGACCAAAGCGGCCGCCGGAAACGGCCGAAACAGGCGGATTTTCAGCAGCCCCACCCGCTCACCAGCGGCCCGCAACGCCTCCACCGTGTCTTCCAACACGCCGCAGGCCGAACCCATCGCCACCACCACCCGCTCGGCGGCCGGATCCCCCACGTACTCCACCAATCCGTAGCGGCGCCCGCTGAGGGAGGCGAAACGATCCATCGCCTCAGCCACGTGATCGGGCAGGGCGTCGTGGAAGAGGTTCACCGATTCGCGGGCCTGAAAGGCCACATCGGGGTTCTGGGAGGTGCCACGCAGCACCGGATGGTCGGGGCTGAGGCAGCGGCGGCGGTGGGCGGCGACCGCCGCCATCGGCACCATCTCGTGGAGCAGGGCGTCGGGAATCTCCAGCACTTTCTGGATCTCGTGGCTGGTGCGAAAGCCGTCGAACCCATGAAGAAAGGGAAGACGACCGAGCAGAGACGCGCGGCTGGCAATGGCGGCAAAATCACCCGCCTCCTGCACGCTCGAGGACACCAAAATGGCGCACCCAGTGCCGCGGGCGGCCATCAGATCGCTCTGATCGCCAAAGATCGAGAGGGCCTGGGCCGCGATCGCACGGCAGGCCACATGCAACACCACCGGCGTGAGCTCGCCTGCCCAGCGGTAGAGGTTGGGCAGCATCAGCAAAAGACCCTGGGAGGCGGTGAAGCTGGTGGCGAGCGCGCCGACCTGCAGGGCGCCATGGAGCGCCCCGGCGGCCCCGCCCTCGCTCTGCATCTCCACCACGCTGGGCACGGTGCCCCAGAGGTTGGGCCGACCCTCGGCAGCCCAGGCATCCGCCGATTCGCCCATCGGCGTGGCGGGCGTGATCGGGTACAGGGCAATCACCTCACTGAGCCGATAGGCCACGCGCGCCACCGCCTCGTTGCCATCGATCGTGAGGGAGGCGGCGGGGATCATGGGGCGTCGTCCACAAAGCTGAGGGCCAGGCCCACGTGCACCAGCACCCGATCACCCACCTGCGCCTCACTCAGGCAGGCCAGCGACACGGTCTGCCGCACCCCCCCGAAATCCACCTCGGCCTGGCGCCACAGGGGATCGTCATCCTCCCCGGCGGAGCTGATGGCAAGGATGCGGCCGGGGATGGCCAGGCACATGGGGGG
>CAIVPT010000270.1 GCA_903907855.1 uncultured Synechococcaceae cyanobacterium | reverse complement strand
GGGGTCACCAACTTCCTGATCGGCCTGCGCCTGCACCAGCTGCACGCCGCCCGCCGCCGCGAGCTGGAGATCGAGAGCGTCGACCTCTACCTGCTCGAGGACATCGACGCCGACGAGATCGTCTTCTCCTGGTCGCCGCTGGTGGCCCTCGAAGAGCTGGCCCAGCGGCCCCGGCTGCTCCGCCATGGGCGCCTCGACGTGCTTGAACCCTTCAGTGCCGCCCGCGAACACGTGTTCCCCGGCGAGGTGGCGCCCACCCGCCAGTACCCCCTCTACCAGGAGGAGCTGCTCTCCCTGCATCGCTCCTTCCCGAACATCCAATCGATCGCCGTCTACAGCGGCGGCTCCGAAGTGGAGCTGGTGAAGGCCCTCTACAAGCTCAACCTCCTCTCCAAGCGCACCCTGCCCCAGCAGAGCGAGCTCACGGTGGAGGCGATGGTGCGGGCCATCCTGCCGGGCATGAACAAACCGCGCCGCATCGAGGAGTACCTGCGCAACGGCACCATCCGCCGGGCCCACTTCGCGGCCGCCGCCGAGATCCGCTATAGCGAGCAGGTGCGGCGCGACCGGCAGACCACGATCGAAACGGTGGGCATCCGCTACCAGCGCTATCGCGGCCTGCTCAACAGCCCCTACGCCGGCGCCACCTACATCTCCTATCCCACCGCCGTGGGGGCCGCCATCCTCACCTGGCATGCCCTGGCCTTTCTGCTGGAGGACGGCGGCACCCTGCAGGGGGTGCTGGGGGGCGAAGACCTGGCCCGCCTGTTGCCGCGGGCACGGCTGGAGGCGATCCGGCGCGATCTGGTGGCCTGGGATCTCGACCTCTTCGAGAGCGTGCGCGACGCCTCTCCACCATGAAGCCTGCCGTGCCTCAAACGGATCACCCGATCCGGAGCCACGGCAGCCATTCAGGCGCCGAATGGAAGCCATTCGACATTTTCCTTGTTTTCCGCCGGCTACTAGCTATCATAAATTACTTCATTTATAGGGGCCTTCCACTGCGCAATGACGGCTGAGAAGCGGGGGCAGAACAAACCGACCTTGATCGCGGTCACCGCCCTCGCCGGGGGCGCGCTGGTATTTCTCATCGCGCGGCTCATGAGTCCTCCTCCGCCGCCCGCCCCTACGGAGGAGTACACCTTCCAGCCCGAGCCACGCCGCCCGCCGATCAATCTGCAGGAATCCAGCGGCGGCCTCAGCGGCCGCAGCGGCGCCGCCCCAGCCCCCTCCACCCAGACGCCCAACTGCAACACCTTGCAGGACTTTGCCAACTTCGAGTACGAAAAACGCCACCGGGAAGGCAAAGTTTCCGAGCTGATCGTCTTCCAAGGTTTCGAGCGTGAAGAGGCAAAAATTTCCGATAAAGGCACTCTCAACTGCTCCGGCGGTTCCTTCGTGCGCCGTGGCAAGAACGGTTCGCTCACCTGCAAAAACGTGATCCTGAGCTACAACACCCTCTCCAACACCCTCACTTACAACATCCAGTACGTCTACCTCGCCCGCGGTCTGCAGCCCCAGTGCTCCGACGACCGCTGAGCGGCCGCTCCAGCCGGTGGTGGCATGGGACCAGGGCCAGGCTCAGGAATGGAAGAGCAGCACCAGCCCCGACTTCACCTGGTGGAACTCCCGCTCCTCGCGGCTCAGATCCAGCCCCACCTGCAACCCCTCCTCCAGGGCCATGTCGAACGGGGGCGCTGCCGGAGCCGCGCCATCACACCAGAGGGCCGCGATTCCCACGGGGGTGGCATGCCACCGGAAGCGGGGCGTGCTTCCGATCGACGGTTCCTGCAGGGCGTCTTCGAGGAGCTCGCGGATCGGCATCGTCCTGGGGTCGTTGCCTCAAGGGTCTCGCCCTAGCTTCCGCCGGGGGCCGCGAGCGGGCAATCGGCTGAGAGCTTTCGTGATGGATGCGTTTAGCGTTCCGCGCCAGGCCCCCGCCCCCGATGCCCGACCTGCCCGGCCCCATCGCCCTTGTGCACGAGTGGTTCACCCCCCGCTCGGTGGGGGGCTCCGAGCTGGTGGTGCGCGAACTCGACCGCCTGCTCACGGCCCGGGGCCGTCGCCCGGATCTGCACGCCCTGGTGGATGGCGAGAGCCGCCGCGCCGGCAGCTGGCTGGAGGGTCGGCCGATCCGCACCACCTTCCTGCAGAAGCTGCCCTGGGGGACGAGCCATGTGCAGCAGTATCTGCCGTTGCTGCCCCTGGCGATCGAGCAGCTCGACCTGGCGGCCTACCCCCTGGTGATCAGCAGCAGCCATCTGGTGGCCAAAGGGGTGCTCACCGGCCCCGACCAGCTGCACGTGAGCTACGTGCACACCCCCGTGCGTTACGCCTGGGACCAGATGCATCCCTACCTGGCCAGCTCCCGCCTGGCCCGCGGGCCGCTCGGACCCCTGGTGCGGCTGCAGCTGCACCATCTGCGCCAATGGGATGTGCTCAGCAGCGCCCGCGTGGATGCCCTGGTGGCCAACTCCCGCTTCACGGCCCGGCGCATCCAGCGCTTCTGGCGCCGTCGCTCCCATGTGGTGCCGCCGCCGGTGGCGGTGGAGCGCTTCCGCTGGAACCAGCCCCGGGATGACGTGTATGTGAGCCTCTGCCGGCTCGTGCCCAACAAGCGGGTCGATGTGGTGGTGGAGGCCTTCCGGCGCACCGGCCTGCCGCTGGTGGTGATCGGCGACGGACCCGAGCGGCGGCGCCTGGAGGCGATGGCCGGGCCCACGGTGCGCTTCCTGGGCCGCTGCTCCGACGCCGAGGCCACCGCCTGGCTGGAGCGCTGCCGCGCCTACGTCTACGCCGGCCTGGAGGATTTCGGCATTGCGCCGGTGGAGGCCATGGCGGCGGGGGCACCGGTGATCGCCTACGGGGCCGGCGGCCTGTGCGATTCGGTGCGCTGCCTCAGCCGCGGCGAGCCCCATCCCACCGGCCTGCTGCTGAGCGAGCAGAGCGCCGCCTGCTTCGCCGAGGCCCTGGAGCGCTTCGAGGCCGGCCGGCAATGGCGGGAGCTGGGGGCCGAGGGCCAGCGGCGCTGGGCCGAAACCTTTGCGCCGGAGCGCTTCGAGCAGCGCATGGGGGCGCTGCTGGATCGCCTGTGGGACGCCCATAGCCGCCGCCTCCACCGCAGCACCGCACCCCTGCCCCTGGAGGCTGTGCCTCTGGCCTGAGTGACCCCCAGCGCTGGAGTCTTTCCGATTCCCACCTTTAGATTCGCTCACCAGCAAGGATGT
>CAIVPT010000269.1 GCA_903907855.1 uncultured Synechococcaceae cyanobacterium | reverse complement strand
GTACGTGTTCAGGGGGTGGGACGGCTCACAGGGCACTTCAAGCCCTGCTGAGCCCTTGACGACAGCTTGATTCCCGATTGAATCTCAGATAGAGACATCCTCTGATGAGCACGCCTCCCGCCGGGATTTCGGAAACGGATTGGTTGTCGTGGCCGGCTGGTGCGCGACAGCTGATTCTGGCTCAACAAGAGGAAATTCAGGCTCTGAGGCGGGAGAACGACGAACTCCGCGTCCAACTCGCCGCCCTGGCGACCGAGTTGGCGAGCCTGCGGGAGCGGATCGGTCGCAGCTCGCGCAACTCCTCCAAACCGCCCTCCAGCAATGGGCCTGGTTTCAAGCCGCCGGAGCGGCGCAAGGGCAGTGGCCGCAAGCGTGGCGGCCAGTCAGGCCACCCTGGATCCGGGCCGGAGCCGCTGCCGATCGAGCGGGTGGATGAGGTGGTGGAGCACCACCCCGAGGCTTGCCGCCGCTGCGGCACCTTGCTCGATGGAGAAGATCCAGAACCCCTGCGCCATCAGGTGATTGAGATCCCACCGATCACGCCGCTGGTGATTGAGCACCGGTTGCACCGGTTGGTGTGCCCCTGTTGTTCCACCAGCACCTGCGCCCCGTTGCCGGCGGATGTGGAGGCCAGCCCCTACGGGCCCCGGCTCAGTGCGCTGGTGGGCTTGCTGGGCACTGCCTTTCCGCTGAGTTTCAGCAAGACCCGGGCGTTGCTCAATCAGCTTCTGGGAGTGGAGATCAGTCGTGGGGCAATCGCCACAATCCGCCAGCGCTTGAGCGCAGCCTTGGAGCAGCCGATGGCAGAGGCGCTGGAGGCTGCTCGCGCGCAGCCGGTGGCCTACGTGGATGAAACCGGCGCCCCCACCGGTAATGCCGTAGACGCAGTCTTCCGCGAAGCGGTGGGCAACAATCCCGCCAAAAAGCGAGGCTGGCAGTGGGTCATGGTCACCGCTGTGGTGACGGTGTTCATCCAAGGCCTGAGTCGCTCCACGGCCGCCGCCATGGAGCTGCTCGGGACCGCCTTTGGCGGGATTGTGGTGAGCGATCGCTTCTCGGCCTACAACCACCTGCCCCTGGAGCAACGCCAAATCTGCTGGGCCCATGTGATCCGCGATCTCACCGCCATCGCCGAACGCCCGGGCGCCAGTGCCGAATTCGGAGCGGAGCTGCTGAAGTGGCAGGGGCAGTTGTTTGACTACTGGCACGGCTACAAGGAAGGAGCCATCGATTGGCCCAACCTGCAACAGGCCTGCGGGCCGATCCGCCAGGCCTTTGAGACCACGCTGCAAAGGGTGGTGGAGCTGGGCCATCCATGCGGCGAGCGATCGCCGTGGGCCAAAACGGTCGGCACCTGCCGGCAGATCCTCCAAGTGGCCGATGCCCTTTGGACCTTTCTGGAGATCCGTGGAATCGAGCCCACCAACAACGCCGCAGAACGTGCCCTGCGCCAGTCGGTGATTCAGCGCAAGATCAGCCATGGCGTCCAATCCCGCCTGGGTGCGATCTGCCGTAGCCGACTGCTCACTGTCACCATGACCTTGCGACAACAGGGCCGTGATGTCTGGCCGTTCCTGGAGCAGGCCTGGATCGCCCATCATCGCGGTGGGGTGATGCCATCCCTGCTGCCGCATCCCTGAGTCCGGCAAGAATCGGTGGCTGCATCTTTGATCGCTTGCTGATCAGCGATCAAGTTGGCATGCGCGACACGGAGCGTCCCGATCCCTGAACGGGTAC
>CAIVPT010000268.1 GCA_903907855.1 uncultured Synechococcaceae cyanobacterium | reverse complement strand
TGGCGACGCCCGAGCAGCGGCTGGCGGCAGCGGAGCGCTGGTTCCGCAGCCAGCCGTTCCGCTACACGCTTCGCCCCGGCACGCTGCCAGGGCGGGCGCCCCTCGACACCTTTTTGTTTGAGCGGCAGGAGGGATTCTGCGGCCACTACGCCAGCGCCTTCACGGCCCTGATGCGCGCGGCGGGGGTGCCGGCCCGGGTGGTGAGCGGCTACCGGGGCGGCGACTGGGTGGTGCCTCTGGGGGGCAGCGGCTACATCGACATCCGCCAGGGGAACGCCCACGCCTGGAGCGAGGTGTGGCTGCCGGGGCAGGGCTGGCGGCCGGTGGATCCCACCAGCTGGGTGCCGGCGCCGCTGGAGGAGAGGGGCGGGGCGAGCACCGGAGCCCTGCGCTGGGTGGAGCACCAGTGGTGGGGCCTGGATCTGGCCTGGACCCGCCTGTGGCTGAGCTACGACCCGCAGGGGCAGGAGGCGCTGCTGCAGCGGCTGCTGGGGGAGCGGCGGCAGTGGTTGGGGGCGCTGGTGCTGGTGGGGCTGACCGCGGGCCTCGCCCTGGCGGTGGCGGTGCTGGCCGCCCTGCAACGGCGGGCGATGGCGCAGGACCCCTGGCGCCGGGAGCTGGATCGCACCCTGGCCGCCCTGGCACGGCGGGGCCTGGCGCCGCAGCCGGGGGAAACGCTGCCGCGCTTCGCGGCGCGGGTGGAGGAGCGCTGGCCAGCGCTGGCGCCCGATCTGGCGGCGCTGGTGGACCTGTACCAGCGCCATCGCTTCGCCCCAGACGCCCCAGACGCCCCGAAGGCACGGCGTGGCGGCCAGAGAGAGCTGCGGCGCCAGCTGCGGCAGCAACGGCGGCGCCTGGGCCGCCATCTGCAGCGGCAACCTGAGTGAGGCAGATCCCCGCCGAACGCGATAGAAAGGCGCCATGTACCACCACCGCCTCCCCGCCTTCGCCCGGCGGTTCGCGCCCCTGCTGCTGGCTGCGGCTGGCCTGGGACCAGGCGCGCTGGGCCTGGGCGCACCAGCCACCGCCAGCACGGCCGACCTGATGCGCCTACTTGAGCAGCGCCGCTGCGTGGGCTGCCAGCTGGCGGATGCGGATCTGGTGCACGCCAATCTCCGCGATGCGGATCTGAGCGGCTCCAATCTGCGCCGAGCCAACCTGGGCCAGGCCCAGCTGGATGGCGCCCGGTTCGCCGGGGCGGATCTGAGCTTCACGAGCCTGCAGGGGGCGTCGTTGCGGGGGGCGGATCTGCGCGGCGCCCGCCTGGAGGGCACCGACCTGCGCCAGAGCGATCTGAGCGGTGCCTTGCTGGATCCGGGCGCCCTGGGCGCGAGCCACTGGAAACAGGCACGCGGGCTGGCGCCGGAGGTGCTGAGTTATCCGGAACTGCACAACGCGGGGGTGGAGGAGGCGCTGGCGGGCCGCCAACCGCAGGCGGAGCAATTGTTCAGCGAGGCGATCCGGCGGGAGCCCGAGGCGGCGATCAGCTGGGTGGCGCGGGGCATCACCCGCAGCGAACAGGGCCAGAGCCAGATGGCGGCCCAGGATTTCACCTATGCGGCGAGCCTGTACGAGCAGGGCGGCGATGCCACCCAGGCAAAGGCACTACGGGATGCCGCCCAGGCCCTGCAAACCCCAGCCGGCCGGCCGAAGGGCGGAAACGGCATCGGCGGGGCCCTGCTGAGTGGCGCGGCAGGGCTGGCCTCAAGCCTGGCGCCGCTGGCGATGAAGTTCCTCGTACCGGCGCTCGGGGGGTTCTGAGGGGAAGGGGATCGAGAACGAATCCAAACACCAACGCTCCAGATAATTAGCCGGAATTAGCACAACCCGTTCTCAAAGACAAAGGTGGGCAGATTTTTTGGTTTCGACGTCGGCTGCCTAGGGATTCAGATCCTCAATCACCCCACCACCTGCTGAGGCGAATCGTCGGTTGGGTCTATGGCCCATCATTTCGCGCAGGATGCCCGTTGGCTCCGCCCAATCCCGAACCTATCGGAAACCCGGCGGGGCCGTAGATCAGCGCACGCCGCGCATCAGCTCCCGCGACTGGGGAGTGGAGGGCTGCCAGCCGTAGCCGTAGGTGCCACCTTCCACGTCGTTGACAATGCTGGGGGTGACCATGATCACCAGCTCACGCTTCTCGCGGATCTTGCCGGAATTGCGGAAGAACTGGCCCACCAGGGGTAGGTCGCCCACGATTGGCCACTTGGTGACCAATTCGCGATCGAGGTCGGAGATCACACCGGTGAGGATCAATGTCTGCCCGTCCCGCACCCGCAGAGCGCCAGTGTCGAGACTGCGGACACTCAGGATCTTGAGGTTGGAACCGCAACCAGCCGGGGCCTCCTCCTCGGCCGTCACGGCGGAGATACTGGGGGAGAGGGTGAAGGTAACGAAGCCGTTGTCGTCGATTTTCTCCACTCGGGCGCCGAGGACAAGCCCAGCAGTGGTGAGCTCAGGTGTGCAGACCACGTTTCCTCCCTGAGAAGGCGTTTCCACGTCGTAGCCCGTAACAACGTTGGTGCCGACTCGTACCACACCCTCATTGGCACGCCGGCGACCGATCGGAGAGCTGAGGCTGATATTGGTGATGCCCTGCTGGCCGTCGCCAGTGGACGCTGCACCGCCACCCTCTTCGCCACGGAGAATGGATGGGTTCTCCTGAAGAATTAGCGTGGGGCTGGCCAATACCTTGGTGGTGCTGGACGTAATTTGAGCGCGAACGAAATCATAGAAGTTATTACTAGGATAATCTAGGCCAGGATTGACGGGGTTAGCCGTGGTCGAACCCGATGCAAAGAATGGAGGGGTAAGACTATCGCCAAGACGTCCATTCACCTGGAAGCCGGGAGGACCTTGAACCTTGAGGGTGCCGTCCTCGGTTGTGATTGTAGGAGTAGAGCCATCAGGGATCTGCCTGTTGAAGCTTTGATCGGTGGGCGGGAGGTTGCGACCAAAAGCGCCCAACAGCTGACCAGAGTCATTAACAATGAAGCTATTGCCCCAGCGATAGGCAAAAGAGTTATCAGTCGTGGCAGCATTGTTGAGATCCACGTCAAGGATCTTCAGAGAAAGAGCTACTTGCCTTTGACGAAGATCAAGCTGCTTAAGATACGATTCAGCAATTGCCACTATCCGCGGATCACCCACCAGCGTGATCGTGCCCAGTCGAGAGTCGGTGGTACCAATCAAGCCCAGAAGCGGTCCTTGGCTGGCTCCGTAAGACTGGATCTGGGTGATGGTCGCCGTCTGCGACTGGGTGGCACCCGTGTTCTGGGTGGGAGTACCCGAAGACTGGGTTTCCTGGCTGAGAGAGGTGGTGGTGAAGGTCTTGTTGACCTTGGCGCCGAGGTTGGCTAGGTAATCGGCGGCGGAATCGGCGGAGGCCTGGTTGAGGCGATACACCTTCGACATCTGGGCACCGAAGGATTTGCCGAGCACATTGGGGCCCGCCAGAATCAGCCCGCCTTCGAGCTTGCCCTGCAGACCGGCGGCAAGCAGAGCCGAATTGACCGATCGGGCATAGCTCTCGCCACGGAAAGAGATCGAAATGCGGCGATCGGCCGGGGAACCGCCGGTGCCGGATCCCTGGCCGCCGTTGGCCGGCGCTCCCCCATTGCCGGCGCCAGCCGCCTCATCCACAAATACAAAACCGTAATTGCCCAGCCGCGCCAGGGCCATCAGTACATCCTTGGCCGGCGCATTCTTCAGGGTCATCGTGACCGGCGGACCGCTCACATTCACGTAGCTGCTGTTGCTCAGCAGCATCGTGCCCACCGCCATGTCGCCCACCGGCGGGGCCACGGCGCGGGGCTGCAGCGGCGGCACATAGCCAGGCTGGGCCACCCGTCCGGGAGCGCTCAGGTTGGGGGTGGAGGTCTGCAGCGTCGGCTGCACCGAGGCCGCAAAGGTGAGGATCATGTCGCGCCCATCGGCGCTCACCACCGGCCGGCCCACCGGATAGCCCGGCACCGGTGTGACCACCACAGAAAACGTGTTGCCCGATCCGTCGAGGCTGATGCTCTGCAGGCCGGCCTCCGGCAGGCTCAGGCGCTGGGGGCCCATCCGCAGGGCCACCGGGGCTGGAGTCATCAACCGGCCCTCCCAGCTGGCTCCCCGGCTGGTCTGGAACAGCTGCGGGGCTGGTCCCACCCCAGCCAGCACCACCTCCACCGCATCGGGCAGGCGGCGCACCTTCATCTCCAGGCCGCGGCTGCGCACCACCGACGTTGTCGGGGCAGGCGCTGAGGCAGGGGCCATTGGCTGCGCGCCCGCCGCCATCGCGAAGGCGGGGCTGGCACCGATCACCGCAGCCGCCAGTAGAGAATGGCGCCGCTGACGCTGCCGCAGCTTGCTGCCCACGCGTTCCTCATTCATGAGTTTGGAGATGGTATCGGTGTTGGGGCTAAATGGCCAGCGGGAAACAGGAAAAAGAGCGGGTCTCATTTGGATCGTCCCGGCTTGGACGCCTGGGGATTTTTGTTGTATAGACCCAGCAACATGTTCAGCACCACAGGCCGCGGCAGCAGGGCCGCAGGCCCGGTGGCGGCGGGAGCATTGCCGGCCGCAGCCTCGAGGTTGAGCTGCAGATCGGTTTGCACCACCAGCACATTGAGGGCCTCGAGCTGGCGCAGGAACTCCAGGAGCTGGGGATAGCTGCCGCGGGCGGCAAGTTCGAGGGAAATCCGCTGCATGCCATCCACCTCCAGGGGATCGGAGGCAGGCTTGGCTTTCTTCTCCTGTTCATCCACCCGCCCATCCTTATTGCGGTCGGGACTCTTGCCATCCCCCTGGGGCTCGTAGAGATCCAGCTGCACCCGGTTGGCCTTGGCCAACTGATCCAGGGTTGCCAGGAAGGTGGAGAGATCGCCGTTGCCGCTGATCACCCGCACCAGGGCGGCCCGCTGGGAATTGGCCTTCTCGTCCTGCTGCGCCAGGGATGCGGCCCGCTCACGCTCCGAGGCCAGCCGGGCGCTGAGCTCCTGCACCTCCCGCAACCGGGCGCTGTCCCGCTGGAGAAGGGCCGTCACCGGGACCAGAACGGTGGTCGCCAGGGCTGAGGCCAGCAGGGCGCCGATGCCGATCGGCACCCACAACCACAAACGCCGCAGCAGTGGCGTGGACAGACGGGTGGCTCCAGCCTGCAGATTCGTCATGGCAACAATCCCTCCTTCTGAAGCAGCTGCAAACGACGCGCCATGCCCTCCGAGCGCAGCTTCTGCAGCGCGGAGAGCTGCTGCTTCGGCTGCAGCATGGCGAAGGTGGCGTTGATTTCAAAGGCCACCGGCTCGGGCGTTACCCGCGGAGCGGCCCCCTGGTTTGGCGCCGCAGACCGCTGCGATCGCACCAGGGTGACCGTGGCGGGATCGAAGAGATCGGAGCGCTTCAGCTCCAGCAGGAAGGCATTGATGCGCGCAAAGGCGGTCGGATCGTCGGCATTGCCCTTGATCACGAGGTTGCTACCCGCCACCACGGCCGAGGTGAGCTGCACCCCCTGGGGGGTGCGCAACTGCAGGTCGGCCAGCAGGGCGGAGCTGGTGCGCACGGTGGTCAGTGCCGTGGCCAGATCCTGGTTGGTGGCGGTGATCTTGCCCAGGGAGGCCTGGCGATCGTCGCTCTGCTTGGTAAGGGATCGGACCTCCGCCTCGATCGGCGCCAGCTTGTCGATCTCCGCCTGGATGATCTTGTGGCGCAGGGTCACCGCTCCCGTGATCAGGGCCACGCCCCCCACCAGGGCGGCTCCGATCAGGGTGCCCTGACGCACCAGATCGCGGCGCACCCCCAGCACCGAGGTCATCGAGTCGATGCCCAGGGCGCGCCGGCGTTCGCGCAGCAGGTCGAGGACGGGGGGGCGGGTAACGGAAGGGCTCATGGCTGCGAATCGGGCATGGCCAGCCCCTGCAGCACCAGGGAGCCGAAGGGTTCGGGGGTGAGATCCTCCGCCAGGAGCGAAAGGCGCGCCTCCAGCTGGGAGCGCATCGGCACCGTATCGGTGAGCAGGAGCCGCACATCGTGCACGGCACTGTCCTGGCGGCGGTAGAAGGCGATGCTGCGCACCAGATCGTCCACCAGGGCGTCGCCACTGCTGAGCAGGGCGCGCTCGAACACCGGCACCCCGGCGCGCACGAGCAGCAGGCGGTGGGCATCGCCGGCTTCAGCAGCCAGCACCGCCACCAGCTGGTCAGACGGCGCCTCCTTGAGCAGATCGGCGAGGGCCGCCAGCTGGCAGGTCTGGGCGGGCGCCAGGCGCTCGAGCTGCACTCCGGCCATGGCGAACACATCCACCCAGGCATCCACCAGGGCCTTCGGGGCGGCGGCCAGGAGCATCTGGGGGGAGCTGCCAGGCAGGGGCTGGAGATCGAGGTAGGCCTCCTCCAGGCTGAAGGGCAGGTTCAGCGGCGGGGCGATCTGGCGCAGGGCGCGGGCGGGATCGTCGGGCCAGTCTTCAAAGGGCCACACCACCACGCGCCAGTGGGCGGCCGCAGGGGGCAGGGCCGCCAGCACAAAATGATCAATCAGGCCGTCGCGCACTAAAAGATCGCCGATCAAATCCCCTAAGGGCTCCCTCTCCAGCGGCATGCCGTTGCGCACCGTGAGCGGCGGCAGGGGGGCCTCCAGGCTGACCGGCTCGGGCTTCCCATCGAGAACCACCTGGCCGCGCATGGAGTGGTCCTGCAGCTCGAGCAGCACCTGACGGGGAAACATCTGGGCCCTGAGGGGACGCAGTCCTTCCTGCCATGTGTCCAGTAGGCCCGTACTTGCCAAGGTTCTGATCAGAGTCCCGCAGAAGATAACGGACTTTCACCGCCACGACAGCCCCGTACCGACAGCTTCCGCAAGCGTGCCAAGGCCATGGCGATCCAGCTGGCAGGAGAGCCCATCCAAAATCGTGGGCACCAGCTGCGGGCCTTCATAAATCCAGCCGGTATAGATCTGGATCAGGGCTGCGCCGGCGGTGATCCGCTCCCAGGCGGCCTCCGGCGAATCGATGCCACCCACCCCGATCAGGGGCAGGGCCGGCCCTGCGGTGGCCCGCAGCCGCCGCAGCACCTCCACCGCCCGGGCCCGCAGGGGCCGGCCGCTCAGGCCACCGCCCTCCTCGCCCAAGGTGAGTCCGGTGGCCTCCAGGCGCCGCTCCTGCAGCCCCAGCCGGTCGAGGCTGGTGTTCACGGCGATCACCCCGGCCAGCCCCTCCTCGTAGGCGAGGCGGGCGATGCAGTCGATGGCGTCGTCCTCGAGATCGGGGGCGATCTTCACCAGCAGCGGCGGGCAGCCGGGCAGCCGCCGCAGGCGCTCCACGATCCGGCGGAGCTGGCTCTCCTCCTGCAGATCGCGCAGGCCGGGGGTGTTGGGGGAACTGACGTTGACCACCGCGTAATCGGCCAGCGGCGCCAGGGTTTCCAGGGAGGCGGCGTAGTCGTCGGCGGCCTGCTCCAGCGGCACCACCCGCGATTTGCCCAGGTTGATGCCCAGCACGGCGGGCCGCTGGCCGGGCGGCGGCAGCCCCTGGCGCTCCAGCAGGCGGCGCACGGCGCGGGCGCCTTCGTTGTTGAAGCCCATGCGGTTGAGGGCGGCTCTCTCCTCGGCGAGGCGGAACAGACGGGGCCGCGGGTTGCCGGCCTGGGGGTGCCAGGTGACGGTGCCCAGCTCGGCGAAGCCGAAGCCGAAGGTCTCCCAGATCGCCGCTGCCACCCCGTTCTTGTCGAATCCAGCGGCCAGGCCCACCGGGTTGGCGAAGCGGCAGCCGAACAGGGTCTGCTCAAGGCGGGGGTCGCGGCGGCCCAGCTGCTCCTCCATCGCCGCCAGGGCGCCGCTCACCAGTGGCCAGCGGCGGCGCAGGCTGGCCTGGCCCAGGCTGGTGAGGGCGAGGCGGCTGAGCGCTTCGGCGTCGGCGCCATCGTCGCGCTGCAGGAGCGGACCCACAAAACGCCGGTAGAGATCCTGGGCCATGCCCCCGCCCCTCACGCGTCGGTGCCCAATCCTCCCGCGTCGGCCTGCCGCTCCAGCCGCCAACGCCCCTCCCCGGCCGGACAAACCCGCCAATCCCGCCAGATCCAGGCATCGCTGCGGCCCTCCAGGCCACGCAAGGGCAGCTCCACCAGGCGGGCCAGCTCCACAGCGGTGAGGGTGTAGCCACCGGTTGCCAGCCGATCCGCCAGCTCCAGGCGGCTGAGCAACTGCTGGAGAGCCGGCGGTGCAGCGTCCGGCTCCGGATTCGCCTTCGTCGCCTTCGTCGCCTTCGTCGCC
>CAIVPT010000267.1 GCA_903907855.1 uncultured Synechococcaceae cyanobacterium | reverse complement strand
CGCGATGAGGCCCGCCACGCCGGCTTCCTCAACAAATCCATGGCCGATTTCGGCCTGCAGCTCGACCTGGGCTTCCTGACCTCGCACAAGGCCTACACCCACTTCAAGCCGGAATACATCTTCTACGCCACGTATCTTTCCGAGAAGATCGGCTACTGGCGTTACATCACTATCTTCCGCCATCTCGAGCAAAACCCCGAGAGCAAGATCTTCCCGATCTTCAATTTCTTCGAGAACTGGTGTCAGGACGAAAACCGCCATGGCGACTTTTTCGACGCCCTGATGAAGGCCCAGCCCAAGAGCGTCACCGGTCTGCGGGCACGCCTCTGGTGCCGCTTCTTCCTGCTGGCGGTGTTCGCCACCATGTACGTGCGCGACGTGGCCCGCAAGGAGTTCTATGAGGCCCTCGGCCTCGACGCCCGCACCTACGACGAGCTGGTGATCCGCAAGACCAACGAAACCTCTGCCCGCGTCTTCCCCGTGGTGCTCGACGTCGAAAACCCCCGCTTCTGGGAGGGTCTTGAGCGGCTGGTGACCAACAACGCCGCCCTCAGCCAGGCCGACGACAGCGGCGGCCCCGCTCCCCTCAAGCTGCTTCGCAAGCTGCCCCACTGGGTCGGAAACGGCCTGGAGATGGCCAAGCTGTTCCTGATGGCGCCGATCCGCAGCGAGCGCTTCCAACCGGCGGTTCGCTGATCCTCCCTTGACCGTCACCACCGATTCCCGTCCCGCCAGCGGCCCCACGGGCGACACCTGGCTCAATCCCCTCTGGCGCTCCCGCCTCGAACCCCTGCTGGCGGCCGGCCGGGCCGCCGGCGCCGACCTGGTGGAGGTGTTCCTCGAGCGCACCGATCACCTCGGCGTGCTGGCCGAGCAGGAGGCGATCACCAGCGTCAGCCCCGCCTTCGGGATGGGGGCAGGCCTGCGGGTGTTTCTGGGTGATCGCGACGGCTTCGTGAGCACCAACGACCTCAGCGCCGCGGGCCTGATGGAGGCCCTCGACCAGGCGCTGGGCATGCTCGGCCTGCTGCGGCCAGCCCAGGGCAGCGGCGGTTTCGAGGGGCTTCCGGCCCTGCGCGACCACGGCCAGGGCAAGGACCACTGGCTAGCCCTCTGCCCGGGGCTGGGGGACGCCACCGCCAAGCTGCTGCTCGGCACCGACCGGCTGCAGCGCCACGGTCACCACCTGCAGGCCCGCCGCGGCAACTACGCCCGCGACTGGCAGGAGGTGCTGGTGGCCGCCAGCGATGGCACCTTCGCCCGCGATGTGCGCCTGCACCAGTCGTTGGGGTTGAGCGTGCTGGCCGCCGATGGCGAACACCGGGCCAGCCTCGGGCGCCGCTACGGCACCAGCGACCGCCCCGAAGCGCTGCAGCACTGGGACGCCGACGAGTCCGCCCAGGACCTCTGCAGCAGCGCCGCCACCATGCTCTACGCCGATTACGTGGAGGCCGGCCAGTTGCCGGTGGTGCTCGCCAACCGCTTCGGCGGCGTGATCTTCCACGAAGCCTGTGGCCATCTGCTGGAAACCACCCAGCTGGAGCGGGGCACCACCCCCTTCGCAGACCGGGTCGGCGAGGCGATCGCCCACGAAGCCGTCACCGCCATCGACGAGGGCCTCACCGGCGGCGCCTTCGGCTCACTGGCGATGGACGATGAGGGGATGGAACCGCAACGCACCGTGCTGATCGAAAACGGCGTGCTGCGGGCCTTCCTGAGCGATCGGGCGGGCGAGCGGCGCACGGGCCATGCGCGCACGGGCAGCGGCCGTCGCCAGAGCCATTCCTTCGCGGCCGCCAGCCGCATGCGCAACACCTACATCGCCGCCGGCCCCCACAGCCCGGAGGATCTGATCGCCTCGATCGACCGGGGGCTGTACTGCAAATCGATGGGGGGCGGCAGCGTCGGCCCCACCGGCCAGTTCAACTTCGCCGTGGAGGAGGGCTACCTGATCGAGAACGGCGCCCTCACCCGGCCGGTGAAGGGGGCCACCTTGATCGGCGAGGCCAAGGAGGTGATGCCCCGCATCTCGATGTGCGCCAACGACCTGGAGCTGGCGGCCGGCTTCTGCGGCTCGGTGAGCGGCAGCATCTTCGTGACCGTCGGCCAGCCCCACATCAAGGTGGATGGCATCACCGTGGGGGGCCGCTGACGATGGCCACCACCCTCGATGCCGAGGCCCTGCGCAGCCGCCTCGAGCAGCTGGCGGCCCATGAGGGCATCGCTCGCTGGGATCTGGGAGCCGCCTGCAGCACCGACACCTCCGTGCAGGTGGACCGGGGCGAAGCCAAACAGATGAAGGGCGCCCAGCGCAGCTCGATCACGGTGCGCGTCTGGAACGGCGCCGGCCTGGTGGGCATCACCAGCACCTCCGACCTCAGCGACGAGGGCCTGCGCCGCGCCCTCAGCGGCGCCCACGCCGCCAGCGCCTTCGGCAACCCCGAGGACATCCCCGCCTTCTCGCCCCTGGCCACGGCGCCGGTGGCCACGCTCGATCAGCCCCTGCACGAGCCCCGCAGCATCCTCACCCTGCTCGACACCCTGCGGGACGCCGAGCGCGATCTGCTCGGGCGCCATCCCGCGATCCAGACGGTTCCCTACAACGGCCTGGCCCAACGGCGCAGCGAGCGCCTCTACCTCAACAGCGAGGGCGCCTGCCGCCAGCAGCGCCTGACCACCGCCAGCCTCTACCTCTACGCCCGGGCCGAGGAGACGGGCCGCAAACCGCGCAGCAGCGGGGCGGTGCGCCTGGCCTACGGCGCCGACGACCTCGACATCGCCGGCTGCATCGAGGAGGCGGCGGAGCGCACCATCGCCCACCTCGACTACGCCCCGATCGCCACCGGTCGCTACGTGTGCGTGTTCAGCCCGGAGGCGTTTCTCGATCTGATCGGCGCCTTCAGCGGCATGTTCAACGCCCGGGCGGTGCTCGATGGGGTCAGCCTCAGCCGGCGCGAGAGCCTGGGGGAGGCGTTGGCGGTGCCCTTCCTCGACCTCCACGACAACGGCCTCCATCCCGGCAACATCGGCGCTTCCGCCTTCGATGGCGAAGGCACCCCCACCCGCCGTCTCACCCTGCTGGAGGGGGGCGTGCTGCGCAACTTCCTCCATTCCGAAGCCACCGCGCGGGCCTTCGCGGTGGAGCCCACGGGCCATGCGGGGATGGGCGCCAAGGTGTCGGTGGGTCCCGACTGGTTCGAGGTGGGTCCCACCCCCGGCAGCGACGGCGGCGCCAGCGGCCTCGACCGCTTCGCCCCATCCGGCCAGCGCGGCGGAGAGCGCCCTGGGCTGGTGGTGATCGATTCGCTTTCGGCCCTGCACGCCGGCGTCAAGGCCAGCCAGGGCTCCTTCTCCCTCCCCTTCGACGGCTGGCTGATCGAGAACGGCCAGCAGCGCTCGATCGAGGCCGCCACCGTCGCCGGCGACATCCGCGAGGTGCTGCAGCGCATTGTGGGCTTCGAGGGCGAAGCCAAGATCACCCCCGATGGCCTCTGCCCCTGGGTGTGGGTGGAGGGCCTGAGCGTCACGGGCGACGCCTGAGGCCCGGCGTCGATGCGGATCCTGTTCTGGGGTACCCCCGCCTACGCCGTGCCCAGCCTCGACGCCCTGGTGGCGGCCGGCCATGAGCTGGTGGGGGTGGTGAGCCAGCCGGATCGGCGGCGCGGCCGCGGGGGGGCCACGATGGCCTCGCCGGTGAAGGAGCGGGCGCAATCGCTGGGCTTGCCGGTGGTCACCCCATCCCGGATCCGGCGCGAACCCGACACCCAGGCGGCGCTGGCGGCCCTGGGGGCGGATCTTTCGGTGGTGGTGGCCTTCGGCCAGATCCTGCCGCCGGAGGTTCTGCAGGCGCCGCCGCTGGGCTGCTGGAACGGCCACGGCTCCCTGCTGCCCCGCTGGCGTGGCGCGGCGCCGATCCAATGGGCCCTGCTGGAGGGCGACAGCCAAACCGGCGTGGGGATCATGGCGATGGAGGAGGGCCTCGACACCGGACCGGTGCTGCTGGAGCGATCCCTGCCGATCGGCCTGCTCGACAACGCCACCACCCTGGGCGAGCGGCTCTCGTCGCTCACCGCCGAGCTGCTGGTGGAGGCGCTGCCCCGCATCGAGGCGGCCGGGCCGGGGCCGGAGGCGGAGCGCTGGCGGCGGCTGGGGCTGCGGGTCCAGGGGGAGGAGGGGATCACCCATGCGCGCCTGCTGCAGCGCCAGGATCAGTGCATCGCGTGGGGGGCCTCCGCGCTGGCGGTCCATCGCCGCATCCAGGGCCTCCATCCAAACGCCCACGCCCAATGGCGCGGCCGGCGCCTGAAGCTGCAGGCGAGCGAACCGCTGGTGCGCCGCCTGGCCGATGCCCTGAGCCCCGAGGGGCGGGAGCTGGCGGATCGCTGGGGCCTGGTGGAGGCCGGCCAGGCCCCGTCAGCGGCGCCGGGGACGGTGCTGGAGGTGGTGAAGGAGGTGGGTCTGGTGGTAGCGACCGGTGGCTGCCCGCTGCTGCTGCGCGCGGGGCAACTGGAGGGGAAGCCGGCGGCGGCGGGCGGACGGCTTTTGCAACAGCTGGGGGCGACGGCAGGAGAATGCCTGCAGGACGGCCGCTGAGGCAAAGCAGAACGCGCCTGGGGCAAATCGGAAGGTGATATAAAGAAACGGATGATTCTGCTTACGTTCTGTGTTGTCAGCGCTCCAACACAGCGATCGGCCAGGGAGAGGGTTGTAGACCGGAACTGTTCCACCAATCGGGATCCATGGGAAGCGAGCTGTCCTTCGTCAACGCCACCGGGTCCGGTTGCATAATTTTTCGGGAAACCACGGGTCGCTATGTGGTGAGCCGGGAGGAGGAGCCTCGCCAACAGCTGCGGGTCGCCACCCTGGCGGCTGCCCATGCGGCCTGCCGGGGCCTTGAGCGGCAGGACCAGCTCCAGGAGCAGGAGCGGCTGCGAGCCTGATCCCGGCCTGCCTGCAGATCCCAACCGGATCATCTTCAGCGCCTGAGTAAGACAAAACCCCGCCGCACTCCTTGGAGGTGGCGGGGTTGTTTGTGGGAGAACTCAGGCCGGCGTATGTGGATCAGGCCGGTGTGAGCGGATCGGGCAGGCGACGGTGCAGCTGGTGCAAACCTTCGAGTTGGTTGTGCACGGACACCAGCTGATCGCGGATGTGCTCGCTGTTCTCGATGCGGGAGAGGGTGAGCAGCATGGTTTCGATCTGCGCCTTGCAGTTGATCAGCACACGGCACTCGGGCGAACCGGGTTCGTAGGGCATGGCAGGCGAAGGAAAGGGGGGAAGCGGCCGGTGGGCAAGGGATCCGGGGGGCCGGACCTGCCCCCAGTGGACCGCAGCAGCGGGTGACGGACTGTCGCAACCGCTGCAGAACCGGGGCTCAGGCACCCTTCAGCGGCGCGAACGGGCACTGCGGCCGGCCTGGGGGCGTCCCTGCCCCTGGCCCCGGCCCTGGCCGCCGCTGCGACCACGGCCGCCGCTGAGGTCGAGGGGCGGGGCGGAGAGGATCTTGGGCTCGAAGCCGGCCACCTCCTGGCGGGGGAGCTTCTCGCCGATCAGGCGCTCGATCGCTCGCAGCAGCTCCACCTCTTCGGCGGCCACCAGGGAGACGGCGTGGCCATCGCAGCCGGCCCGCCCAGTGCGGCCGATGCGGTGCACATAGTCCTCGGCCACGTTGGGCAGGTCGAGGTTCACCACATGGGGCAGCTGCTGGATGTCGATGCCGCGGGCGGCGATGTCGGTGGCCACCAGCACGCGCAGCTCGCCGCTCTTGAAGCCCGAGAGGGCGCGGGTGCGGGCCCCCTGGCTTTTGTTGCCGTGCAGGGCGGCCGCCGGCAGACCATCGCGGATTAGACGTTCGGTGAGGCGGTTGGCGCCGTGCTTGGTGCGCGAGAACACCAGCACCTGCTCCCAGTCATTGCTGCGGATCAGGTGGCTGAGCAGGTCGGGCTTGCGATCCATGTCGCAGGGGTGGAGCACCTGGGCCACGCTCGGGGCGGCATGGTTCTCCGGGGTGGCCTGCAACGACACCGGCTGGTGCAGCAGACCGGTGGCCAGCCGCCGGATCTCAGGCGAGAAGGTGGCGGAGAAGAGCAGGTTCTGGCGGCGTTCGGGGAGGAGGGCCAGGATGCGGCGGATGTCGCGCAGGAAGCCCATGTCGAGCATCCGGTCGGCCTCATCGAGCACCAGCACCTCCACCCGATCGAGCCGCAGGGCCCGCTGTTGATGCAGGTCCATCAGGCGGCCGGGGGTGGCCACCAGCACGTCGGCGCCCCGGCGAAGCCGGTCGATCTGGGGGTTGACGCTCACCCCCCCGAAGACCACGTCAGAGCGCAGGTCGAGGTAGCGGCCGTAGGCGGTGACGCTGTCGGCCACCTGGGCGGCCAGCTCGCGGGTGGGGGTGAGCACCAGGGCGCGCACCACGCCGGCGCGGGCATGGGGCCCATGGCGCAGCCGCTCCAGCAGCGGCAGGGTGAAGCCGGCCGTCTTGCCCGTACCGGTCTGGGCGGCGGCGAGCACGTCGCGGCCCTCGAGTACCGCGGGGATGCACTGCTTCTGGATCGGCGAGGGGTGGCGGTAGCCCTTGGCGGCCACCGCCTTAAGCAGGGGTTCCCCCAGGCCCAGCTCCGCGAAGTCGGCCGCCAGGCCTGCCACCGGGGCGCTGCTGGGGGCGCTGCTGGAGGAGGTGCTGGCGGCGACGGCTTCGCCCCCAGCACCAGGGGTGCCCCCCGGGGCCGGGATAAGCCGCCGGGGCCGGCTTGAGCGCCCCTCACGGGCGGCGGATGGGGAAGCAGGAGACGGGGAGGTGATCGGGCCGCGGGCGTCAGCCCTCACCGTAGGGGGGCATGGCGAAGGCCGGTACTGGCCAAGGCGGGCTCAGACGGGCTCGGGCTGGGTCAGGTGGGCTTGGGCCTGGCTCAGGTGGGCTGGAAGTGGGCGCAGCGCTCGCAGGGTCCGTCAGGGAGCACGGCGCAGCGCAGCAGGGGCGAGCGGGCGTTGAAGCGGCAGAGGGGATCGCCGATCACCCAGCGGCCGCTCCAGAAGCGGGCATCGGCGGGTTGGCGCTGGGGTTTGCCCTGCAGGGCCACGCTGGCCAGCTCGTAGCGGCCGTTGCACAGCCGGTAGCGGTGGCGGCGCTGCATCACCAGGAAGCTGCCGCCGTCGTGCACGAGCCAGCGACCGGGCTGGGGCACCTTGTCGAACGCCTCGATCTCGAGGGTGTCGAGCAGGCGGTCGTCATCGATGCGGCGCAGCTCCACGCGCATGGGGTCCGGCGGCTCAGGGGGGATCGAGGGGAAGGGTGGCGGCCGCAGCGTCAGCGGGGACGGACGGCAGGCGCCGGGCCGAAAAGCCCCAGAGGAAGAGGAGCACCACGCTGGCGAGCAGGGCCCAGTCGGGGATCTCCAAGGCCGGGAACGCCAGACGCACCAGCAGGCGCAGTCCCACCAGCCCCACCGCCAGATAACCGGCGGTTTCGAGATGGCGGAACACCTCAAGCCAGCGGATGAAGAGCTCGGCGGTCAGCCGCAGCGCCACCACGCCGATCACCCCGCCCGCCATCACCAGCAGCAAACGGTCGGTGACGGCCACCGCGGCGGCGACGCTGTCGAGGGAGAAGGCCAGATCGGTGAGGGCCAGGGTGACAACAACCGAGCCCAGGCCTGGTAGGCCGTGTGCGGGCCCAGGGGGAGTGCTGGCGGCGGTTCCCTCGCCATTGCCCTTTGCCGCGCCGGTGCCCTCTGCCTCGCTGTAGTCCTCTGCCGCGCCAGCCCCCTCCCCATCGAGGCCGAGCAGGTGGCGACCGCTGAGCCACAGCAGGTAGCCCGCGGCCAGGAGCTGGAGGGGCCAGAAGGCCAGAACCCAGCGGGCCGCGGCGATCAGGCCGAGGCGGAACAGCAGGGCCAGCAACAGGCCGAGGTTGAGGGCCTGGCGCTGGCGGGCCGGATCGTGCAGGCGGCGCGAGATCGCCGCCAGGGCGATGGCGTTATCCGCGGAGAGCACCGCCTCCAGCCCCACCAGCAACGGCAGGAGCAACAGCACCTCGCTCCACTGGTCGGCGGCCTGGAGCAGCGGCGTGAGGGACTCGACCGTTTCGGCTTCCATACTCAGCGGCGTGCCGCGACGGCTCCAGGGGGCTGCTCACGCCGGAGCAATCGGCAGGCACTGTAGGAACGTCTCCCCACGGCCGACCCGAGCCGACCGCCCCCCGACCCCACCGACCCATGGAGCTGCAGGCAGAGCTGGTGCACGCCGAGCCGGGACGGCGGGTGGTGCGGGTCTCGGCCCGGCAGGGAACGCAGCTGCTGGGCAGCTCCCTGGGCGAAGCGGAGGATGCCGAAACGGCGGAGGATCGGGCGATCAGCCGCCTGCGGGCCCGGCTGGCGACGCCAGGGGCCATGCCCCCATCGGGTCGCGCGCCGGTGCCGCCGCCGATTCCTGCGCCAAGAGCGGCGCCCCCGGCGCCAGCGAGCAGCGGGGACGCCCCCGTAGCGCCCGATCTGTTTTCGGCAGCGGCCGCCGATCCGACAACAGCCACCGCCGTGCCTGCTAACCGAGAGCCTGCGGCACCAGATCCAGCCGATCCGGGCGCCGAGCCGAGCGCCGAACCGAGCCCGGAGCCGCCGATGGATCCGGAGGATTGGAGCCAGGAGCTGGTGCAACTCGACCTGCAGCTGCAACGCCTCGGCTGGGGCCGGGAGCAGGAGGGGATCTACCTGCAGCGCGCCTTCGGTCACCCCAGCCGCAGCCGCCTCACCCGCTGGGCCGACCTGACGGCCTTCCTGCGGGCCCTGGAGGCCCTCAGCCCGCCCGTCGATCCGAGCACCGCGCCGGTACCCCTGCAGCGACGGGATCTGCTGACGACGGGCGACGGCCTGCTCGAGCGCCTCGGCTGGGACGCCGCCACCGCCCGCCGCTTCCTGGCCCAGGAGCTGGGGGCCTCCAGCCGCCAACAGCTGGACGATGCCCAGCTGCTGCAGTTCAACATGCTGCTGGAGGAGGCGTGGATGACTTCCCAGGGCGATATGCGAGCCTGAAACGGCCCCCGCCCGCGCGGCCGCCCGGGCTCTTCAGCGTCTGCCAGCAGTCCCCATGACCCTCCGCGTCGGCATCAACGGCTTCGGCCGCATCGGCCGTCTGGCCTTCCGCCACGCCTGCCGCCAGGACGACATCGAGGTGGTGGGGATCAACGACCTGATCGAGGTCGACTACCTGGCCTACATGCTCCGCTACGACTCCACCCACGGCCGCTTCCACGGCACGGTGGAGGTGAGCAACGGCCAGCTGGTGGTGAACGGCAAGGCGATCCGCATCACGGCCGAGCGCAACCCGGCAGACCTGGCCTGGGGGGATGTGGGCGCGGAGTACGTGCTCGAATCCACCGGCTTCTTCCTCGACGACGCCACGGCCCGCCAACACATCGCCGCCGGCGCCCGCCGCGTGGTGCTGTCGGCCCCGTCGAAGGACGCCACGCCGATGTTCGTGATGGGGGTGAACCACGGCGAGTACGCCGGCCAGGACATTGTTTCCAACGCCTCCTGCACCACCAACTGCCTGGCGCCGCTGGCCAAGGTGGTGCACGACAGCTTCGGCATCGCCAGCGGTCTGATGACCACGGTGCATGCCACCACCGCCACCCAGAAAACGGTGGACGGCCCCTCGGTGAAGGACTGGCGCGGCGGCCGCGGCGCGGCCCAGAACATCATCCCCTCCTCCACCGGTGCCGCCAAGGCGGTGGGGCGGGTGATCCCGGCCCTCAACGGCAAGCTCACCGGCATGGCCTTCCGGGTGCCCACCCCCGATGTGTCGGTGGTGGACCTGACGGTGAACCTGGAGCGCCCCGCCAGCTACGAGCAGGTGAAGGAGGCGATGAAAGCGGCGGCGGCCGGATCGATGCGCGGCGTGCTCGGCTACACGGAGGATGCGGTGGTCTCCACCGACTTCGTGGGCGAGAGCTGCACCTCGGTGTTCGACGCCGACGCCGGCATCGCCCTCACCGACACCTTCATGAAGCTGGTGGCTTGGTACGACAACGAGTGGGGCTACTCAGGCAAGTGCCTGGAGCTGATGCGCCACATGGCCAGCGTCAGCTGAGGGCTGGATGGGGCGAGCAGTGCTGACGCACCAGCTCCGCCCCCAGCTCGAACCGGTGCTGGTTGGCGTACGCCTCGCGCTCCAGCTGCCGCTCCAGCGGTGGTGCGCCCTTGTAGAGCACCGCAGTGAGCTGCTGGGCCAGCTCCGGATCCATGGTGGTGTCGAGCCCGAGGGGCACGGGCCGGGAGCGCAGGCCTCCGCCCGCACAGCTCTGGGCCACGTGGATCGCCTCGTGGTTCAGCACCTGCAGAAAGTCCTGCGAGCCCTTCTCCACCACCAGCGGCTGCAGCCGCACCGTGCGCTCGGCGTGGTCCCACTCGCCGGCGGCTCCCTGCTTGCGGGTGGGGGCCACCTCCAGGGCCACGCCAACCCGCTGCAGCTCCTGCAACAGCACCATCAGGCTCTGGCGCTCCTCCTCAAAGGAGGGGGGATTGGCCATCCGCGCCTGGATCTGGGCGATGCTCAACGGGGCCTCCCCCAGGCGGCGGCGGTAGTGGTAGCGGATGCCCTGGCCATTCACCGGCTCGGCGGTGGGCACCCAGGAGAGATCGGCCTCGGCCAACCGGTCGAGCAGATCGCCGTTGAGCAGGGCCAGCGGCCGGCGGGAGGGCTCCGGCGGCGGATCGAGGTAGGCCACCACCTCGGAGAGGCCCGGCGTGCCCGAGGCCACAACCGCCAGGCCCTTGAGCGCATCGGGCAGGGCCAGTAGCGAGAGCGCCACGAGCCCGCCGCCCATCAACAGGGTGCCAACGACCGGCAGCAGGGAGCGGCGCACCATCAGGCTGCCGCAATGGCCGCAGACCCGCTGGCGCCCCACCCCGGTGGCCAGGGGCAGGGGCGGCCGCTGGGAGCAGCGCCGGCAAACGTAACGGGCGTCGTCGCGGGCCAAGGGGCAAGCACCAGAACATCACCAGTCTTGCGCCAGGTCGCGGCGCGGGCCATCGGTTGCGAGGATCGCCCCTCTCGCCCCGCCCGCCGATGCCCCTCTCCGCCCTGGTGCGCCAGCTGCAGCAGGTGCCCCTCACCGGCGAGGTGCGCCAGCGCTGTTCCCGCAGCGAGCGGTTGCGGCTGAGCGGTGCCGGCCGGCCGGCGCGGGCGCTGGTGGCCACCGCCGTGGCGAGCCAGGAGGGCAGCCCGCTGCTGGTGGTGGTGCCCACGTTGGAGGAGGCGGGCCGCTGGAGCGCCCTGCTGGAGCTGATGGGCTGGCCCTCCTGCCAGCTCTACCCCACCTCGGAGGGATCCCCCTACGAGCCGTTTGACCCCACCAGCGAGATCAGCTGGGGCCAGCTGCAGGTGCTGGCGGAACTGCTCGATGGCGGCGGGGAGAGCCCCAGCGGCGGCGGCGAAGCGAAGCCCTGGCGGGGGGTGATCGTGGCCACCGAGCGGGCCCTGCAGCCCCACCTGCCCCCGCCGGCGGTGTTGGCGGAGCACTGCCTGTCGCTGCGGCGGGGCGAGAGCGTGGCGGTGGAGGAGCTCGGCCAGCGGCTCACCCAGCTGGGCTACGCGCGGGTGGCGACGATCGAGCAGGAGGGCACCTGGAGCCGCCGCGGCGACATCGTCGATGTGTTCCCGGTGAGCGCCGAGCTGCCGGTGCGGCTGGAGTTTTTCGGGGAGGAGATCGAGAAGCTCAGGGAGTTCGACCCCGCCAGCCAGCGCTCCCTCGACGCCATCGATGTGGTGCGCATCACCCCCACCAGCGTGGCGCCCCTGGTGGCCGATGCCCTGCGGGAGGCGTTGCCGGAGGGATTGGAGGCGCTGCTGGAGCCGGCGGCGCTGGAGATGCTGATCGAGGGGGGCACGCCGGAGGGGTTGCGGCGGCTGATGGGGCTGGCCTGGGGCCGCCCGGCCTGCCTGCTCGATTACCTGCCAGAGAACTGCTGGGTGGCGATCGATGAGCGGCGCCATGGGGTGGCCCACGGCCAGGCCTGGTGGGAGCACGCCGGCCGCCACCGCCAGGAGGTACTCGAGGAGCTGGTGGCCCAGGGGCGGGGCGATGGGG
>CAIVPT010000266.1 GCA_903907855.1 uncultured Synechococcaceae cyanobacterium | reverse complement strand
TTGTACTGCTTCTTGGGGTCGTTGCTGGTGGCTGTCGCCTGGGCGGCACCGCGGAAGACCGCTCAGAGCAGGCCGCAGAGCCAGCCCCTCCCCAGGGCTGGTATCGGTCTGGTGTTTCAGGCGTGTTTACCTCTATTTGCTCCTCTTACCCCGACAAGAAGACCCCGGAGTGCAGGGCTGCTGAAGAAGACGCAGGGGGCTCTGCACTGGTGATAAAGGTATGGTGCAAAGAAAGATCATGTGGCAGTGTTTACATGAGGGCCAATCAAGTGACAAAAGAAGGGGCGGTAATGGGCTGGGTAAACGCGATTGGCAATGGAGGATATGGCCAGACCGTATACCTCGCGCTTCGCTACTACTCTAAGGATGGCGTGTTTGCTGCCCCAGATATAACGGAATTCACAATAGATGGCGAGGATGCCAGGATCTGATTTAGAGGCACTGGCCGACACGAGCGCTGGAACGCCAAAGGGCGC
This sequence comes from uncultured Synechococcaceae cyanobacterium, assembly GCA_903907855.1. Classification (GTDB taxonomy): domain Bacteria; phylum Cyanobacteriota; class Cyanobacteriia; order PCC-6307; family Cyanobiaceae; genus Cyanobium. The sequence goes on along the minus strand of CAIVPT010000266.1, from coordinate 6,357 downwards.
CCCTCTCGCCGCCGTGTAAGTGGCCCTGCTGCTGGATCGACTGGAGCATCGCGCCGCCTGAGATCGGACCGGCGAAAACCTCCCAACAACCGCCCGCCGCCAGCAATGGGGCCGCCCAGAGCTGAGCGTCAGGAACGTCTGACAGAACGGCTTACGGCACGGCAGGAAACCTGAGGCGTCCCAGATCAGACGCCATGCCCGCCACCGCCCACCGCCTGCTCGATCTCCCCGCGCGCCCCGCACCTGCTCGACAGCACCGGATGACCTTTCGCCTCCCGGCTGATCGCTGGGAAGCCCTGAGCCGTGCTGCCTCAGCCCGCAACGCCACGCCGAGCGACCTCGTGCGCCACCTAGTGGCACTGGCAATGGAGGAGGCCGACGCCGGGGATCTCTGAGCCCCTGGGTGGGCTGGCGAGACGCCTGCTGGCCCGGTTCAATGCCTCAAACCCAGAAATGGGAAAAGGGGGCGGAAGCCCCCTTCTCAAACCCTCCCAGAAGCCGTCTCGATTGGCGTCATGCCGGCGACTGGGGTTCACACCCCCCCGAGGGGAGGCCGTTGCCGTGAATCCTACTGAAATTCCGTCCGCCCCACAACCGCAGCCGGAGCGCTTGATCGGCTCCGCCTGGGACGTAGGTGGGGCTACTGACGCCCTCCTGGCCCATCACCTGACGGAATGGGCCGACGGGAGCGCCGTGGCGCCCGAGCTGGCCGCGGCGAACCTCCTCAGCATCTCCGGCCAGACCGTGCTGGAGGCCCTGGCCGGTGAGCGCCTCGCCCGGCTGGGGGGCCATGCCAGCCAATACGCCACCGCAGAAACCGCCCGCATCCTGCGGCCACTGGAGCCCCTCGCCGAATCCGGCGGCTGGTGGTGCTCCGGTCTCGATCCCCTCGCCGACTGGGCCCCCATGGCCTGGGGAACCTTCAAGCCGGACCGGCCGCGGTGGGATCAGCAGAAGGACGCCCCGCGGAAATATGAGCACCCGATCGGGGTGCCAGCCCGCGCGTTCTGGCTGCGGGTTCCGGCCGCCATTGCCAAGCGGGTGGCCGATCGCCACGGCCTACCCCTGCCCCCGGAGGTGGCCGCCGATGCCGACGGATCCGCTGGCGTGTTCTGGCGCTGGTGGGCCCAGACCCCAGCCCTGCCCCTGCTGCTGACGGAAGGGGCCAAGAAGGCCGCGGCCCTCCTCTCGATCGGGGTGCCCGCCGTCGCGCTGTCCGGTATCTGGAACGGCGCCCCGAAAGACCCCGACGGTCGCCCGGCCCTGCTGCCCGAGCTGGCCGGCGTTCCCCTCGCCGGTCGGCCCTGCTGGGTTGTCTTTGATGCCAGCGACAAGCCGGAGCCGGCCGAACCCCTCGCCGCTGATCGCCTGGGCCGCCTGCTGGCCGCCGCTGGCGCCGTGGTGCGGGTGGGCATCGTTCCCGGCACCCATGGCAAAGGAGCAGACGATCACCTGGCCGCCGGGGGGGGCTGGGAGGCCCTCGCCGCTGCCCTGCGGCCCCTGGGCCCCCGCCCCGTGCTGCCCACCTTGCGGCCCGCCGATCGGGTCGCACCGGCTGGTCAGTGGTTGGGCGAGGCCTGCCCCCTCCCCTCCCCAGAAGCCGCCCCGCTGGTGGTGCTCCAGGCCCCGATGGGCTGCGGCAAGACAGAAGCCATCGCCGCCGCCCTCGCTCCCCTGGCGGCCGAGGGGGTCCCCGTGCTCATGCCCTCCCACCGCAAGGCCCTGGGCCAGGCCGCCGCCGAACGGGTGGGGGTGCCCTGGCGCCCCGCTCCCGGATCGGATGAGCGACAGCAGGGGGTGGCCGGTTGCTGGGATTCCTGGTGCCCTGGCTCCGCCCTGCGGATCAGCGGCCACGGCTGGATCGGCGGCGCCGTGGTGCTCGATGAATGGGCCCAGGCCGCTGAGCACCTGCTCTCCAGTACCGGCACAGCCCTGGGGGACGATCGCCGCGCCGTGGTGCTGCGCACCCTGGCCGAGCAACTGCCCCACATGCGGCAGACCATCGCCGCCGATGCCCAGATGCCGGACTGGGCCGTGCGCCTGCTGGAACGCCTCAGCGGGCGCCGCGCCCTCTTGATCCGCTCCGATCACCAGCCGATGGCCGGCCGGCCCCTGCACGCCCCCGAGGGCTTCGGGCAGCCTCAGGACGCCGCCGCCGCGTTCTGGTGCAAGTGGTTCGAGGTGATCGCCGCGGGTGAGCCCTTCCTCTGCTGGGCTTCCGCCCAACAGGCCCGCATGCGCAACGCACCCCAGACCCTGGCGATCCAACACAAGCGCTGGCGGCCCGCCGACCTGGTGGATGTGATCGACTCCAGCACCCCCGAGCTGGCCGCTGAGCTGGCCGCCGACCCGGACGGCTTCGCGGAACGGCGCACCACAGAAGCCCGCCAGAAGGGGGCGAACTGGGCCCTTTATTGCTCGCCCGCGATCAGTTCCGGGGTGAGCTTCTCCCGCTGGCGGCCCTCCTGCGTGCTGGCCTACGCGGGGGGCCGCATCGCCCCCGAGCACGTCGCCCAGGCCCTCGCCCGCGTCCGCTGCCCTGAGGTGCCCGCCTATCTATTCGCCCCGGATCGCTGCCCAGGCTCCGCCCTGCGGGTGGGATCGGGCGCCACCGATCCGGCCCGGCTGGTGGCCGAACTGCGGGCCACCGCTGACCCCCTACTGGGAGCGCTGCAGACCCCCGACGATGGCGGCGCATGTCTGGAGGCCTGGGCCGAACTGGGGGCGCAGCGCAACCGCCAGCGCCTGGCCTATCGCGCCACGATCGCCGGCTTGCTGGAGCGGGAAGGCTGGGGGCTGGGGGCCCCAGAACCCGAGCGGGCCGACGCGGAAACCCTCGCCAAATCGATCGGCAAAGCCCTGGGCGAAATCACAGAAATGGCCCTCTGGGCGGAGGACTCCGCCGTGATCAAGGCCCCGACCCTCACCCCCGAGGAAGCCGAGGCCCTCGCCCGTCGCCGCACCCTCCCGCCAGATGAGTGGGCCGCCCTGCAGCGCCACCGGCTAGGCCTGCGCTGGGGACTGGGGGCCGCGGCACCCTCGCCAGCCCTGCTGGAGGCCGAGCGGGCCGGCCTGCGGGATCGCCTGCGGTTGGGCTGGCTGCTTACCAGCTCCGAGGCCCTCGCCCTAATCCCTGCCCACGATCAGGCCGTCATCGCCGCCCTTGACGCCGCAGGCCGGCCCTTTGACCCCGACCGCCTGCGGGTGGCCCTCGCGCCCCGCGTCGCTGCCCTGCAGGCCCTGGGGGTGCCCCGCCTGCTGGAGCGCTTCGCGGCAGGGGAGACGATCGCCGCTACAGACCCGGCCGTGCTGGAGCTGCACGCCACCGCCACCGCCCACCGCGGCCAGGTTCTGACCGCCCTGGGGATCAGCCCCCGCAAGCTCCCCACCGGCACCCTGCGGGCCCTGCTGGAAGCCATCGGCTGGCGGCTGGAGCAGGCCGGGCGGATCAAGGCCCGCGGCGATGAGCGCGACGCCTACACCTACGAGGCCCGGCGGGAGGCCCTGCCGGAGGGGGTGAGCGCTGAGGCCCTCGCCGTTGCCTTCCTGGCCGAGCTGCGCCAGCCCCTGACCGGCCGCAGGGGTGGGGCTAAAAACGCCCCTACGGGATTCTTCTGCAGGGGAGAAAAAAGCCCCAGCCATCCGCCGGGCCCCCCTCGCCCCCCGCTGAGGCCCGCCCCCCTCGCCGCCCCCGCCGCCGTTCCATGGATCAGCGGCCCTCCCCGGCCCCCCTCGCGGAGCGCCGGTCACCTGGCAGCGGTTGCCTGAGGCCCTCTCCCCCCCCTCTGCGGGTTGCCTGCTGATTTTTGGCACCCCATCCATGGAGAAGCTCCATCCCGCCAGAAACGCCCCCGAGGGGCTGGCGGATCCAGTTATGGGGGGGCATCCATTGGTGACCGTGCATAAAGCGCAGTTTGCAGCGGAAAAAGGGGGGTCTTGTCCGCCTGGGGGAACCCTGGAGGGGTGCGCCCTGCTGCCCATGCCTGCCGATCCCCTCGCCCCCTGGTGGCCGCCGTGTTCCAGCCCGCCGTGACCCGTCCGTCTGGCTGGTTGCGGCCCCTGGTGGTGGGTTTGCCCCATCCACGGGTCCGGCTGCCCCGTCACCGTCGGGCTGCGCTGGTAGTGCTTCGCGGCCCGAACTGATCTGCGGCCAGGGGGCAGCATTGGGCCATTGCTTCTACATCTGCCCGTGAAATCGCCCCGCTTCGCGCTGTTCGCTTCCCTGCTGGTGCTACTGGCTGGCTGTGGAAACCTAAAACCGGCGGACCCGCTGGCCGGCCTCTCTGAGGTGGAACAGCGGGCCGCGTTGACTCACGCTGCGAACCATTGCGCCATGGCGAAGGTGGACGCCCCCTCGCCCCGCTACCGGCCCCTGTGGGACCTGCAGCGATCGATCCTCTCCGGGATCGGCGAGGCCGGCGCCCTCCTGGTTATGAGGGCGCCGCTGGGGAACAAGGTGAAGATCAGCGCTGCCGGCACCGCGATCGCTTTTGCGAGGAGGTGCACTGGGGGAATCGTCTGGGGCCCGCCTGATGCGCCTATGGGCGGGTACTGATCGGGTACCAGTGGCGCCGCTGCAGCAACTGAACCTGAAAGTTCCGCTCGCCGTGCTCGATCCCGCCGTGACCCGTCCGTCTGGTCGCCTGCGGCCCGTGGTGGTTGGCCGGCCGCGGCCTGTGGTGCGGCTGCCCCGCCGCCGTCTGGTGTGGCTCACCCGTGGTTGCCATGGCCCCACCGTCTGGCATCGTCCGCGGACTCCGCTGACCCCTGACCATGCCGCCGTCCGCACCGTCGCCGGACTCCGCCGACCATGCCGCCGCTGTCGTCGATGGCGTCCGCCTGGCGGAGCTGACCGAGTCCCTGCCCGTCTCTCGCGGTTCTATCTTTGAGCTGGTGAAAGCCCTTGCCATCGTCACCACGAAGGGGCCGGGGGCCGATGGCCGCGGCCGGGTGGCCTGGGTCAGCGCCGACGATGCCGACCGCCTGGCGGAAGCTGCGCAGCGGGTGGCGCGGGGAGAGGTGCGGATCGCGGACCTTGCGGGCGGTCTGGTGAGTCAGCGGACTCCGCAGACGCCCCAGACAGGCTCCGCAGCAGGGTCGGCACCGTCCGCTGACTCCGCAGACCCTGCCCCCTTCCTGGCCCGCCTGGAGGCCGCAGAGCGGGCGATCCGTTCGGGCTTGGGGCTCACCACCACCGAGACCGCCTGGGTCCTGGGGGTGAAACCTGGGGGCTCACCGATCACCCGCGGCGGGATCCGCGCGACCCGTACCGGCTGGAACTGCTGGCGGCTCGAATCCGCATCGTCCGCCGAGTCAGCGGACTGAGCGGACTCTGGCCGGCTGGCATCGTCTCCGCCGTCGCCGGACTCCGCCGACTCTGCGGACGCAGCGCCTGGCGATTCTCAACAAGGCACCCCCCGCCGCCCTGTTCGCCCTGCCCCCTTCCCCTACCTAGGTGGTTGCTCTTTTGATAGAAGAGCAACTAGGATCAGTGAGCAGTCGGGATCCCCCCCCCCATGGCCAAGGTCGATCGTCACGGTGCCGCCGCCACCCTCTCCGCCGATGAGCTGGAGGCCCTGCTGGAGGGTGCCCCCTCCCCCCGTTACCGCTGCCTCTGGGCGATTCAGCGATGGACCGCCGGCCGGATCAGCGAGGCCCTCGCCCTGCGCTGGGGTGACCTGAACGGGGTGGTGACCTACCGCAAGGGCAACACCAAGACCAAGACCACGCGCCAGGTTCCGACCGCCCCCCGGCTGGCGGCCGAGCTGGAGACCTACCGCAAGGCCTGGGCGGCCGAGCACGGCCACGCCCCCGCGAAGGAGGAATGCCTATTCCCTGCCGCTGGCAGCACCACTACCCCCCAGACCCGTCAGGCCGCAGATAAGGCCCTGCGCCAGGCCTGCGCCCGCCTGGGGCTGGAGGGGGTTTCGACCCATAGCTTCCGCCGCACCCTGGCCACCGATGCCGTGCGCCGCGGGGTGGCCCTGAACGTGGTGCAGCAGATCACCGGCCACAAGTCCTTGGGTTCCCTGGGCCACTACCTGGAGGCCGACGAAACCGAGGTGCTGGCCGCGATCACCGGGGGCTGAAGTAGATAAATATCAATTCTGGCGAATTTGACCAACCCCCTCGGCTTGGGTACAAAATACCCGTGGCTCTCTTTGAAAATAGTGGGAAGAAAAAAATCACGATCGCTGTCGCTGACAGTCTTTCCCCTTGTACTGCTTCTTGGGGTCGTTGCTGGTGGCTGTCGCCTGGGCGGCACCGCGGAAGACCGCTCAGAGCAGGCCGCAGAGCCAGCCCCTCCCCAGGGCTGGTATCGGTCTGGTGTTTCAGGCGTGTTTACCTCTATTTGCT
>CAIVPT010000265.1 GCA_903907855.1 uncultured Synechococcaceae cyanobacterium | reverse complement strand
GACCTGGACCGCCCGGCCCTGCTGCGCAGCGGCGACGACGGATCGCTGCGGCTGGCGCTGCTGGCGGACCCCGCCCAGCTGCGGGCCCTGGAGGCGCTGGGGCTGCGCGGCGCCCAGGAGGGCGGCGCGCTCGCGTTGGCCAGCCAGACGGAGCCGCCCCGGCGGGTGTTCACCCTCGGCGATCCGGCCCGGATCGTGATCGATCTGCCGGCGGCCGCGGGGGAGCCTCAGACAGGCGACGTCGCTCCGGCACCGATCGACCCGCGACTGCTGGCGCTGCTCGGGCCCCAGCTGCAGTGGGACCGGCAGGTGCGCCCCTTGGCCGGCGGCCGGGTGCTGATCACCTCGGTGCGGCTCGACCCGCGCAGCAGCCCCCTGTTGCTGCGGCCCCTGCGCCGCCAGGACAGCATGGAAGGCCTGAGCTCGCTCAGCCAGCTGGCCCGCAACCGCGACGCCCTGGTGGCGATCAATGGCGGCTACTTCAACCGGGTGCGGCGCCTGCCGCTCGGCGCCCTGCGGGAGGACGGCCGCTGGCTGTCGGGACCGATCCTCGGCCGCGGCGCCATCGGCTGGGAGCCCCGCAATCTGCCGCGCTTCGGCCGGTTACGGCTGCAGGAGAGCTTGGTGGACCGCTCCGGGCGGGAGTGGCCGCTGGTGGCGCTCAACAGCGGCTGGGTGCAGCGGGGCCTGAGCCGCTACACCCCCGACTGGGGAGGCCTGTACCGGCCCCTCTCCGGCGGGGAGGAGGCCCTGCGGCTCCGGGATGGCGTGGTGCGAGAGCGCCTGGATGCCGTCCGCCTCCAGGCGGGCGTGGCCCTCGGGGAGGGGGAGATGCTGGTTGTGGCCCGGGGCGGGGCCCAGCTCCCCTGGGGGGAGGGCGAGAGCCTGGGGCTGCGCAGCCTGGCCAGCGATCCGCTCGGGGAGGCGAGCCAGGTGATGGGCGGCGGGCCGCTGCTGCTGCAGGAAGGCCGCATCGTGCTCGACGGGGGCAGGGAGGGCTTCTCCGCCGCCTTCCTGAGCCAGGGTGCACCGCGCACGGTGATCGGCAGCGATGGCAGCCAGCTGTGGTTGCTGACCCTGCAGGGCCTCGACGGTGCCGGGCCGACCCTGGGGGAAACCGCTCTGTTGCTGGCGAACCTCGGCCTGCGCGACGCCCTCAACCTTGATGGAGGCAGCTCCACCGGCCTGGTGATGGGCGGGACCCACACCGTGAAGGGGCGAGGGGTGGCCGGCTCGGTCCACAACGGCCTGGGGCTGGTGCTGGAAGGTGGCGGCGGGCCTGGCGGCTGACACAGTGGGGGCTCCGCCGTCCTCCCTCCACCGTGCCCAGGGGTCACAGCCTGCGGATCAGCGCCGCCGCCGCCGCCGAACTCAGCCGCCAGGCAGCTGTGGCCGGCACACCGGGGCTGATGCACATCGACCTGGTGGAGGGGGGCTGCGAGCAGTGGACGATCCGGTTGCGGCCCGGCCATCTGGCGGGAACGCCGGTCGCCCGCGCCGACGGCATCACCCTGTATGCCCCGGGGGATCAGATGGGGCTGCTCACGGGCCTGCACCTCGACTACAAGGGCGATCTGAGCGGCGGCGGCTTCCTGGTGCGGCCCACCGGCGAGGTGAGCAGCTGCGCCTGCGGGGCCGCCTTCAGCCGTGCCCCTGGACGGGGGACCACGACGAAGTAACGTGACCGATTGTCGAAATCGGTCGGACGTCCGACCAGTTCCCTCCGGCCCTCGATGCCCACAATCCAGCAGCTGATCCGCACCGAGCGGCAGCGTCTCACCCGCAAGACCAAGTCGCCCGCCCTGCGCTCCTGCCCGGAGCGTCGCGGCGTCTGCACCCGCGTCTACACCTCCACGCCGAAGAAGCCGAATTCCGCCCTGCGGAAGGTGGCTCGGGTGCGCCTCACCTCCGGCTTTGAGGTGACGGCCTACATCCCCGGCATCGGCCACAACCTGCAGGAGCACTCCGTCGTGTTGATTCGCGGCGGCCGTGTCAAAGACCTGCCCGGTGTCCGTTACCACATCATCCGCGGCACCCTCGACACCGCCGGTGTCAAGGATCGCCGTCAGGGTCGCTCCAAGTACGGCGCCAAAACGCCCAAGTCCTGATCTCCCCTGAGCCACTCAGGGTTCTCCCGCCTCCCTTCCTCCCCCCTCCATGTCCCGCCGCAACGCCGCCGAGAAGCGCCCGGTCCTGCCCGATCCACAATTCAACAGCCGTCTGGCCTCGATGATCGTGGCGCGACTGATGAAGCACGGCAAGAAGTCCACCGCCCAGCGCATCCTCTCGGACGCCTTCTCCCTGATCAACGAGCGCACCGGCGGCGATCCGCTGGAGCTGTTCGAGACCGCCGTCCGCAATGCCACTCCCCTCGTGGAAGTGCGGGCTCGCCGGGTGGGAGGTGCCACCTACCAGGTGCCGATGGAGGTGCGGCAGGAGCGGGGCACGGCCATGGCGCTTCGCTGGCTGGTGAGCTACTCGCGGGCCCGCAACGGCCGCAGCATGGCCCAGAAGCTCGCCGGCGAGCTGATGGATGCCGCCAACGAGGCTGGCAGCGCCGTGCGCAAGCGGGAGGAAACCCACAAGATGGCCGAGGCCAACAAGGCCTTCGCCCACTACCGCTACTGAGCGTCTGCCGGAGGCGGCTCCCCGTGGGGAACCGCCTCCGCTTCGGCCGGCGAGATGTCGGTCTGTAGAGTGACGCTCGCTTTTTGTCGACCCCCCTCGGAGACGTACCCCGTGGCTCGCGCCTACCCCCTGGAACGCACCAGAAATATCGGTATCGCCGCTCATATCGATGCCGGCAAAACCACCACCACCGAACGCATCCTTTTTTATTCGGGTGTGGTTCACAAGATGGGTGAGGTGCACGATGGTGCCGCCGTCACCGACTGGATGGAGCAGGAGCGCGAACGTGGCATCACGATCACGGCCGCTGCCATCTCCACCAGCTGGAATGACCACCGCATCAACATCATCGACACCCCCGGGCACGTCGACTTCACCATTGAGGTGGAGCGTTCGATGCGGGTGCTTGACGGAGTGGTGGCCGTGTTCTGCGCGGTGGGTGGCGTACAACCGCAATCGGAAACGGTTTGGCGTCAAGCCGACCGTTACAACGTGCCCCGCATCGTGTTCGTCAACAAGATGGACCGCACGGGTGCGAACTTCCTGAAGGTCTACGAGCAGATCAAGGATCGCCTTAAGGCCAATGCGGTGCCCATCCAGCTGCCGATCGGCGCCGAGGGCGATCTCAAGGGCATCATCGATTTGGTGCGCAACAAAGCCTTCATCTACACCAACGACCTCGGCACCGACATCCTCGAAGAGGAGGTTCCCGCTGCCATGAAGGACGAGGTTGAGAAGTGGCGCAACAACTTGATGGAGTGCGTCGCGGAATCCGATGAAACTCTCCTTGATGCCTTCCTCGAGAATGGCGAGCTCAGCGAGGAGCAGCTGATCCGCGGCATCCGCACCGGGGTCACCCATCACGGCCTTGTGCCGATCCTCTGCGGCTCCGCCTTCAAGAACAAGGGCGTGCAGCTGATGCTTGACGCCGTGGTCGATTTTCTGCCGTCACCGGTCGACGTGCCGCCGATCCATGGCTTGCTGCCCGATGGCAGCGAATCGTGCCGCCCCAGCGAAGACAGCGCTCCCTTCAGTGCCCTGGCCTTCAAGGTTATGGCCGATCCCTACGGCAAACTCACCTTTGTTCGGGTGTATAGCGGCGTGCTGCAGAAGGGCAGCTACGTGCTCAATTCCACCAAGGACAAAAAGGAAAGGATCTCGCGCCTCATCCTGCTCAAGGCGGACGAACGCGAGGAGGTGGATGAACTGCGGGCCGGCGACCTAGGTGCCGTTCTGGGCCTGAAGGACACCACCACGGGAGATACCCTCTGCGTGGAGAACGACCCGATCATCCTGGAATCCCTGTTCATCCCCGAACCGGTGATTTCGGTGGCCGTTGAGCCCAAGACCAAGGGCGATATGGAGAAGCTCTCGAAAGCCCTCACCTCCCTTTCCGAAGAGGATCCCACTTTCCGGGTCAGCACCGATCCGGAAACCAACCAAACGGTGATCGCCGGCATGGGCGAACTCCACCTGGAGATCCTCGTGGACCGGATGCTGCGGGAATTCAAAGTGGAGGCCAACATTGGTGCTCCGCAGGTTTCCTACCGGGAAACCATCCGCGGCAAAGCCAAAGGCGAAGGCAAATTTGCCCGCCAAACGGGCGGCAAAGGTCAGTACGGCCACGTAGTGATCGAAATGGAGCCCGGCGAGCCGGGTACAGGGTTCGAATTCGTCAACAAGATCGTTGGCGGCATCGTTCCCAAGGAATACATCGGTCCGGCCGAGGCCGGCATGAAGGAAACCTGTCAGTCCGGCGTGATTGCGGGATTCCCGATGATCGATGTCAAGGTCACCATGGTCGACGGCTCGTACCACGACGTCGACTCTTCGGAGATGGCGTTCAAGATCGCCGGCTCCATGGCCTTCAAAGACGGCGTCAAGAAGTGCAATCCCGTGCTTCTCGAGCCGATGATGAAGGTGGAGGTCGAGATTCCCGATGATTTCCTCGGCTCGATCATCGGCGACCTCTCCTCCCGCCGCGGCCAGATCGAGGGACAGTCCGTCGATAGCGGACAGTCCAAGGTTCAGGCCAAGGTGCCGCTTGCCGAAATGTTCGGCTACGCCACCCAGCTCCGATCCATGACCCAGGGTCGGGGTATTTTCTCGATGGAATTCAGCCATTACGAAGAAGTTCCTCGTAACGTGGCCGAAGCCATCATCTCAAAGAATCAGGGCAATTCCTGATCTTTACCTTTCCTCAACCACCCCCGATTCTTCCCTCTCATGGCACGCCAGAAGTTCGAAAGGAACAAGCCCCACGTCAACATCGGCACCATCGGCCATGTGGACCATGGCAAAACCACCCTTACTGCTGCCATCACCAGCGTGCTGGCCAAGAAAGGTATGGCCAAGGCTCAGGCCTATGACCAAATCGATGGTGCGCCCGAGGAGCGCGAGCGGGGCATCACGATCAACACGGCCCACGTCGAATACGAAACCGAAAAGCGTCACTACGCTCACGTGGATTGCCCTGGCCACGCGGACTACGTGAAGAACATGATCACCGGTGCCGCCCAGATGGACGGCGCCATCCTGGTGGTGGCCGCCACCGATGGCCCCATGGCCCAAACCAAGGAGCACATCCTTCTGGCCAAGCAGGTGGGTGTGCCTGCCCTGGTGGTCGCCCTCAACAAGTGCGACATGGTGGACGACGAGGAGATCCT
>CAIVPT010000264.1 GCA_903907855.1 uncultured Synechococcaceae cyanobacterium | reverse complement strand
GGCGACGACGAGGCGGCCGCCGGGCAGGTGGTGCTCAAAGACCTGCGGGGGGAAGCGGACGGGGATCGACGGGTGGCGCCGGACGCCGTGACGGAGCTGGTGGCAGGGGCAAGCGCAGCAGAAAAAGCCGATTAGGGCAATAAAGCCAGGATCAGGCATGGCTTTGGCGCGGGCATGAAAAAAGCGGATCCACCGGGGATCCGCTCACGACACCAAAGCCGTGATCAGGCCGAACCGACGCCCACGTAGGCGCCGTAGAAGAACAGGCCCACCACAAAGATCACCGCCATGCCGCCGGCGGTGGCCACCAGCCAGAGGGGGAGAACCCCTTCGGTCCAGCGGCTCTTCCAGGCCACCGCGGGGCGGCCATCGGGAAGACGGTCGGGAATCCGGCCGTCGGGCAGGGAGGATTTCTTGCCGCTCATCGCGAGTGCTCCAGGATCAGGTGCGGGATCAGTTGAAGAAGTAGCTGGTGAACAGCACGCCGGTCACGAAGATGAGCAGCAGGCCCAGGTAGAGGCTGGTGCGGTTGAGCTCGACCGGCAGGTTGTTGGGGTTGGGGTTGCGTTGCAGGCCCATGGGGGAGGTGTCAGCGGCGGACGAACTGCATGGCGGCAAGGGCCCCGAGGAAAAACACCGTGGGGATGCCGAGAGCGTGAACGGAAAGCCAGCGCACCGTGAAGATCGGGTAGTTGCGCGGCGTGGTGGGGGCGGAGGTCTGGGTCATGGGTTTATGGCAGGCGCTGGTCGAGCTGGGATTTGGCCTCGTAGCGCTGGCTCACCACCGGAGCCTTGGTGTCGGTGGCCTGGAAGTAGGCATCCGGGCGCGGGGTCCCGAAGGCGTCGTAGGCAAGGCCCGTAGACACGAACAGGAAACCGGCCAGGAAGATGGCGGGCAGGGTGACCGCATGGATCACCCAGTAGCGGATGCTCGTGATGATTTCGAAGAACGGGCGTTCTCCAGTAGAGCCGGCAGCCATGGCAACAAGCGTTCAGCTCGGCGATCCTAGGGGGACGGCCGCCGCGGGCGGGAGCGGTCCGAGCGCTTGGTTACAGAGGGACGCAGATCAGCCCACCCAGCGCAGCAGGGAGCCGCGCTCCCCCAGGGCAAAGCCCTTGCCGTCGCGGGTGAACAGGAAGCGCGTGAAGTTGGTGGGCTGGGCGGCCCCCACCGGATCGCGGGTCCAGGTCTGGCCACCGTCGGCGCTGCTCAGCAGGGTGCCGCTGCCCCCGCCGGCCCAGAGGGTGCCGCGGGGATCCCAGGCCATGTCGAGGTAGCCATAGCCGTTGGTGATCGGGATGATCGCGCGGCCCCAGGCCTCCACATTGCCGGGCTCGCTGTTGAGGCGGATCTGGGCACCGCGGGCCAGCATCCACAGCTCGCCGTCGGGCTGGAAGCCCACCGACTGCAGCCGCTGGCTGCTCACCCGCTGGTGCACCTGCCAGCGGGGCTCGCCAGGGTTCCAGGTGGCAAAGAAGTTGCCCAGGCTGCTCACGCTCACGTAGCGGCCGTCGTCGGCGCGGCGCAGGTCGCGCACGGAACCGGC
>CAIVPT010000263.1 GCA_903907855.1 uncultured Synechococcaceae cyanobacterium | reverse complement strand
ATCCTCGGCACCGTGGCGATCGAGCAGCCGTCCCTGGTGCGCGATCTGGCGGCACGCCATCCTGGCCGCATCGTGGTAGGGATCGATGCCCGCGATGGCCGCGTCGCCACCCGCGGCTGGCTGGAGGAGAGCGCCGTGCTCGCCACCGATCTGGCAGCCAGCTTTGCAGGCAGCGGCATCGCCGCGATCATCAGCACCGACATCGCCACCGACGGCACCCTGGCGGGCCCCAACCTCGAGGCCCTCCGCCAGATGGCCCTCGCCAGCCCCGTGCCGGTGATCGCCTCCGGCGGCATCGGCGAGCTCAGCCACCTGCTCTCCCTGCTCTCCCTGGCCCCCCTCGGCGTCGAGGGGGTGATCGTTGGCCGCGCCCTCTACGACGGCCGGGTTGAGCTGGGCGAAGCGTTGGCGGCCATCGGTCCGGAACGCCTGCAAGACCCATTTGATCTTTCGATCGCCTGAGCCGATAACCTCGCTATAACGGTGGAATTAGCTCTTTTCCCTGTGGGCCCCACCAGCGCCTCCCACCCCAGCGGCGCAGCCAACCACTCGCCCAGCCACCCGCCAAACGGCTCTGCCAACGACCTGGCGGTGCGTAGCGGCATCACCTGCGCCCGCATCCATGGCGTCGACATGCACTGCGTCGACGACGTGTACCGCCGCTGCCGCGATCTGGGCATGCGCCTGAGCCGCCAGCGCCGCATGGTGCTCGATCTGCTCTGGGCCCAGAAAAGCCACCTCAGCGCTCGCGACATCTACGAGCAGCTCAACGACATGGGCCGCAACATCGGCCACACCTCCGTCTACCAAAACCTGGAGGCGCTCCAATCGGCTGGGGTGATCGAATGCCTCGACCGCGCCAACGGCCGTCTCTACGGCTACCGGGCCGATCCCCACAGCCACCTCACCTGCGTGGACACCGGCGAGATCCAAGACCTCGACGTGGAACTCCCCCCCGATCTCTTGCGCCGCATCGAGGCACACACCGGCTTCGCCATCGAGAGCTACACCCTCCACCTGGCCGGCCGCCGCGGCCCTTCCACCCCCCTGGAAGCCTCCGCCCGGGGCCGTTAACGTTTGGCTCCGCCCCTGCCTAACCCCTTGGGTCGTCGTCCGGCTGCCTCCCGCCCCCGCCTGCTGCTCTTCGCGGAGCCGCTGCAACGCGAGGGTCTGAGCCAGTGGCTCAGCCAATCCCCCGATGGCTGGCAGGTGATCCAGGACGACGAAACCACCGCCGGGGCACCAAACCTGGTGATCTGGTGCCTCGCCGTCGGCCCCGATCGGGCGGCCCTTGGGCGTGAGCTCAGCCGTCTGCAGGAGCGCTGGCAGCCCGCCCCGGTGCTGTTGCTCCTGCCCGCAGCACCCCCCTACCCCACCGCCTTCCTCCTCGATCTGCCGGTGCAGGGACTGCTCGAGGCCCCGGATCCGGAAACCCTGCGCACCGCGGTCCGCACCCTGCTCGGCGGCGGCCGTGTGGTGGAGATCGCCGCCCGCTCCGACGATCCCCTGCCCGGATCCGCCCCGCCCCTCGGGCTCGGCCAGTGGCTGCTGATCAGCGGCCTCCAGCAGATCGACGCCGAGCGCGCCCTCTGCCGGCGTCTGCTGGATCCGCCCCCCACCGGCGTCCTGGGGGAGCTGCTGCTGCGCGGCCGGCTGCGGGAGCTCGAGGCCGCCCGGCGCCTGTTGCTCTGGCTCTGGGGCCCCCTGCAGCTGGCCTGGAGCCATCCCCTGCTGGAGGTCGACGGTGGCCCCGCCGCCCCGGCGCCGGGTGCCCCCCTCGCCGAGGCCTCCGCCCCCGCCGTGGCCCTCAGCCTGCGCCAGCGCACCGCCGACGGCATCTGGGAAGCGGTGGAGCAGCGTCTGCGCCAGGGGGCCAGCGCCGACCTCACCAACCGCAGCGGCCAGCTCCTCGCCTTGGAGGGCCTCCTGCCCGAGCGCCGCAGCGATCTGCTGCTCGCCCTGCTCGAGCAGATCCAGCAGCTGCGCAGCCGCCTGCAGCAGAACGATCCCCGCGGCGAGCGGCTGCTGGCCACCTGGCAGGAGCTCCAACCCGAACTGCGCCGCCTCGCCCTGCGGCGCATGGCCGGCACCTACGTGCAGCTCCCCCACGAGGGCCGGTTGCGGCCCGTCGCCGAAGCCCTGCTCCAGGGCAGCCAGCTGGAGGGATACGACCCGGAGCTGCCGGAGCCCACCCCGATGCTCGCCACCCTCGTGCAGGCACGCCCCC
Source organism: uncultured Synechococcaceae cyanobacterium (assembly GCA_903907855.1). Taxonomy (GTDB): domain Bacteria; phylum Cyanobacteriota; class Cyanobacteriia; order PCC-6307; family Cyanobiaceae; genus Cyanobium. Next base: position 11,651 of record CAIVPT010000263.1, on the reverse strand, counting down.
TGCTGGTGGAGGGCCGTCTGCTGCCCCCCGACGAACCCCAGGCGGTGCTCTACCTCGAGATGCTGCTGGCCAACTGGCTGGTGCGCACGGCCGAACAGATCGCCGCCGAGGTGCTCGCCGCCTGCGCCGAATGGCCGGAGCTGCGCCGCTACCTGCTCCGCCCCGACCTGCTCTCCACCCGCAACCTCGAACGGCTGCGCAACCAGCTCAATGCCCAGCAGCGGTGGAACAGCTGGATCCGCCGTCCCGTGGCCCTCTACGAGAGCCGGCGCGAACTCTTCCGCCTTGAGGCCGGCGCCATCCAACGGGCCGACCTGACGGAACCCCGCGACCGGGAATTGCGCCAGCTCGGCTGGCCCCAGCAGGTCGTCACCCTCGCCCTGGAGGCCCGCGACGCCCTCGCGCCCCAGCTCCAGAGCCTGGTGCGCACCGTCGGCGACCTGGTGGTGGTGGTGCTCACCCAGGTGATCGGCCGCGCCATCGGGCTGGTGGGCCGGGGGATCGCCCAGGGCATGGGCCGCAGTCTCCACCGCAGCTGACGCGGCGGGCACAATGGCCCCAGACCGCCCCTCCCCCTTGCTGGCCCCCTTTCCCGTTGCCGCCGTGGTTGCCGCCGTTGCCGTTGCCCTCGCCTTCGCAACCGTTCTCCGGTCCGCGTTCGTTCGGTACCTGAGCCCGATGGGCGCCCCGCGCGCACGCCCCTTGGCGCCCCTCCCCCTGGCGATCGCCCTGCTCCTCTCCCTGGGCCTCCTGCCCGCTGCGGCCCACGCCTCCCTGGAGAACGACCGCTACGACGGCAACATCTTTGCCCTCTACGCCGGCAACGGCTCCCTGGTGCCCCCCCGCAGCACCCTGGCCCAGGCCCTGGAGGCCCATCGCACCAGCGTGCTGGTCTTCTACCTCGATGACAGCAGCGTCAGCAAGCGCTTCGCGCCGGTGGTCTCCGAGCTCCAGCGCCAGTGGGGCAACCGCATCGACCTGATCCCCCTGGTGAGCGATCCGCTGCAGGGGCGACCTGAGCAGGGTCCCACCGATCCGGCCCACTACTGGAAGGGGGTGATCCCCCAGGTGGTGGTGGTCGATGGCGACGGGCGGGTGCGCTTCGATGCCGCCGGATCGATGGAGCTGGCGGCGATCGATGCCGCCATCAGCGAGGCCACCGGCCTGCCCCTGCCCGCCGGCCAACGGGCCGGCGCCACCATCAGCATCAACGAGCTCAACAGCGAGGTGCTCAGCCAGCCATGAGCCAGATCCCCCCCTCCCCCACCGCCACCCGCCGCGAGAGCGACAGCCTCGGGCCGGTGGAGGTGCCCGCCGATCGCTACTGGGGCGCCCAAACCCAGCGCTCCCTGCGCTTCTTCTCCTTCGGCGGCCCCATGCCGCTGGCGATCGTGCACGCCTTCGGCGTCCTCAAGGCCGCCTGCGCGGAGGTGAACGCGGCGATGGGCCAGCTCGATCCGGCCCTCGCAACGGCGATCGTGGCGGCGGCGGCGGAGGTGGCCAGCGGTGCCCTCGATGGCGAGTTCCCCCTGCGGATCTGGCAGACCGGCTCCGGCACCCAGACCAACATGAACGCCAACGAGGTGATCGCCAACCGGGCGATCGAGGCCCTCGGCGGCGCGCCCGGCAGCAAATCGCCGGTGCACCCCAACGACCACGTCAACCTCAGCCAATCGAGCAACGACACCTTCCCCACCGCCATGCACCTGGCGGTGGCGATCGAGCTGGAACGTCGCCTGATCCCCGCCCTTCAGGCGCTGATCACCGCCCTGGCCGCCAAGGGTGAGCGCTGGCGCTCGCTCATCAAGATCGGCCGCACCCACCTCCAGGACGCCGTGCCCCTCACCCTTGGCCAGGAGGTGAGCGGCTGGGTGACGCAGCTGGAGCTGGCCCTTGAGGGGCTCCGCGCCACCCTGCCAGCGGTGCGCCAGCTGGCGATCGGGGGCACCGCCGTGGGTACGGGCCTCAATGCCCCCCCCGGCTTCGGGGAGGCGGTGGCCCAACGGCTGGCCGAGCGGCTGGAGCTGCCCTTCACCAGTGCCCCCAACAAATTTCAGGCCCTGGCGGGCCACGAGGCCCTCGCCGCCGCCCACGGCGCCCTCACGGTGCTCGCCGGCAGCCTGATGAAGATCGCCAACGATGTGCGCTGGCTCGCCAGCGGCCCCCGCTGCGGCCTGGGCGAGCTGATGCTGCCCGAGAACGAGCCGGGCTCCTCGATCATGCCGGGCAAGATCAACCCCACCCAATGCGAAAGCCTGACGATGGTGGCCGTGCAGGTGATGGGCCACAACACCGCCGTGCAGATGGCCGCCAGCCAGGGCCATTTCCAGCTCAATGTGTTCAAGCCCCTGATCGCCCACAACCTGCTCGAGAGCATCGAGCTGCTGCGCGGTGCCTGCGCCGGCTTCCGCGAGCACTGCGTCGCCGGGATGGAGGCCGATGAAGCCCGGCTGCAGTCGCTGCTCGAGCGCAGCCTGATGCTGGTCACAGCCCTCACCCCCGCAATCGGCTACGACCGGGCCTGCGCCATCGCCCGCCATGCCCACCGCGAGGGGCTCAGCCTGCGGGAGGCGGCCCTGGCCCTCGGGGAGGTGGATGGCGACACCCTCGACCGCTGCCTGCGCCCCGAGCAGATGGTCTGAACCCCTGGTCGAGGGCGGGAGGGGGCTTCAGGGCTCGTACAGGCCGGCCCCCACGATCAGGGTCTCCCCGTCGGGGGTCTGCACCCGCCGCACATAGGTGGTCTTACGCACCGGCGTGCGGGAGCCATCGGGCCGCGGCCACAGGTAGGTGGTCCAGCCGGAGCCGCGCCGCATCGCCTGGTCGATGTACTCCTTCACCATCGGCCGGCCCTCCGCATCGCGCAGCCCCAGGATGTTGCGACCCTCCACGGAGGCGAAGGCCGGGTTCACCAGCTCCACCCCCTGGGGGGTATCCACGAACACATAGGTTTCGTGGAACCAGAACCGGCCGCGGGGGTCCCGCAGCAGCGGGAACGCTGCCCGCCCCCGGCGCTCCAGGAGCTCGGCGGCCGCATCCACCTCCTGCACCACGAAGGCCTTCTCAATCGGGCTTTCGTACAGGCCACTGCCCACCAGATAGGTGCGGCCCGAGGGGGCGGTGACGCGCATCACATAGCTCGACTTCCACACGGGCCGCCGGTCGTCCCGATTGGTGCGGCGCCACTGGTAGTGCACCCAGCCGCGGCCGGCGGCGGAGCTGGCCTGCTCCACAAGCATGCGGCCCACCGCCCGACCGGTGAAGTCCTGCATCTCGAGCTGGTTGCCGCTTTCGTGCTCGATATCGGGGGGATAGACGTAGCGATTGCCCTCCAGATCCCAGACGAACAGATAGCGATCGCCCTCCAGCCAGGGTCCGCCGGTGCGGCGGAAATCGTCGAAGCTGGCCTCACCCCGCGCCGCAATCTCCGCGGCAGCCTGCTCAACGAAGCGCACCAAGGAGGCAGTTTCGTTATGGGCGTATGCCTGGGTCGCCGCCGCAGGCTTGGCAACGGGCTGTGCGGAGGGCTTGGCGCTCGGCGCCGGCGGTGCCCCTGTCGCCACCAGCGGGGCCCCGATTCCCGCCAGCAGCAGGCCGCCCAACAGAGCGGCGCCCCTGCGCCGCGGGATCACATGCCAGGGCAAGGAAGCAAAAACGCGAACGCCAAAGCATGCCACGGGTGTCCACCCCGGGGGCTCACAGCTCCAGGGAGCACCAGGGGTCGCCCAGCTCCAGGGGCTCCAGCAGCACCTGGGGCCGCGGGGCCGCCCGTGGCGCCTGCGGAGCCCGCAGCTGCAGGGTTCCCGCCAGGGCTGGCACCAGCAGCGAGCGCACCCCGCCCGCCGGCAGCGCCAGGCTCGCCGGCAGCGCGCCGGCCCCACCGCGGTGCGTGATCGTCACCACCACCGGCTGCGCGGCGGGGTTCAGCACATCGAGGCGCAGGGGGCGATCCCCGGGCAGATCCAGCTCCACGCCCTCCCCCTCCCGCACGCTCTCCCAGGGGGCGTTGGCGCCGCGCCGCAGCTGGAGGCAGGCACGACCGGGGGAGGGGAGCTGGCGCAGCAGGGCGGCGGCCTCCGGCCCGAGCCGCTCCGGATCCACCTGCAGCGAAACCCGCAGCGAGCCCAGGGACGGACCGCCGGGCCCAGGCGTCAGGCAGACGAACGGGCGGCGGCTGCGTTCCTCCACCACCTGCACGGGCTGCCCCTCTTCATCAAAAACCTCCAGGCGGTGCAGGGCCTCCACCGACTCGCCGCTGAGGGCCGCCAAGGTGTTCTCCGAGACGCAGCGAAAGCCCGCCAGGTCGCCGCGGTACGGAAGCCGCGCGCTGAGCGCCCCCGGGGGCGACCCCCCCGCCGCCGAGGCGGCCCGGCGCGCCTCGCCGCCGCCGCTGCGGAGCGAGCGCAGCCATCGCGCCAGCAAACTCACAGCAAATTGGCCGCCAGCTCGGCCAACTCGGAGCGCTCGCCACGCATCAAGGTCACGTGGCCGGCGAGGGCCTGGCCCTTGAATCGCTCCACGAGCCAGGTGAGGCCGTTGCTCTCGGCATCCACGTAGGGATTATCAATCTGATAGGGATCCCCGGTGAGCACGATCTTCGTGCCTTCCCCCACCCGCGTCACGATCGTTTTCACCTCGTGGGGCGTGAGGTTCTGGGACTCATCCACCACCATGTACTGGCGGGGAATCGACCGGCCGCGGATATAGCTGATCGCCTCCACCTCCAGCAGGCCCATGCCCTTGAGATCACTCCAGCTGTTGCGCGGCGCCCGCTGACCGCCGCGGGTCTGGTGGCCGTCGTCGCCCACACCGAGCAGATAATCGAGGTTGTCGATGATCGGCTGCATCCAGGGGCCCATCTTCTCCTCGAGATCGCCGGGCAGAAAGCCGATGTCCTTGCCCAGGGGGATCACCGGCCGGGTCACCAGCAGCCGGTCGTAGAGCCGTTCATCCGCCACCTGGTTCAGGCCGGCGGCCAGGGCCAGCAGCGTTTTGCCGGTGCCCGCCTTGCCCACCAGCGTGACCAGCTGCACCTCCGGATCGAGCAGCAGGTCGAGGGCGAAGGTCTGCTCCCGGTTGCGGGGATGGATGCGGCCGAGGCGGGCGCGGGGGGCGCGCTGCAGCGGGCGCAGGCTGGCGCTGCGGCCGTCGTAGCGGGCCAGGAGCGTGTGGTTCGGCTGGGTGCGGTCCACCAGCGTCACCCCCTCGTTGGCCTGCAGGCCCGCCGCCCCGCCGGTGCCCTCCGGCAGCTCGACGGCGGGCAAGCCCGCCTCGTCCTTCACCCGGTCCATCTGCTCGGCGCTCACCCAGGCCTCGCAGAACCCCGGATAGAGGTCGGCGATGTCCACCTTGTCGGTGGTGTAGTCCTGGGCGATCAACCCCACGGCATCCGCCTTGATGCGCAGGTTGGTGTCCTTGGTGACGAGCACCACCGGAGTGTGGGCCCCCATCACCTCCTGCTGCCGCTGCTCCAGGGCCACCGCCAGGATGTTGTTGTCGCCGCTGCCGCCCCGCAGCTCCGGCGGCAGCTGGCTGAGGGTTTCGCTGCGGCAGAACACCACCTTGAGCAGGCCGCCGCTGGCCGGATCGATCTCCACCCCATCCGCCAGGTTGCCCCGGGTGCGCAGCTCATCGAGCAGCCGCGACACCTGGCGGGCATTGCGGCCCTTTTCGGAGGGATCCCGCTTGAAGCGGTCGATCTCCTCCACCACCTCAATCGGCACCACCACCAGGTTGTCCTGGAAGCGCAACAGCGCCTGGGGGTCATGCAGCAGGACGTTGGTGTCCAGAACGAAGGTCTTGCGCATGCCAGTGGCCGGGCCGGGGCGTGCGGAGGACCCTAGGGCCTTTGGGCACCTACGCTCCGGCCGTCCGCGATCCATCCGCTACCCGAGTGCCGCCCGCCGTTTCCCTCCTGCTCCTTCTCCTCCTGCTGGCCGGCCTGGGCCTGCTGGTGCTCGAGCTGCGTCACCGCCTGCGCCCCGCCTCCCCCCTGGAGTTGATCCCCGGCCCCTTCCAGGTGCGCCGCCGCTCCCAGGGGCTGGAGGTGAGCGGCGAGGTCACCATCCGCAACCCCCATCCCAAGATGGAGGTATTCGTGCCCGAGCTGCGGGTGGAGCCGGTGCTGCTGGGCCGCGCCGACGTCACGGAGGTGACCTCCCAGGTGCGCATCACCCCCCTGCACCCCGATGAGGAAGCCCGCCCCGACGGCTACTGGGCGGCCTACATCGTCAAAGGGCGCAAGAGCACGGGCGCCCTCCTGCGCCTCACCCTGATGGGACCCGCTGGCGTCGACCTCGAATCCCTGCTCGACACCCTCTGGATCGATTTCCACTGGGTGAACTACGGCCCGTTCGGACGGATCTGGCGCCGCAACGGCTTCCTGGTGCCCCTGCAGAAGCCCGAGCCGGTGCCCGCCGCCGCCGCCACCTGGCGGGAAGGCGAGAACTGCCGCGTGCTGCCGGTGCGCACCCACCTGCTCGGCGTGCTCGATGATCCCCGCGACGTGCTCGAGCGCTACGCCGGCGGCCTGATCCAGCCCGGCGACGTGCTCACCATCGGCGAGACCCCCCTGGCGGTGATGCAGGGCCGCTACCACCACCCCTCCACCGTGGAGCCCTCCCTGCTGGCCCGCCAGCTCTGCCGGGTGTTCCACCCCACCAGCAGCCTGGCCACCGCCTGCGGCCTCCAAACCTTGATCGACATCGTCGGCCCGGCCCGCGTGCTCGTGGCCTGGCTGGCGGGCAGCGCCATGAAGCTGGTGGGGATCAAGGGTGGCTTCTACCGCCTGGCCGGCGATCAGGCCCGCCTGATCGACGACGTCACCGGCACCACCCCCCCTACGACCAGACCCTGGTGCTGGGCCCCGCCGAACCGGAGGCCTTCTGCAACCGCATGGCTGCCGACCTGGGCGTCGCCATCGCCGTGGTCGACGTCAATGACCTGGGCCGGGTCAAGGTGCTGGCCGCCAGCCGTGGGTGCGATGAGGAGCTGCTCCAACGGGCCCTGCGCCCCAACCCCGCCGGCAACGCCAACGAACGCACCCCCCTGGTGCTGGTGCGGCCCGCCTGAGGGCTGGCCTGGCCAGCAACGGCCCTGGTGCCCCCTCCTAGGATGGGTTGAGCGAATGCCCGTCTTCTGTCCACCGGTTCCCCCTCCCTTCGCCACCTCCTCGCCCGTGCCGGTGTCCTCCGCGCCACCTTCCAGCCCCCCCGGAGTGCCGGCCGCCCGCCCCGGCGCTCCCCTGTCCCGCCGGCCGGAGTGGACCGTGGAACCCCTGCAGGGATGGCACCTCCCCCTGCTGGATGATCCCGCCTTCCTGCCCCTGCAGCCCCTTCTCCAGCGCGCCCTGCTGCTGGCGGTTCCGGAACGGCTGATCACCGCCCTGGCCTCCCACCGTCCGCTGGTGCCCCAGGGGCTCGTGGCCTGGCAGCGCGATGGCCGCGGCCGCCAGCACGCCCTGGGCCTGATCCTCACCCGTCGCCTGAACCGCAGCGGCAGCTGCTGGCAGGTGGAGCACCTTCGCCTGGCCCTGCAACAGCCAGCCGAGGGGCACGGCCCCAGCCGCCAGGAAGTGTGCGCCGCCCTGCTGCGGGAGGCGATCCAGCGGGCCCGCGGTGCCGCCAGCTGGATCGCCGTGGCCGCCAGCGTCGATGACGACCGCCTGGCCTCCCTGCGGGAACAGGGGTTCCAGCCCCAGCGCACCGATCGCCTCTGGCGCTGGAGTGCCACCCCCAGCGCGGCTCCCGCCCCCCTGCCGGCCCCCCTGCAGCTCTGGCCCCTCAACCGCCGCAGCGCACCGCTGCTCTGGCATCTCGAGCAGGCCGCCTGCCCCGCCCAGCTGCGCCATCTTCTCGATCGCCGCGTCGACGACCTCCTCGACCAGAGCCATGGCCGCGGCTGGATGCTGGTGGACCCCAGCCGCCGCGAGGCCGTCGCCGGCGCCCGCCTGATCTCTGAGCACCCCGCCGGTGGTTCCCTGGTGGAGTTCACCGTGCACCCGGGCTGGTCCCACCTGCTGGGGAGTGCCACCGAGCGGCTTCTCCGGGAGCTGGGCCAGGGCCACGGGCCCCTCTGGCTGGTGAGCGAAGTGGGTGATCACGAGCGCCACAGCTGGCTCGAAGCCCTCGGCGCCGAACTCCGCGGCGAACAGGTGCTGATGGCCCGCAGCGTCTGGCGGCGGCAGGAATGGCAGCCGCGCCATGGCCTCACCCGCGGCCGGCTGGCGGCGGTGCTGGAGCAGCTCCAGCCCCGGCGCCAGCCCGTTCCGAGCCCCTTCACCCCCCGCGCCGTTGCTCCGCAGCGCGCCCTGGCCAACCACGCCTCGATCGTTCGCTGAGCCGGTGTCCACCCCCCAGCGGCCCCCCTGCTCGGCCCTGGCGCTCGATGTGGGCCGCCGCCGCATCGGCCTGGCCGGATGTGATCCCCTGGGCCTCACCGTGACCCCCCTGCCGGCCCTGGCACGGGGGGCCTTCGCAGACGACCTGGCCACCCTGCTGCCGCTGCTGCGCCTCCGCGGCGTGCGGGCCCTGGTGGTGGGTCTGCCGCTCGACGCCGAGCAGCGCCCCACCGCCCAGGCCCGCCACTGCCGCCGCTACGGCGAGCGGCTGGCCCGCTCCCTGGCCCAGGCGGGCCTGCCCCTGCCCCTGGCCTGGGTGAACGAACACGCCAGCACCTGGGAGGCCGGAGAGCGCTTCGGCCTGCACGGCGACCGCAGCGGCCGCCTCGACAGTGCCGCCGCGGCCCTCCTGCTGGAACAATGGTTGCGGGAAACCCCGGCGGCCGTCCCGCCCCCGGATCCATCCTGAATTCCACCGCCTGCCTGTCATGCCCTCCGACTCCGCCCCCATGACGGGTGCCGGCGACGTTCCCACCGTGCTGGTGCGCGACAGCGCCGGCCGCCAGCTGCTCTGCTTCCTTGAGCAGCTCATCCCGGTGGAGGGGGTCGATTACGGCCTGCTCACCCCCGTGGACACCCCGGTCTGCCTGGTGCGCATCGGCGACGACGACGAGGAGGACGAGGTGATCGAGGAGCTCGACGCCGCCGAGGAGATCCTGCGCGTGGCCGATGTGGTGCTCCAGGAACACGACCTCACCCTGGTGCGCTCCGCCGCCACCCTCACCGTGAGCGGCGAACTGGAGGAGCACGACCCTGACGAACTCGAGGACGACCTGGAGGAGGACGGGCTCGACGAAGACGACGAGGACGGCGAGACCGACCTCTACGAAATGTTGATCCAGTTCCGGGCCGGCGACCTCGAATACGGCCTTTACATCCCCCTCGATCCCTTCTTTGTGGTCGCCCGCCTGCAGGAGGGCGAGGGGGTGCTGGTGGAGGGCGAGGAGTTTGAACGCATCCAGCCCCGCATCGAACAGGAGCTCGACGAACGGGAAGGCGACGGTTGATGCTGCGGGAACTGCTCACCCCCGACTGGGTGCCAGGCCGCACCCTCGCCCAGCTGCCCCTTGAGGAGCTGCTGGATCGGCCCGTGCCCATCCGGGCCCTGGTGCTCGACGTGGATCGCACCCTGCTGCCCCGCCGCAGCGCCAGCCTGCCCGCCAGCGCCGAGCAGTGGCTGCGGGAAGCCCAACGGCGCCTGCCCATCCACCTGCTGAGCAACAACCCCTCCCGACGGCGCATCGGCACCGTGGCCGAGCAGCTGGGGGTGCCGTTCACCACCTCGGCGGGCAAACCGCGCCGCGCCGCCCTGCGCCGCGTGCTGGCGGAGCTGGGGCTCCCCGCTGCCCAGGTGGCCCTGGTGGGTGATCGCCTGTTCACCGATGTGCTCGCCGGCAATCGGCTGGGGCTGTTCACCGTGCTGGTCAAGCCGATCGATGCCCAGGGGCGCCCCTGCGAACGCGATCGGCTCCAGAGCCTGGAGCTGCGCATGGCCCGCTGGGTGGGCATGGGCTGAGCGGATGGGCCGTCGAATCCGGGTGATCAAGGTGGGCACCAGCCTGCTGAGGGGCGATGCGGACCGTCCCACGGCGGCCGTGATCGCCGACATGGCGGCCACCCTGGCGCGACGCCAGCGGCGCGGCGATGCGATTGTGCTGGTCACCAGCGGCGCCGTGGGCCTGGGCTGCGAAGCCTTGGGATTTGGCCGCCGGCCCAGCGAACTGGTGGCCCTCCAGGCCGCCGCCGCCGTCGGTCAGGGCCGGCTGATGGGGCTGTATCAGGAGGCCTTCGCCGTGCGCGGCCTGCGGGTCGCCCAGGTGCTGCTCACCCGCGGCGATCTCGCCTCCCGCCGGCGCTACGCCAACGCCCGCCGCACCCTCGCCCAGCTTCTGGAGTGGGGCGTGGTCCCGGTCGTCAACGAAAACGACACCCTCGCCACCCACGAGCTGCGCTTCGGCGATAACGACACCCTCTCGGCCCTGGTGGCGGTGGCCGTGGGCGCCGAGGAGCTGGTGCTGCTCACCGATGTCGACAGCCTCTACTCCGGCGATCCCCGCACCGATCCGGCCGCCCGCCCGATCCCCGAGGTCCGCGACCTGGCCGAACTCGAACGGCTCGGCGCCGTCGCCGGCGGCGGCGGCCAATGGGGCACCGGCGGCATGACCACCAAGCTGGCGGCCGCCCGCATCGCCACCTCCAGCGGCATCGCCGTGCGCCTGGCGGATGGCCGCGATCCAGCGGTGCTGGAGGCCCTGCTCGACGGCCAGCCCACCGGCACCCTCTTCCGCGCCAGCGCCGCCCCCCTGCCCGAGCGCAAGGGCTGGCTCGCCCACGCCCTGCTGCCCAAGGGCAGCCTGCGGGTGGATGGCGGCGCCGAAAAGGCCCTGCTCGAGCGGGGCGCCTCCCTGCTCGCCGTTGGCATCCGGGCGGTGGAGGGCAGCTTCGAACGCCAGGAGCCGGTGCGGGTGCTCAGCCACGACGGCCGCGAGCTGGGGCGGGGTCTCTCGGCCCTCAGCAGCGAGGAGCTGCGCCGCATCCTCGGCCTCAGCAGCGAGGAGGTGCGCCAGCGGCTCGGCGCGGTGGGCGACGCCGTGGTCCACCGCGATCACTTCGTGCTCACCGGCCCCGCCACCACCCCCTGACGGGCGGGCGGCCTACGATCCGGCCGCCCCCGTCCCCCGGCAATGCGCTTCAGCCGCCTGCTCGCCCAGCTCGCGTGCGTCGCCCCCGACGGTCCCCGCTCCCTGGCGGACGACCCGGAACTGCACGGGGCCGAAGCCCTCGACCGCGCCGGGTCCGGGGAGCTGAGCTTCCTCGAACCGGGCAACGCCCTGGCCGCCTCCCTGGCCGCCTGTGGGGCGGCGGCCCTGCTGATCCCCGCCCGCGGCGAGGAGGCCGAAGCCCTGCAGCAGCAGGCCAGCGAGCAGGGCATCGCCTGGGCCGCCCTGGCCGATCCCCGCCTGGGCTTTGCCGAGGCCCTCGAGATCCTCTACCCCCGGCCCCAGCCCACCCCCGGCCTGCATCCCAGCGCCGTGGTCGACCCCTCCGCCCGCCTCGGCGCCGGGGTGAGCGTGGCCGCCCACGTGGTGGTGGGGGCCGGTGCCCAGGTGGGGGATGGCTGCGTGCTTCATCCCGGCGTTGTGCTCTCCGACGACGTGGTGCTGGCGGAGGGCTGCGAGATCCACGCCGGCGCGGTGCTCCACCCCGGCAGCCGCCTGGGCCGCGGCTGCGTGATCCACTCCAACGCCGTGAT
>CAIVPT010000262.1 GCA_903907855.1 uncultured Synechococcaceae cyanobacterium | reverse complement strand
GTGAGGTCTACTGTCTGGCGGCTCAGAGCAGCGTATCTGCCTCGTTTCGCCAGCCAGCCCTCACCATGCAGGCCAACAGTCACCCGGTGATGAACTGGTTGGAGGCGATCCGTGTGCTCGCCCCCACCATTCGCCTCTACCACGCCTCCAGCAGCGAGATGTATGGCAATGTGGAGAATGCTTGTGTCACGAGGGACACCCTCTTCAACCCAATCAGCCCCTACGCGGTTTCCAAGGTGGCTGCCCACCATCTGGTGCGCTCCTATCGACGAGCTTATGGTATATACGCCGTGTCTGGCATCCTGTTTAACCACGAATCGGTGCTTCGCAAGGTTGATTTCTTCACTCGCAAGTTGATGGATGGTGTGCTCAGCCTGGCGGCTGGCGAGATCACTTCCCTCTCCTTTGGCAATCTTGATGTGCGCCGCGACTTTGGCTACGCCCCCGATTACGTCCAGGCCATGCGCTTGATGCTGCAGCAGGATGATCCAGCCGACCACCTGATTTGCACGGGTCGATCGGTGTCACTTCGTGAGATTGTTCAATGCGTCTTTCGCGGCATGAATGTATCCGAGGAGGCTCTTCATGTCGATGCCTCGCTCTACAGGCCAGCCGAAATCGCTGATATCTATGGCAGTCCGATCGAGGCGGAGCGCCAGCTGGGATGGACCAGCTCCCATGACGCCTTCCAAACGATGGAAACGATCCTGGAAGAGCGGCTGCGTATGCAGAAGGCGGGGCTCGTCATGCCATAGGCGGCTCTTCGCCGGCCCCCTCTGCCCCTGGCGGGCCTTGCAGCAGCGCCTGGTAGCTCTCCGGTGCTGTGAGCAGCCGGAACCCCTGGCTGAGCAGGTAGGGAATGGAGAGTGAACCCTTGCCGGCGATCCCCTCCCCCACGTTCTGGTCATCGATCAGGATCAACCCGCCCGGCTGGAGCAGGGAGCGCTGCACGATCAACTCGGCGTCGCGGCGGTGCAACTCCGCGGTCTCCGGCCCCGTTTCGCCGTGATCCATGTAGATCAGGTCGTAGCCCCGACCGCAGCTGGCCAGGTGCGGGGAGGAGCGCGTAGCCCGATAGATCACCCGCTCGCCGAAGGGGCGGCAGATCCGGCGGGATACCCGCAGGGCCGCCGCCTCCGGATCCACGGTCTCCACCGTGGCGTGGGGTACCAGGGCGGCGAAGGCATAGGTGCCGCAGCCACCGCCCCAGTCCCAGAGGCGCGGGTCGGGCTCGAAGTTCTGGGTGTCGATCCAGCCGGAGCGGAAACTGCGGGTGGTGCCCAGCTCCAGAACACGCGGCTGGGCCTGGCGGTTGAGGTGCGCTGCGCACAGCAGGAAGGTGGCGCTGCGTCGCCCCAGCAGCGCGGCCAGCGTGTCGGCGTCCAGCGGCACGTCCGGATCGGTCGCCGGCGCCGCCACGATCGCCTCCGCCTGCGGTGCCAACAACCGCTCCTGCAGCACATCGATCAGGGTTTCGGCGCTGGCGGCCCAGGAGAAGCGCTGGTGGATCGTGCGGGCGTTGGCCTTGGCCTGCTCCCGCAGCGCCGGCCAGTTCTCGACCACCTGGCGCAGCCGCCTCGCCAGGCAGGGCACATCCGGCTGGGCCCAACGGGCCGGCTGCTCCGGCGCGAAGCGGTGGTATTGCAGGAAGTCGGGCTCCTGGATCTCCACCAGCTGGTGATCGATGCGGCTGAAGCTCTGCTCGATCGTTTGCAGATACTGCATCGGACCGCTGTAGTGGGTGGCCACGATCGGTGTGCCGCAGGAGATCGCCTCGATCAGGGGCAACCCCCAGCCTTCCCCCTTGCTCGGGAACACGAAGGCATGGCTGCTGCGGTAGAGCTCCGCCATTCCCTCGGGGCTGAGGGTTTCGCTGCCGCCGCTGCCCTCCACCAGCAGCAGGCGCCCCTCCAGGTCGGCGCTGCCCAGGGCCCCGGCGCGTTGGCGGTAGTGGGGGTCGAAGGGATTGTGCAGCCGCAGCTGCAGGCGCACGTCAGGGCGGTCGGGGAAGGCCAGCCGGAAGGCGGCCACCAGCTCCTCGTAGCTCTTGCGGCTCTCGAGCTTGCCCACCGCCAGGAAGCGGAAGCAGTCCTCGAGGGGCGCGTCGCGTTGGTTGTGGGGTTGGAAGGGCCTCAGGTCGGTGGGGCGGTTCCACTGGTGCAGCAGGGTGGGGTCGACCCCTTCGGGCACCACGGCCACCGGGGTGTCGCCCAGCTCCCGCCGCAGGATGGCGGCCCCCCAGTCGGAGGCGGTGATCACCAGGTCGGAGCGCTGCAGGTTTTCCGGCCAGCCCAGGGGCAGGATGTCGCTCTCAAACACCGTGTAGGTGACCTTGTGGCCCCGCAGCTGCCCGAGCAGTTCATGGGAGCTGCGCCCGTCACCGAGCAGCACATTCACCACCGGCAGCTCCGGGGGCAGGGTGGTGAGCAGCTCGGCGGAGGTCTCCAGCTCGCCGGGGCGGCCCAGGTCGGTGGCCTGGAACCAGAAGCCCCCGCCGCTGGCCAGCAGGCTCAGCTCCCGCTGCAGGTGCAGCGCGTGCACCCCGAAGCCGATGGTGGGGTTGGGGGCGGAAAGAAGATGCAGCAGGAACATGCCCCCATGATCCAGGCCCAGGCCAGCCCCGGCAACCGATCCGTTCGCTTCCCTTCCGCCCCCGGTTCCCCACCCCCCAGACGGACTCCCCGCCGTGCTCGACTGGGCCCAGGTCCAGCCTGATCCCATCCCTCCTTCCTTTTCCTCTCGCGCCGCCCGGTTCGGCGCCCCCGCCGTTTCCTCGCCGGTGCCCCCCCCCCTCGCCGGCCCAGCGGAGGGGGAGAGCGTTGAGCGTCACCTGCGCTCCTTGCTGCCCCCGGAGGCCTTCCGCACCGATCCGGGGCGCCTGGGGCTGCTGCTGATCAACCTGGCGATCCTCGCTCTGGGCTGGACGATGGCCCGTTCCCTGGACCAGTGGTCCTGGGGAGCCCTGCCCCTGTTTCTGCCCTTCAGCCTGGTGATGGGCAACGCGGTGATCGTGCTGCTGTTCTCCAGCCACGACCTGCTGCACGGCAGTGCTGTGCGCGGGCAGGGCTGGCGGCGGACGGTGGGGCTGCTGGGTCTTGCC
>CAIVPT010000261.1 GCA_903907855.1 uncultured Synechococcaceae cyanobacterium | reverse complement strand
GTGCTGGGCCACCGCCGTGACACCAGCCTCCAGCTGGGGCCAGTGCTCCGGGGCCAGGGGCTCTCCGGCGGCAAACGCCAGAAAGGTGTCGTTGGTGCTGGTGTCGCCGTCGACGGTGATGGCGTTGAAGGAGCGATCCACTGCCCGGCCCACCAGCGCCTGCCACTCCCCGGGCGGCAGGGAGGCATCGCAGCTGAGGGTGCCAAGCATGGTGGCCATATCGGGATGGATCATCCCCGAACCCTTGGCCATGCCGCCCACCCGCACCCGGCGCCCGCCCAGATCCGCCTCCAGGGCGATCTGCTTGTCCACCAGATCGGTGGTGAGGATGGCGGTGGCGGCGGCGGCGGCGCCCTCGGGCCCCAGGGCCGCCACCAGCGGCTCGAGACCCGCCAACAAGGTGTCCATCGGGATCGGCACGCCGATCACGCCGGTGGAGCACAGCAGCACGTCCGATTCCGCCAGCCCCAGCCGCTGGGCCAGGGCGGCGGTGGCGGCCAGGCTGTCGGCCAGGCCGCGCTCGCCGGTGCAGGCATTGGCCTGGCCGGAGTTGGTGAGCACGGCGCGGGCGCGGCCGCCACTGGCCCGCAGGCGCTCGGCGCAGAGGTCGACGCAGGCGGCCCGCACGAGCGAGGTGGTGAAGGTGCCAGCGCACACCGCCCCCTCCGGCGCCAGCAACAGCGACAGGTCGGGGCGGCCGGAGGCCTTGAGGCCGGCGGTGACGCCGGCGGCCAGGAAGCCGCTGGGGGCGGTGACGCCGCCGGGGATGGGGTGCCAGGGGTGGGTCATGCCGCCTGCTCAGCTGCCCCCATCCTGACGGGGGGGACGGCTCAGGCCGTGGTGGCGCTGATCCAGCCGCCCAGGGACCGGAGCTGCGCATCGGTGAGGCTCAGGTGGCGGTTCCCCCAGGGGTTGCGAATCGCGAAACGGGCGGTGAGGGCGTCGTAGGCCGTGATTGCGTAGAGGTGGGTGCGCACCGCCGAGCTCACCAGCGTTGGATCGGTGGTGGTTTCGGTGGCCAGGGCGTTGAAGGTGCCGATGGTGACCACCCTGCTGCTGTTGACCATGGTGATCAGGCTGGCGGCGGTCAGCCCTGAGACGGGATGGAGGCTGGTGCGGAGCCCAGTGATGTGGGCGAGGGCCTGCTCGCCGACGCCCCAACCGATGCCATTATCATTGCCATTTCCATAGAAATTAGTGCCATCCTGGCCGATGCGACCCGACTCATTCACCTGGGCATAGGCCTTTTCCAGCAGCGCAACCCAGAGCTCATTGGCAGCCGACACCGACAACCCTGAATTGGCATAGATGTAAGCGCCGGATGCGTCCGCAGGCATCATGCGATCAACAGTCACGCAATCAAGCTTGCCCTTCGTGTAAAACTTGACACTCCAGCTGCCGTCACCGTTGTCCGTGAACAGGTTGGAGATGAGGGATGGCTTATCCCTGGCCGTGCCCGCGAGAGGGGCGAGAAAATAACAGTTGCTGGCGGTCCCCTGGCGCACATCATCGGCGCTGGCGCCAGCGACGAACACACTGCCACCGGCCAGGGCGTAGGCGCCAACCAGGAGACCGGATGCATCGCGGTGGATCGCCGGTCGGTCCGTGCCCAGGAAGTGCTTGCCGATCAGCAGCTGCAACTGGGTGGCCGAGCTGCCGGCCGCCAGGTTGCCGAGGCCATCGCGCAGGCTGTCAAAGCCGGTGTACCAGGCGTTGCTGGCATCGGCAAGCAACACCTTCGCAGCGAGAATCTTGGTGGTCTGAGCCGCAATGGACGTGTTGATGGCACGGGTATAGAAGTTGCGAAGATCCGCCAGCTCGACGGCCGTCACACCACCCTGATCAGCAGCGCTCCTGAGGATGCCCACCACATCCTCACGGCTGAGGGCTCCCTCCGTTTGGATGGCATTGAGAGCCGCATTTTCCAGCCCCTCATCCACCAGCAGACTGCGCCATGAAGCCTCGAGAGCATCCGCCTGACGGGCGACAGACAGCGCATACGCCGTACCCCCAGGAAGCGACCCTGAGCCAGGATCACCGTAGACCCTGGTGACGTAACTGCCGACAGCGAGATTGATCTGGAAGGACTCGCTGACCACCCCCGGCCGATCCATGGCAAACAGGAGTGCCCCGGCACCGCTGTAGAGTTCAAGGCCTGCATCCTGCGTCAGCTCCGTCAGCGAAAGGCTCACGGATCCCGCCTTACCAAGCTCAAAGCGGTAGTAATCATCGCGATCGGCAAGCCCATCAGCAGCGGCGCCCACATGGCCGCTTACGGCCGCATCTCCGCGATAGACAATCCGGCCGATGTCGATAGCATTCACGAGGGAGTCACCGCGGTCGAAAGCCAGCACTTCATCCGCAGATGCCGGCGCCGCAGCCGCCACAGTGTTGTTGCTGTAAGCGCGAACGCCCGTCAGGGCATCCCGATCGAATCGCGGCTGCGCGAGGAGGGCGGTCACCTCGGCAATCTCCGCCTCGGATGTGGTGCCGCCCTCAATCAGCACCGTCCCCCCGAGGCTGTGGGGGGCGGCGGCCAGGGGGTGATCGGGGCTGGCCAGCATTCCCAGCCCATAGGCGGTCTCCCACCCGGCGCCCCTCCCCGACGGGCTGGCCTCCAGGGCGCCAGCAGGCTGAAGAATCCGGCGATTGAACTCAGCGACCATCGTTTGTGGGCAACGACCCCCAGGTTCCTCAACCTGGGTGATCGGTGCCACAAGCCCGCAGACTGGACCGCCCCCCCGCCAGCCCCGCCGCGATGGCCGCCCCAGCCCCCCTCGATGCCGAGGCCGTGGCCCTCTGCCAACGGCTGGCCGGCCTCGACTTCCCCTGGGACATCACCCGCTCCCTCGAGCTGGCCCTGCTCAAGACCTTCTGCGTGCCCTCGATCTCCGGCCTGCTGCAGCGCAGCGGCGAATTCGAGCAGCGGCCCCGCAAGCGCTACGACGACACCGGCCTGATGGTGGCCGAGATGCTGCGCCATGGGCCCGACAGCGCCGCCGGCCTCGCGGTGATCGAGCGCATGAACCGCATCCACGGCCACTACGCGATCAGCAACGACGAATTCCTCTACGTGCTCTCCACCTTCGTGGCCGAGCCGATCCGTTGGCTGGAGCGCTACGGCTGGCGGCCGCTGGATCCGGCCGAGCAGCGGGCCCTGTTCCGCTTCTGGCGGCGGGTGGGGGAGCGCATGGGCTTGCAGCAGCTGCCCGCCAGCCTCGAGGAGCTGCTGGCCCTCAACGAACGGGTGGAGCAGGAGGTGTTCCGCCCGGCGGCCAGCAACCGGCGCATCGCCGAGGCCACCCTCTCCATGCTGCTGAACGACTGGCCTGCGCCGCTGCGGCCTGCCCTGGCCGGTCTGCTGCGCGGCCTGCTCGATCCACCGGTGGCGGACAGCCTGCAGTGGCCGGTGGCACCCGCCTGGCGGCGACGGCTGGTGCGGAC
>CAIVPT010000260.1 GCA_903907855.1 uncultured Synechococcaceae cyanobacterium | reverse complement strand
TGCCGCAGCCGCTGCCTCCACCGCCGCCGCTGCCCCTCAGACCGCCGCCGCCGCAGAAGCGCCGGCCCCCTCCGGGCTCACCACGGCGGAGGTGATCGCAGCCGAGCTGGCCGCCGCCCAGGCCAACCGGCCCGCCCCGAGCCTCGCCACCTTCGCGCCCGACTGCGTCACTGCCGGTGGGGCGCTGCCCCAGCGCCGCCGCCGCGCCGGCGCCAATCTGGCCGGCTTCAAGGCGATGGCCGAAGGGATGATGAAGAGCTGAGGCTCCGCCAGGAGGCCAACGCCGCCATGCCCGCCACCGCCGCGGTGGCGCTGCGCAGGATCGTTTCCCCCAGGCTCACCGCTACCCAACCGGCGCCTTCGGCGAGCTCCTCCTCCTCCTCGCTCCAGCCGCCCTCCGGGCCGATGGCCAGGCACACCCGCCCCAGGCCCTGCGCAACCCCTGGAACAGCCCCCGGACGCGCCGCCGGAAGCGCCCCCGGAAGCACAGCGGGCAGGCCCGTGAGCGCCTCCCCCAGGCTGGGCAGGCCCCCCCGACGGGTGGTGGCCAGCAGGCCCACCGCAGCGCCATCCGCCAGCGCCTCGGCCCACCAGGCCCCAGCCGGCGCTGGGGACTCCAGCGCCGGCAGCCACAGCCGCTCGCACTGCTCACTGGCCTCCCGCACCACCGACCGCCAGCGCTCCAGCGGCGCCGCCCCCAGCGGCACACAGCGCTCAGCACCCAGGGGCTGCAGACGGTCGGCCCCCAGCTCCGTGGCCATGCGCCACACCAGCTCGACCTCCCGTTTCGGCACGGCCAGCGCCAGCAACAGCTCCGGATGGGGCAGCGGCTGGCGCTCCAGCGGCGCCGACGGCGGCTGCTCCAGCCCCAGCCAGCCCCCCTCCACCAGCAGGGCGCTCCAGAGACCGCCGGCCCCATCCACCACCGCCAGCCGCGCCCCCGGCCGATAGCGCAACACCCGCTCGAGGTAATGGCGCTCCGGCGGCCGCAGCGCCACCGACAGCGCACCGCCCTCCCCAGCCGCCGCCAGCCGCGCCGGCTCGATCAACAGGCGCCGCAGCTCGCGGCTCATGCGTTGGGGAAGGCGCTCTCCACGTCGTCCACCGGCCAGTCCTCGTTCACGCCGCCGATCACCAGCTCCTCGATCTCGATCACGTCGTGGTCGAGCTGGCGCAGGGCGTTGATCAGCACATCAAGGCCCAGGGCATCGCTGGTGCCCAGGTCGACCCAGCAGCGCGCCCACTCCTCCTGGTACTCAAACGCGGCCATGTCGTGCATCAGCGACGGCAACGCCCGCTCCGCCTCCTCTTCATCCCAGGCCAGCCAGTTCAGCTCGGCCCCCGCCTCATGGGCCTGCAGGCACTCGGCGTTGAAGCCCCCCAGCTTGCCCAGCACAAACCAGCTCTCGAACACCCCCTCCACGTAATTGCGCTCTCCCTGGCCGGGGGGATGGGCGAAGCGGAGCCAGATCCAGCAGTTGAACGGATCGACTTCGCGAAAGCGGACCTCCATGGGTGGCGGAACGGCGACGGGCAGGATGGCCCCACCCTGGCACCCGGCATGCTGGGCCGATCCAACGGGAGCGACGCTCGTCCTGTGCTCGACCTGCAGTCGCTCCGCTACCACCCCGCCACCAGCCCCGAGCCGGTGCTCCGGGACATCTGCCTGACGCTGGCGGCCGGTGAGCCGGCCCTGGTGGCCGGCCGCAGCGGCAGCGGCAAGACCACCCTGCTCGAGCTGATCAGCGGCCTGGCGGAACCCGATGGCGGCCGCGTGCTCTGGAATGGCGAACGCCTGGACGGACGGCAGCGGCGCTGGCTCTGCGGGCTGGTCTTCCAATTCCCCGAGCGACACTTCCTCGGCTTGACCGTGGGGCAGGAGCTGCGGCTCGGCCAGAAGCGCCTGCGCTCCGAGCAGCTCGAGGCGGTGCTGCAACGGGTGGGGCTCGAGGGGGTGCCCCTGCAGCGGGAACCCGAGCGCCTCAGCGGCGGCCAGCAGCGCCGCCTGGCCCTGGCGGTGCAGCTGCTGCGCGATCCCCGCGTGCTGCTGCTCGATGAACCCACCGCCGGCCTCGACTGGCAGGTGCGTGAGGAGGTGCTGCAGCTCCTGGCCGACCTCGGCCGCGATCGGGCCTTGCTGGTGGTGACCCACGAACCGGAGCTGTTCCGCGACCTGATCCCCCGCGGCTGGCGATTGGAGAGCGGTCGCCTGTCGCCCCTCCGTACGATGCCTCCACAGCCGGCGGAGAGGTGATGGGCGATCAGCTGCTGCGGGCCACCGCGGCGGGCGGCGGCATCCGCCTGGTGGCGGTCACCACCACCACCACGAGCCGCTTCGCCCGGCGCCGCCACGGCCTCTCCTTTCTCACCACCACCCTGCTGGGCCGGGCCATGACCGCCGGCCTGCTGCTGGCGAGTTCGATGAAGGTGGCCCATGGGCGGGTCAACCTGCGCATCCAGTCCGATGGTCCCCTGCGGGGCCTGATGGTGGACGCCGGACGGGACGGCACCGTGCGGGGCTACGTGGGCAACCCGTCGCTGGAGCTCGATCCGGTGCTTGACGCCGAGGGCCAGCCCGGCTTCGACCTGCGCCGCGCCACCGGTACCGGCTACCTGCACATCGTGCGCGACATCGGCGAAGGCCAGCCCTTCAGCAGCACCGTCGAACTGGTGAGCGGGGGCATCGGCGAGGACGTGGCCTCCTTCCTCCTCCACTCCGAGCAGACCCCCTCCGCGGTGTTCGTGGGGGAGCAGATCGACAGCCACGGGGTGATCTGCAGCGGCGGAGTGCTCGTGCAGGTGCTGCCGAAGGCCGCCCGCGAACCGGCCCTGGTGGCCCTGCTGGAGGAGCGCTGCCGCGAGATCCAGGGCTTCAGCACCCGGCTGGCAACCCATGCCAACCACCTCCAGGGCCTGCTGGAGGACATCTTTCCGGACCTCGACCCCCAGCCCCTTGAGGCGGCAAGCGCCGCCACCCCGGTGCGTTTCCACTGCCCCTGCAGCCGCAGCCGCAGCGTGGCCGCCCTCAAGCTGCTGGGCCAGGGGGAACTGCGCTCGATCCTGGAGGAGGACGGCCACGCCGAACTCACCTGCCACTTCTGCAATGAGGTGTACCAGGTGGGGGGGGTGGAGCTGCAGGAGCTGATCGCCGAGCTGGCGGCCGCCTGAGCCCGCTCCCCTCAGCCCAGCAGGAGAGCCCCGAGCAGGAGCAGCAGGAGCGCCGGCAGGCCCTCGAGCTGCAGCGGCGCCAGGGGCAGCCCATCGAGCTGCGGGCCGATCAGGGCCACCACAGCGGACCCCACCAGCAGACCCACCACCAGCAGGGCCAGGGTGAGGAGCACCGCCTGCAGGAAACGGCCATGGCGGCGCTGCAGATTCACCAAAGTGGCCAGGGCGCCGAGGGCCAAGGGCAGGGAGGGGTCGGTGCCGGGCAGGAGCAGCAGCACCGACAGGGCCCCGATCGCCACCAGCGGGAACCAGAACTCCCGGCCCGCGGCGAGCTCAAGGCTGGGAAGGGAGAAGGAGGGGCGGACCGCGTTGCGGACCAGGGGAAGGGGGGCGAGGCGGGGCAGGCTGGGAAGCGACACCCGCTCGGCCGGCGGGGTCACCTGCTCCCGCTGGGAGGCGGTGCGCGCCGCCGTGCTCACCCGGCCCTGCTGGCGCTCCTTGAGGCGATCCATCAGCACCGCGTCGTAGGCCGCCTCGAGGCGGGAGCGGGCCAGGGGGTCGTCTTCGCCGATCTCGGCGAGCCGGGCGGCGCGGGCCTCCTGCACCTGGTCAAAGGGGGCATCGGGGGGGACCCCCAACCGCCCATACGGGTCGACTGGGGCGCCGCCGGGGTTGCCGGCCCCGGAGGGATCAGTGGGGGGGGATCCGGAATCGGGCACGTCGGCTGTGGGGCTCACGAGGGATGGGCGCGGGGGCAGATCTCCTGAACCGGAGCCTACCGGGGCTGGGTCAGAAGAGAGGTTCGCTGTGATGGAAGCCCGCCTCCTGCTGCAGATGGCGGTGGCAGGCCTCCGCTTCCGCGGCGGCCAGCCGGCGGCGGCGCTTGAGCAGGGGCATCTGCGGCGGCAGGTGGCTGCCCTCCCGGATCTCCACCAGGGGCGCGTCGGGCAGGGGCGCGTCGGGGGTGGTGGGGGAGGGCACGAAATTGACGTAGTCGCTGCCCCCGTCGCTGCGGGGGCGCACCAGCCAGAGGGCCTGGGAGGGGCTGGAGGGGAAGGGAGAGGACGCCGTGGGGGAGGAGGAGGTCGGCATCAGCGGAGGCATCGGATGCAACGACAGATCACAAAGTATTGCGGAAATAGAGCCCGCCCGCGAGCAGCGGCCCATCGCCAGGCCCTGCCCCCCCTACACGTCGATCGGCTCCAGGCCGCTCACCACCGGTGCCACGGCACTCAACTCCAGCTCCGGATGGTCCTCCGCCAGCTGGTTGAGATTCCACTCATTGCGGAACAGCAGCACCGGGCGGTCCCAGCTGTCGCGCACCACCCGGCAGTTGAACAGGCGCCCGACGCTCTCCAGCGCCGGCCAGCCACCACACACCCAGCGGGCCACCGAGAACTCCATCGGCTCCAGCCGGGTCTGCACCCCGTACTCGTTCTCCAGCCGGTACTGCACCACCTCCAGCTGCAGCTGGCCCACCGCCGCCAGGATCGGATCGCGGCGGCTGGGGTCGGTGTCATGCAACACCTGCACCGCCCCTTCCTCCCGCAGCTCCTGCACCCCCTTGCGGAAGCTCTTGAAGGCGGAGGGGTTGGGGTTGCGCAGCCAGGAGAAGATCTCCGGGCTGAAGCAGGGGATGCCCTCGTACTCCACCTTCGGGCCCACGTAGAGGGTGTCGCCGATCGCGAACATGCCGGGGTTGTTCAGGCCGATCACATCGCCGGGATAGGCGTCTTCCACCACCTCCCGCTCCTGGCCGAACAGCTTCTGCGGCCGCGACAGGCGGATCGTGCGGCCGCTGCGGGCATGGCGCACGCTCATGTCCTTCTCGAACCGGCCGGAGCAGACCCGCACAAAGGCGACCCGGTCGCGGTGGCGGGGATCCATGTTGGCCTGCAGCTTGAACACAAAGCCGCTGAAATCGGGCCGCAGCGGATCCACCAGGCCCCCCCGACTGCTGCGGGCGGTGGGGCGCTGGGCCAGGTCGAGGAAGGCATCCAGGAAGGGACGCACCCCGAAGTTGGTCATCGCCGAACCGAAGAACACCGGGCTCAGCTCGCCGGCATGCACCCGCTCGAGATCCAGCTCGGCCCCGGCGCCATCGAGCAGCTCCAGCTCCTCCAGGGCCTGGGCCAGCAGCTCGGGCTCCACCAGCTCCGCCAGCTCGGGATCCTCGAGCTCCAGCCGGCGTTCGCCGGCCTGGCGGCCCCGCTCCGCCCGCTCAAACAGGATCACCGTGCGGCTGCGCCGATCGATCACGCCGCGGAAGCGATCGCCGCCGCCGATCGGCCAGTTCACCGGCCAGCAGGCCAGACCCAGCTCCTGCTCGATCTCATCAAGCAGCTCCAGGGGCTCGCGCCCCGGACGGTCCATCTTGTTGATGAAGGTGAAGATCGGGATCCGCCGCAGGCGGCACACCTCGAACAACTTGCGGGTCTGCGGTTCGAGGCCCTTGGCGGCGTCCTCGAGCATCACCGCGTTGTCGGCGGCGGCGAGGGTGCGGTAGGTGTCCTCGGAAAAGTCCTGGTGGCCGGGGGTGTCCAGCAGGTTGATCGTGCTGCCCGCGTAGTCGAACTGCAGCACGGTGGAGGTGATCGAGATGCCGCGCTGTTTCTCCAGCTCCATCCAGTCGGAGGTGACCTTGCGCTGCTCCCCCTTCGCCTTGACCGCCCCCGCCTGCTGGATGGCACCGCCGTAGAGCAACAGCTTTTCGGTGAGGGTGGTCTTGCCCGCGTCGGGGTGGGAAATGATCGCGAAATTGCGGCGGCGCGCCACCGCTTCGGCCAACTCGCTGGTGGCGGGCCCGGAGGGGGAGGGATCGGCGCTCATGGCGCCAGCCTGCCAGGGAGCCGCCCGCGCACCTCCAGATACTGGTCGTCGATCTCCAGCACCTCCAGCGCCATCAGGCCAGCCTGGTCGAGTTGCTGGCGCACCTCCCCGGCGCGGAAGGCGGCGCGCAGGGAATGGGCGTAGTCGCGCT
>CAIVPT010000259.1 GCA_903907855.1 uncultured Synechococcaceae cyanobacterium | reverse complement strand
GAAACCGGCCAGGCCTACGACGAAATCCGCCCTGGGCCTGATGGGCCCGTCGAATACCGCTACGCCGATCTGCCCCTGGCCCTGGGCGAGGCGGTGATGGTGAACCATGCCCTGTTCGCCGGGCTGCTTCAGGCCGGTGCTACCCCCATCAGCGACGATCCTTTCCACAGCCAGGCCCTCGCCCTCAAACTGGCGCGGGCTCTCCAGGATCCTGCGGTGCAGCAGGCCCAGGCGATCCATATCCGCCAGCAGAAACTCGATCAGTTGGCGGCCACCGCGCTCCTTGATGCCCAGCTCAACCTGCCGGTGCTCGATCCAGCCCTCTCCCTCGAGCAGATCCTCGACTATCGCCGCCACCACAACGACGACCTGCAGCAAGCCAGGCAGCACCTCGCCGCGATGGCCAGGCGGATTCGCGAGCAACCCTGGACCGCCGACTTCGCCGCCGAACTCGAACACCAGACCATCCCCGACCTGATCGGCGAGCTGAAGGAATCGGGCCGAGCTCGCGACAGCTGGCTGCAGAGCAAGCGCGGACGCCTTGCCCTCAGCGCCGCCGGCATCGGCGTCGGTGCCGCATCAGCCGTGTTGGCCGTGTTCAGCGCCCCGCTCACTCCGATCGCCCTGGCCACCGCCGGCCTCGGCCTGCTCTCCGGCACCGTGATCCCAGGCGCCGAATGGCTGCTCGACTGGCGCGACGGCCGCTCCGGCGCCGAGGCGAATCGGCTGCACTATCTGCTGCGGGGTTGATGGTTCGATTGATGTCCAGGCTTTGCGGTGAACGCTGACAATCGCCCGCCGCCTTGCCATAACAGGACCATGCCGTCTGCCCGTTCGTGCCTTGGCTCAGCGGCTATCCGGCACACCTTGCTCGGGTAACTCGGGAACGCAACAACGGACACGACGCTGCACGTGGAACCCACCTGCAGCCATCAGGGCGAGGCCTCCACCAACCGCGGATCCGGACTTGGCGACCACCACTGTCTTTCTCCCCTCGGGCACCCCTGATCTGGTCGTCGAGGCCTTCAGCACCCCAGATCCCTCGTACCTGCTTGACGTCGCTGCCCCAGACGATTTCGGCCGCGTTCAGATCGATCTGTCCGAAGCCCTGCTCAGCTCCCTGTTCGGTGAGGACCGCCCCGAGGTCTTTTTCCGTGTTTGGTCCGGTGCCACTCTCCTCGCCGATACAGAAAAGACAGTCCGTTGGCACACCCGTAACAGAGACACAACCTTTCGCCTCGAGCTCAGGAGCCTGCGGCTCTCCGGCAAACCAACCCCCCACGTCGTTCGCGGTCGTGTTCACGCCTCTGACCTCAAACAGGGCTGGAGTGTCGAGGCGCTCGACAAGCCCCTGCGCGGGGAGCTCAGGCGGCTGGCCAGTTGTCCGCTCGATGAGCATGGCGCCTACGAGCTCACCTACTCCCGTACCGATCTGCGCCCCCCGGGCAGGGTGCTCGCTGACCTTGTGTTGGTTGTTCGGGATGCCAATGGCAAGGAACGCTTCCGCTCCCAGGTCCTGCATCGCACCCCGCCAACGCTGATCCTTGACCCGGTGCTCGACGAGGCCGCCGCCCGGGGACCCTCCGTTTTCGATCGCATCACCCGCAAGGTGCGCCCCTGGCTTGGCGAACTGGCACCTGCAGACCTGGAGGACCAAGAGGGTACTCAACTCGCCCGCTCGGTCGACCTCCCCACGGAAGTGCTTCTGGACTGGATCGCCTCCCACCGGATGGCCCATGCCTTGCTCCACGACGAGCCACCTCTGGCGATTCCTCCAGAGGTGGCCTTCGCCCTGTGGGCTTCCGGCATCCGTACGCCAGCGGCCGTCCGCACGCTGCGATCAACAGAGATCCGCTCCAGGCTCGAAACAGCTGCGCAGACCAACCTGGTGCAGCTGGCCGAACGGGACATCACCACCACGGTCAAAGCTCTTCGGTCGGGGTTCTCCCGTGGTAGCAGCACCCAGCCAGGCAGACGCCTGCCTACGGAACCCCGCACCGGGTCGGATCTGGCGGCGGTGCTCTCTCTCGGCCTCGAGGCTTCGGCGGTCTCTGCCTTCTGCCAGCAGTGGTTTGCCCACG
>CAIVPT010000258.1 GCA_903907855.1 uncultured Synechococcaceae cyanobacterium | reverse complement strand
GGGGCTGGGGGCGCTGGTGTTCGTGGAGGCGCCGGCCGGCAGCCAACTGGCCGATGGCAGCCCCGCCGGCGGTGGCCACCAGCTGCTGATTCCCGCCGGGGCGGCCTCCACCACCCTGGCCATCCGCATTCCCGCCGGCAGTCTCTCCACTAACGAACTGAAGCTGCGCCTGGTGGCGGTGGACCCCGGCTTCGGGCTGGATCCCGCCGCTTCTGTCGCCACGGTCGCCCTGCAAGCCCCCGGGGCCAATGCAGGGGCTGGCCCCGCCGCCGCCAGGCTTGGCGAGGCGGCCGCGGGCACTGCGGGCAACGACCTGCTGGAGCCGCGCCTGGGCCCCGCCCTGCTCCGCGGCGGGGCCGGCGCCGACAGCTTTGTGCTGCGGCGGCCCGCACCGGGCCAAGGAGTGGATGTGATCGAGGATTTCAACGCTGCCGAAGGGGATCGTCTGCTGGCGCTTCGCGATCGCTTCTTGGGGGCGAGCCCCAGCGATTTCGCCCTGCTCGGAGGCGGCCTGCTCTATCGGGGCGAGCTGATCGCCCTTGTCAGTCGCCATGGCGTGGCGGTGACCCTGCTCGACGAGCTGGCGGCGGCGGTGCAGATCGTCGATAGCGCCGCGGCGGTGCCCCTGGCGGATCCCGGCGACGCCCACCAGGGCAATGGCATTCGGGATCTGGATCCCACCCGCATCACCCCTCTGGCCGATGACGCCGCCGCCGAGCGCCTGCTGCTGCAGCCATCGGCAACCTCCGGCCAGGGCAGCCCTGGCTGGTCGTTGCAGCTCTCCGCCTCCGGCCAGGACCTGCAGCTTGTGGCCGGGGGCGACAGGGCCGGGGCGGCCTTGATCACCTTGCGCACCCTGGGCGCCCAGCTGACTGCAGGCAATCCCTTCAATCTCGTGGTGGCCTTGCTGGATGGAGCCGGTGTGCCGTTGCGGGCCGATGGGCTGGCCCCGGCCACCACCCTGGAGCAGGCAGTGATCGCCGGTCTTGGCGCCGTTACCGACGACGCCGGTCAGCTGATGTTCGCCGACAGCAGCACCCAGGTGAACCTGCGCCCGGACCAGAAACTACGCTTCGGCCGTCGTCACGACGATGGCGGCATCAAGTGGCTCAAGGGGCTGCAGCTGGGGGGAGACGGCAACTCCATGACCCTGCGCTTCGGCGATGGCGAACACGATCAACTGCAGGTGAGAATGGAGCTGACCAATGCGGTGGCCACCGCCTCCGGGTTGGCGCTACCCCAGAAGAGCGGTCTCGGCGATTTGCTCTATCTCCAACAGGGCGAGAACCTGCAGATTCAGCTGACCAGCAGTTGCGCGAACACCAACACCTATGGCTTGGTGCGCGTAGATGTGAATCCGCTGAACGGCGAGCTCTCGGTGGCGGGGGTGCCGATGCAGCATGCCGAGGCCTTCCGGGCTGCGGTGCGCGCCTCCCTGCTGCCGGATCTACGGCTCAGCCAGGGGGGCAACCGCACCAAGCGGCTCCGTTGGACCGTGACAGCAGGGGATGGCTACTACGCCCCTGTAATCCTCACCCAGCTTGGGGATGTTTTCTTCCCCGGTGACACCATCAACCGCGATGGCCGCCGCCATATTCGCTCGTTGGGCGATGGCGTCTTTGCTTTCGAAGATCTGGCCGCCGACCAGAACAGTGACTTTGACTTCAATGACGGCCTGCTGATCGTCAGCCGTGCACCGGCCGCTCCTGCCCAGTACCACGTCGATGGCAGCAAGACAGCCAAGCCCCTTTACCTGAGCCACGACATCAAGCTGCGAGCTGGCGATGGAAATCAATTACTCCATGTACTTGGCGACCGCAATGTGGTATCTAGCGGCAGCGGCAATGACACGGCAATTCTTTATGGCCACTCGGCCAACCTTTTCCTGGGAGACGGGGCAGACCGAGTCCACCTTCTGAGCAGTGGCGGGGGTCACCAGATTGACCTGGGTCGTGATCAAGCAGCAGATCGCTTATATCTCTATGCCCCCGACCGGGAGCCGCTACAAAGCGTGATTATTGATTTTGATACGAGCCGCGATCAGCTGATATTGACCGGTGAAACCAACGCCAGCCGCTTTGACCTACGCCTTGACTCCGGAATGGCCACTGTGACGTACGACTCCAAACCACTGATAAAGCTGCTAGGTACATTTAGCTCCAGCGCCCTAGATGCGGCCATAGCCTATCAAGCCCGCACAGCCAATGATGCTCGTCAAAACATCATTGAGCGTGGGCTGCTAATGGTGGAGATGGAGTCGGATTTGAGTGGATTCAGCGAACGGGATGCCGATGGTCTTTGGTATGGCTACCACGTGGATCAGGCTCGGGCGTTGGCCGAACAGCTCACAGGTTCGGCCGATCGCTTGGTGATTCTGCCCAGCACTGACCAAGCCAATCGCCAGGCCGTGGCGGCCGCCCATCTCGCAAGTGATCGAGTGGATCTGGCCCTGTTGGGCTCTGGCATCGCCCTCGATCCAGGCTTGGCTGCCTCCGTTCAGGGGGCAGGAGACGATCGCACCGTCTTCCAGGGTCTGCTGGTGGGCAGCACCATCCCCAACCTGTCAGCCCTTCAGAGCCAGACGCTGGGGGGCCTGGGGGACAGCCATGACGTGGCAGCCATCGAGACCTACCTGCTCGACCGAGGCATTCGTGCCCAGTTGCGGTTCTTCGCCGACAGCACGGCCCTGATGGCGGCCTACCGCACCGGCAGGATCCAGGCGATCGTCGGCATCGAGCCGCTATTGCAGGTCTACGCGAACCGTCTGGGGGATGGATCGCGACTGCTGCCGGATCGCTTCGCACCGGTGGCCCTAGGCGCCCTGGTCAGTGCCCAGCAGCCAGACCTGCGCGACCTGGTGGGGTCGTTGCTGCAAGTGCCCAAGACCGCTGCTGACCTGGGACTGACCCAGCGGAGCCTGGAGGTGGCGCTGCAGCAGGCCAACCTGGGGGCTGCGGAACGAGAACTGATCGATCCAGCGGTGCGGGCGCTGCTGGAGCTGGATCCGGAGAATCCTTCCCGGCCGGTGGAGCACCAGGGGCTGGGGGCTGCGCTTGGTCTGGCCCGTGGCTTCAGCAGGTCGCTGCTCAGACGGCTTGGCAACGCCAACGAGCTGATCGGCCGTCATCTCAAGGTGTGACGGCTAGACGCTGGGCATGGGTCGCGGGAGCCCGGCCCATGCCCAGCATCTTCTAGCTGAGCCGCCGCAGCTCTCCTGCAATCACTCTTGCCGGAGCAGCCCCGGTGGCAGCCGGGCCAGGAGCCCGGTCCCCAGCCGAGCCGCCAGTGGTCTCAGCTGGACCAGATCGGCTCCAGATCGATCACCAACCCTGAAAACACCGGATCCCCCTCCAGCCGTTTGGCGCAGGGCCGTGAGGCCACGGGGGCCTTCATCTACCGGGGCTCGCCAGCTCAACCACGAGATCGTGGCAGAGGGGGGCAAAGGCGCGCCCTTGTTCGGGCGTGACAACCAGCCAGTGATCCATGGCCAACAGTGAAGAGTTCGCCATTGCGGGCGCCCGTGTCGCTGCCGGTGGGGGTCATCGGAATCAGGGTGCCAACGGCGGCCAGCTCCAGCAACGCCTCAGGGTTGGCCTCGCACAGCTGGGCGAACTGCTGCGGCGTCAGCCTCAGGCAGGCGATGAGCTGCGCCGACAGGCAGAGTGGGCAATCACGTTACCTGAGTCCTACAGACCGGAAGCCAGTGGCGTGTTGCTTGGCAGGGTTTCGGGGCTGGGCGTCGCAACCATCGGCTCGAAGAGTTCTGGATTAAGGCTAATGTCATCTTCCCGATGTCGACTCCCAGGTGTCCCGCGTCAACCCCGTTGGCGGACAGGCTTGATTCCAGCTTCGCGCAGGAGAACAGGATTTCTGGCTCAGCGGGGCGAGCCGATCGTGATCCGGGTGGCCTTCAAACCCACCGCCACGATCCGCAAGGAACAGCAGACGATCGATTCCGAGGGCAACGCCACCACCCTGGCCGCCAAGGGTCGCCACTATCCCTGCGTGTTGCCGCGCGCCGTGCCGATGGTGGAGGCGATGGTGGCGCTGGTGCTGGCCGATCACCTGCTGCGGCAGCGGGGGCAGTGCAGTTTGTGGTGAGCAGGGGAAGGCCAAGCTCGCGGGCTTGGAGCACCAGGAAGCGATCGGCCTCCACTTGGCGGAACTCCACCATTGCCCCATAGCCGCCGCTGAGCCCAAGGGAAACGGGGAGGGGCCTCCAGCAGCTAGGCAAGACAGCTTCGGGATCGACCACCCCCACACAATGCCAATGTCGATATTGTAAGCATGTGCGAGGTGTTTGGTAATTTTGGTGTTATCTTGCGCATTCGCCTACCTTTCCTCCCATCACTTTTCAGCCCCATCCTCCAGATTCATGGTCATCACCTCCAACCGAGACAGTCGCCCCAGCTGGACAATGCTCGCAAAGCCAGTCCTTGGCGCCATCTTTGCGGCGGGGGTGATCACCGCCGGCCAGGCCCACGCGGCTTCCAGTATTTTCATCACCGAAGTAGCGCCATGGTCCAGCGGCAACTCGCCAGTGGCCGCAGATTGGTTCGAACTAACCAACATAGGCACAAGTGCCACAAACATCACAGGCTGGAGATTCGACGATAATTCCAATAGCTTCGCATCTTCTGTCGCCCTGCTTGGCATTACAAGCATCGGCGCAGGCGAATCCGTCATCTTTGTGGAAGGCTCTACAGTAAATACTAATTTCCGTCCCACCTGGTTTGGGGCAAATCCCCCAGCCAGCTTGCAAGTTGGCAACTACACTGGCCTTGGCGTAGGCCTGAGTACAAGCGGGGATGCCGTAAACATATTTGATTCTAGCGGTGCTCTTCAAGCCAATATCGTGTTTGGCGCTTCACCAACCGGCCCAATGGCCACATTCGATAACGCTGCCCTATTCAACAACGCAACGGTTTCAGCATTGAGCGCTGTTGGTGTGAATGGTGCGTTCATCGCCGTAAGCAACAGCAATGAAATTGGCTCACCTGGCACGATTGGCGCCCCTACCACTCCAGCTGTTCCTGGTCCACTGCCGCTTCTCGGTGCCGGCGCTGCCTTCGCCACCAGCCGTCGGCTAAGGGCAAAGCTGCGGTCGGGAGCGTCCTCGCCGCAGGGCTGAACCATTCCTGGACTTTTCCCAGGTAGGTGTTGGCCCCGCCGCGGCGGGGCCTTTTTATTGGCCTGAGCTGTAGCTGGCCAGCCACCATGAGTCCCGTGACCCCCGCATCAGGAAACGTCAGGAGCGCCAGCGGGTGTCCTGCGTGAGAGCAACAACCAGCGGCAGGGAGCCCGTATCCCAGCGCCGCAGAAGATCCCAGATCGTTTCGGAGCACTCCTTCAGGATCAGCAGCAGATCCAGGTCGCTGCCCACGCCGGCATCACCGCGGCTATCCCAGGAGGTGATGACACCGGCATGGAGAAGGGCTTGGTCGCTCTGCAGTCTGCCGAAATGCTCCCCCGGCGTGCCCTCCGGCTAGCTGTCGGGGTAGCGGGTAGGGATGGAGAAACCATCGAGCAGCCTCAGGCGATCCTCCAGATCGGCAGGCGGCTCTGGCTGCCAGTCCTGCATCGATTGCTCCGCCTGCTCGAGATCGCGCAGGGCATGCCATCCCATCGCCACGGCAGGCTCGCGGCGTCGCCGAGCCTCAAGCGGGACGCCAGGCCCTGCAGAGACCGTCACAACTGGGACTATCAGCGCCCATGACCTGCGGGGCGGCATCGAAATTGACCCTCCCCTTTTGGGGGGAGCACTGTCGATGCCTGACCTTCCCTGAAGAAACATGCGACTAGGATTTACGTGATAAATTAACAATCTGATGCTCCAGACAGACTCGATCCCAACCGTAGGCGCCGTGAAGCCTGCGCTGACCCCTGCACCTCAAGTCACTGAGTGGAGCCTTCTCAAAGACACCTACTGGATTGTTTATCCTGAGTATACGCCTGCCTACGAATTGCAAGGCAACAGCCTGGGCACGGTCGGCTTGCCGAAAACAGATCCTCCCACGATTACGAGGATCCTAGATCAAACAGTTTATTACATTCAGGATGTAGATCCACTGGGGTATTTATGGGGATACGTAGCCGTTACGCTGGTCGACCCCTCTTGGCAATGGGGAGGCAGTCCGCAATCGAGCTACGGCACCTTGCTGTCACCGATCACCCCAGAAGGTGACTGGATTCTTTCAACAACAGTGGATCAGGGCAAGGGGTTGCAAGCGCCAAGCCAGACCTGGGCTACGGGCAAAATGGCGTGGATGAATGTTGATGGCGAGGATCAATGGACGATGGAAAACTGGAAAGTAGGCGGCTATGTGCATTGGGCCTACATGGTCGAAGCCAAACCAGGAGATAAATACTGGGACAATCTGCCTATTGTAAACCAATCCATCCCTGAATTCCTGGCACCAGCCTTGGCATTCGCGCCAGTGAATCCAGTTCCCTACGTCAGTTCAAACCCAGAAGCTTTTGTCACCTCTCCCGGCGAGGGTGGCGATGGCCTTCTCAAGATCTGGGATACCTCGGGCACCATGCGGCAACAGTTCAGGGCGTTTCCATTATTTAAGGGCAGCATTTCTATCGCCTATGGCGATCTCAATGGCGACGGCGTGAAGGACATCGTGGCGGCCGCCGGCCCCGGTGGTGGTCCCCACGTCAAAGTGTTTGACGGCAAAAATGGCGATGTGATCGCCAGTTTCCATGCCTACGACATTCGCTTTAATGGCGGTGTGAACGTGGCTACAGGCGATGTGGATGGCGATGGCGTCCTCGACATCATCACCGGCGCCGGTGCTGGTGGTGGCCCCCATGTAAAAGCCTTTGCCTTGAATATCAATGGCGGCCTCGCCACTCCCAAGGAGATCGCCAGCTTCTTTGCCTACGACCCCAACTTCCGCGGTGGCGTGAGTGTGGCCAGCGGCAACATCAACGGCATCGGTCCCGATGAGATCATCACCGGCGCCGGCGCCGGCGGAGGACCCCACGTCAAGGCATTCAGCCGGGCTAGCGATGGCACCCTCACCACCGTGAGCAGCTTCTTTGCCTACGACCCCAACTTCCGCGGTGGCGTAAGCGTGGCCAGCGGCAACATCAACAGCATCGGATCCGATGAGATCATCACCGGAGCCGGTGCCGGCGGAGGGCCCCACGTCAAGGCATTCAGCTTGGCCAGCGACGGCACCCTGACCACCGTGAGCAGCTTCTTTGCCTACGACCCCAACTTCCGCGGTGGCGTGGATGTGGGCGTCATGGGAGCCACCTCCACGTCCGAGTTCAGCGCCGTGCTCACCGGCGCCGGCTCAGGTGGTGGTCCGCATGTGCGCTCCTGGGACCTCACAACCCCTGACCTGCCCCAGGAGCAGCTCAGTTTCTTCGCCTACGACGCCTCCTTCCAAGGTGGCGTTGCGGTGAGCTGAGTTCGGCAGCACCACCGAAGCAACGCTAACGCCGAGGCAACCACTCCAGGCTGTTGCTCAGGTCATGTCAAAGGGCATTCGCTGAACCGAGCGCCCTCCAGCGGAGCTGGAAGGACAACAACGGAGCCCAGACCGCAGTGGCGTGGACGATCACGGCACTGGGCCATGCCCCCCTCCCCCTCAAGCGCAGACAAGTCGATATAAGAGTGTTGACGGAAAGGTTTTCGATGAATTACCGAAATCTCTCAACACCTCAACTCTTCTCAGCCACCCTTGCTGCCTCCTGCGCTTGTGCCGCCTTAAATGCCGGCCAAGCAAATGCTCTCGTCACTTACGAGTTCACCCAGCAAGGCAGCGACGTTGTGATGAACGTTTCTGGCTCGGCATCCGCCGCACCGACAACCTCAAACCAAGGATCTAGCTTCGGCAATGAACTTAATCCATCCATTGCCTTAATATCACCAGGAAACATCGCCGGCTCTACTGGAGATGCCCGGAGCCTGATTAACGGTCCCTCTGGCTTTGGGAGCGGTGGAACCATAAGCTTTACAAGCTATTCCGGCACTGCAATCAACCTTCCAGGCTTCTCCCCTGATCTCATCATAGACAACTATACCCTTGGCTCTCCAATATGTGGTTCCGGTTTGCTGGCCGGTCAGACACTCACTAGCCTGGGGTTCAGCTCCACCACTCCTGGCCTGCTGGCCAGCTGGACCATCGCCGGCAGCAGCGAGACGGTCGAAGTGCGGATTGGTTCCAATGCTCCCTCCTCCGTCCCCGGCCCGCTGCCACTGTTTGGTGCCGCTGCCGCCTTTGCTCACAGCCGGCGGCTGCGGGCAAGAGTGCGCCCTGGATCGTCCTCGCCCCTCACCTGAGGCGACCCTGGAGTTCCCCGAGTCCATGTTGGCCCCG
>CAIVPT010000257.1 GCA_903907855.1 uncultured Synechococcaceae cyanobacterium | reverse complement strand
TGATTGCAGCCCTGCATTTCTTCACGGCCCTGCCTTCGGCGGGGCTTTTTTGTGACCGGCTTGAGCGGTGGTTCCTGCTCTGCGTTCAGCCCCCGAGTTCCGCCCTGCCACCCAGCTCCGAACCATCCAGCTCCGGCACTCCCGCGCTCTTCGCCTCCCTGGTGGCCGTGGCCGGCGCCGCCAGCAACGCCGATCTGAACCAGCAACTACAGAAAGCTGCCCGAGCTGCTGCGCAACGCCATCGCCAGCCTGGCGTTGGCCCTCGGCTTTGCCGCCCTGGCCCGACGGCCTGGCGAACCCCGCACCTTGCTGCAGGAATTGCAGAGCACCTGGCGGCGGTCCCGGTTTGGCGGCTCCGGCCGACGACATCCAGGCTCCTGGGGCTAGCTGCGCGATCCTGTTCCGCCACCCTGGCCTGGCGAGCCAGTCATGATCCAGCTGCCCCGGCAGGGAGGTCTAAACTAACGGCTAAACGTTCGGCATCGGATGGCCTGCCAGCTTCCTCGCCAGGATTTGCGCCGGTGGGGAAATTCCCTCGGGGTGCGCCTGCCCGCCGCCATCGCCCGTGAGGCCAGGCTTCACGACAACCAAACCGTGGAACTGAAGGTGGTGGCCGATGGGGTGCTGATCCGGCCCGTCCAGCCCCGGCTCTCCCTGGCGGAGCGACTGGCGAGCTACACGCCCATGGAAGGCGAAGACACCGAAGCGATGGCCTGGGATCCCATCGGGACAGAGGTCATCGAATGACCCCGCCGCGGCCCTCAGCCGCCTGGGTGCCGGATCGGGGTGAGGTGATCTGGATCGACCACAACCCCCAGGCTGGACGGGAGATGAAGGACCACCATCCCTTTCTGGTTCTCTCCACCGCCCCTTTTCATGCCTCTGTTGGGTTAGTGGTGGGATGCGCCATGACATCGGCGGCATACAACCGCGGATCCTCCCTGGCGGTGGATCTGGGGCCGATTCCCGGCCGGCCGGAGGCCCACAGCTTCGTGCTCTGCCACCAAATCAAGTCGTTCGACTGGAAGGCCCGGGGTGCCCGGCCCCATCCCATGGGTTCCCTCAGCAACGACAGGCTGGATCAGGTGCTGGAGATCGTGGGGCAGATCCTGGGATTTGTGGTGTAGCGCGCCAGGGGCTTGCACCTGCGCCATGGCCAGCAGGCGTTACGGGCTGCCCTGGGATTGGCGGGAGCCTGAGGGCTCCTGTCACACCGGCCAGATTGCCTCCCGATCAAGGGCATTCCGCTGTGCCATCTGCAGATCACTCGGGAACGTAAGGCGCGGTGCGGCCAGGTTCGGTCGCTTTGCCCTCCAGGGTCCTTTGCGACGGTATGGATGCCTCAAAGGGCTCGGCCTGCCCGATCGCCACCGGCTCTTCTTCCGGCCCTTCGAAGCCGATGGCCGACGGTTGTTGCTGATCCTTACGCCGCCTTCACGCGCATGGTTCGCCGCGGCGATTTTCCGGAAAGCTGGCCAGAGCTGCAGGCTGGAATCGAGGCGGGTTGAGCGGCTCGCTCTTTTTCCTGGGCCGAGGAGGTGGCCGTGGCGCTGCTGCGGCAGACAGCGAGGGAGAGCGGGGTGCTGGGAGGGCCCTGCTCGAAAGAACTGAACAGCCCTGCACGTGCCAGTTCCTCCATTGGCTACTGAAACTGTTTTTCCTGGGGGGGCGACGGATCATGACCCAAAATTTGCCCTTTCCTTCGTGGAAGCCACCCTTCGCACCCTCGGCCAACGCTTCCAGCGCTTTTCGCCGTTGCTGGCCGCACCGGCCGCTTTGCTGCTGAGCCAGGGACAGGCCAAGGCGCTTATTACCTACAACGTTTTTGAATCCGCAGGAAATGTTGTTGTGCAGGCCAGTGGCAGCCTAGATCTCTCAAGCACCTCGAGTTCAGCTTCAAATACATGCGTGGGCGCCCCCGGCGGAGCGATCTATTCTTCCCTTGCTGGTATTTGCACTGGGACGGAGATCACTTCACCCATTTTTACTATCACCGGACCTGCAAGCTTTAATGGAAGCGTCGCGATAACTCCTGCTTCCAGCGTTTCTGGGATACTAACTGGCATGGTAGGTACTTCGGGCGTCTTTTTAATCGACCCCTCATATATTTACAGCACTCCCATTGTTAGTAGCGCCACGTTCAACGGCCAAACCCTCGCGAGCTTCGGCTTCACCACCACCGGTCTGATCGGCACCTGGACCATCGACGGCACCAGTGAGTCGATTCAGGTATTTCTCGGCCCTCCCTCCACTGCCGCCGTCCCCGCCCCCCTGCCCCTGGTCGGCGCCGCTGCCGCCTTCGGCGTCAGCCGCCGCCTGCGCAAGCGCGTCGCCGCTCCTCTGAGCACCCCGCCCCAGGCCTGAGTGCAGCCCTGCATTTCTTCACGGCCCTGCCTTCGGCGGGGCTTTTTTGTGACCGGCTTGAGCGGTGGTTCCTGCTCTG
>CAIVPT010000256.1 GCA_903907855.1 uncultured Synechococcaceae cyanobacterium | reverse complement strand
CTGGCCTACGGCGGGCTGCCGGCGCCGGAGCGGGCCGAGCGGGCGCAGGCATGGTGGCAGCGGGCCCAGGAGCTGGGCTATGAACGATTGGAGCTCCTGGGTCCCGGCAACGGTCTACTGGCCCGTTCAGCCGTGGTGGGCGGCGGTCTGGTGCTCTACGAACCCCCGCCCGGCTCCGCAGGCGATCCGGCATGATCCGGGCCATCGATTGAGATGCCGATGACCCTGTCGCTCGATCCGCTGGTAGGCCTCTGGGGGGCACCGCATGGGGGCCTTGCCGTTCACGAGGTGGCCAGCGTCAGCACCGACAGCCGTGGCGACCTCAGCGGGGCCCTGTTCGTGCCGCTGGTGGGGGAGCGCTTCGATGGCCATGCCTTCCTGGAGACAGCCCTGGTCGCCGGTGCCGCAGCGGCGGTGGCGCAGGCTGATCGGTTGGGGGCGCAGGAGGCGGCGGCGCTGGCCCAGCGCTTCGGGGTGCCGATCTGGCGTGTGGCCGACACCCAGTTGGCCTATCAGCAACTGGCCCGCGCCTGGCGCCGCCAGCTGGCGGTGCCGCTGGTGGGGGTCACCGGCTCGGCAGGGAAAACCACCACCCGCGAGCTGATCCGGGCGGCCCTGGCGCCGCTGGGTCCGCTGACCGCCAGCGTTGACAACGAGAACAACGACGTGGGGGTGCCGCGCACGTTGTTGCGCTCCCCCCTGGGGACGCGGGCGCTGGTGGTGGAGATGGCGATGCGCGGTCTGGGAGAAATCGAGCGGCTCACCCTGTGCGCCGAGCCCGATGTGGCGGTGATCACCAACATCGGCACCGCCCACATCGGCCGGTTGGGGAGCCGGGAGGCGATCGCCCGGGCCAAGTGCGAGATCGCGCTGGGGTTGCGCCCCGATGGACTGCTGGTGATTCCGGCGGGGGATCCGCTGCTGGAGGAGGCCCTGGCGCAGGTGTGGAAGGGCCGGGTGGTGCGGGTGGCCCTGGCCGATGAACAGGGGGGATTCGATCCCGCGCTGCCGCAGGCCGAGCGGGTGGGGGCACTCGATCCCACTGGGGATACCCTCACCCTGGCGGAGGGTCCGGTGCTGCGGTTGCCCCTGGAGGGACGCCACAACGCCCGTAATTTCCTCCTCGCTGTGGCGGTGGCTGAGGAGCTGGGGGTGGCCCCGCAGCAGCTGGCCGATCTGCGGGTGGAGCTACCCGGGGGCCGCAGCCGCCGCCAGACGTTGGCCGGGGTGGAGATCCTCGATGAGACCTACAACGCCTCCACCGAATCGATGCTGGCGGCCCTCGATCTGCTCGCCCACCACCCCAGCGGCCGGCGCTATGCGGTGCTTGGCACGATGCTGGAGCAGGGAGAGCAGAGTGTGGTACTGCATCGGTCGGTGGGCGAGCGGGCCGGTGCCCTGGCGGCTGCCGGCCGTCTCGATGGGCTGGTGATCGTCGATGCCGGCGCTGAAGGGGTGGCGATGGAGGAGGGAGCGGCGGGGCGGGTGCCCTGCCTGTCGCGGGTGGCGACGGCGGCGGCGGCCGTGGAGCCGCTGCTGGCGTGGTTGCAGCCGGGCGATTGCGTGCTGCTCAAGGCCAGTCGGGGTGTGGCGCTCGAGCAGGTGCTCACCTTGTGGAAGGAACGCCTCGAGACCAGCCCCTGAGCGGTTTCCGGGGGATGGCTTCCCGTGGGCTGGTACCGAGCATGAGTCAAGCGATCCCCTGCTGGCGCTGAGGGATCAGAAGCTGGCTTCGCTCTGACCCGCGAAGCGACCGTCGTACTGCTCGCAGCCCTCCAGCCGCTGGAAGACGAACTGACAGATGGGGGTGCCTGGGGTGACCGCCAGGGGCGCGGGGCCGAAGTTGCTCATCTCCAGCACCTGTTGGCTGTCGATGCCGGGCCCCATGAACGGAGCGCTGATGTGAACCATCAGGCCAAGGCGGGCGAAGCGGCTGCGACCCTCCAGCCAGCCGCAGAGGCCGGGACCGAGCCGCAGCCGCTCCTGCGTGATTCCGAGCACCGTTTCCCCGGGCATGATCAGGATGTGCCTGCCCTCAGCTACTTCGATCCGCTCGGTGTATTCCCGGTAATCGGTGTTCTCCCGCACCTCAATCACCTGATGCACCTTGCGAAACACACGAAATGTGGCCGCCAGGGTGAGATCCACCGAGGCGGGCCCCACCAGTTCGCTCTGGAAGGGCGTGATGGTGATCACCCCTTGTTCGATGGCCTGCAGAATGGCTTGCCTACCCAGGACTGACAAAAGAAGAGCCCATCGCCAACCGATAGGAAAGGCTATCAGCGCAGGGGTTCGCCATCTTGATACGGAGGGTTTGTGCGGGAGTCGAGGGCGCTTACCCCTTCGCTCCCCACCCCTCTTTCACCACCTGGCGAGCCCGGCCCAGGGCCAGGGAGCCGGCGGGCACATTGGCCGTGAGGGTGGATCCAGCCGCCACCGTGACCCCTTCGCCCAACACGATCGGCGCCACCAA
Organism: uncultured Synechococcaceae cyanobacterium; assembly: GCA_903907855.1. Lineage (GTDB taxonomy): Bacteria > Cyanobacteriota > Cyanobacteriia > PCC-6307 > Cyanobiaceae > Cyanobium. The sequence continues at coordinate 13,302 of CAIVPT010000256.1, read as the reverse complement.
CACGGAATTGGCCCCTGTTTTGCTGCCGGCACCGATCACGGTGCGGTGCTTGCGCACCCCATCGAAGTTGGCGGTGATGGTGCCCGCGCCCACGTTCACCGACGCCCCCAGTTCGGCATCTCCCAGATAACTGAGGTGGTTTGCCTTCACGCCGGCCGCCAATGCGCTGTTCTTCACCTCGACGAAGTTGCCGATGCGGCAGTTCTCCCCCAGCACCGCCTGGGCCCGCAGCTGGGCGTAGGGGCCGATGGCGCAGCCCTTCGCCACCTGAGAATCCCGCACCACCGAAAGAAGCACCTCCACCTCTTCGGCGATCTCGCTGTTTTCGATCAGGCTGCCCGGGCCGATGTGGCAGCGGTCGCCGATCAGCACGTCGCCGCGGAAGTGGCACTGGGGATCCACCACCACATCCCGTCCGAAGCGGGTGCCGTCGCTGAGGGTGCAGCTCGCCGGATCGGTGAACGTGACCCCCTCGCGCATCCAGTGCTCCCGCAGCCGCTGCTGCAGCACCGCCTCGCACTGGGCCAGATGCAGCCGATCATTGATCCCCAGAATTTCGTTGCTGTCGGCCACCTCCCGATGCATCGCCGGCTCGAGCAGGGCCACGGTGTCGGTGAGATAGAGCTCCCCTTGATCGTTGTCGGTGGTGAGGCGGGGTAGTACTGCCGCCAGCTTCGACCAGTTGAAGCAATAGATGCCGGCGTTGGTGAGGGGGTTGGCGCGCTGTTCGTCCGTGCAGTCGCGGTGTTCCACAATTGCGCTCACCTTGCCCGTGGCATCGGCGAACACCCGCCCGTAGCCCGTGGGATCCGCCAGCCGGGCGCTCAGCAGCGTCACCGCCGCGCCACTGCGGCGGTGGGCCTCCAGCAACTCCGCCAGGGTTTCCGGCCGCAACAGCGGCACATCTCCATTGAGCACCAGCAGCTCCCCCTCGAACCCGGCCAGGGGCTCGAGCAGTTGTTGGATGGCGTGCCCGGTGCCGTTCTGCGGCTGCTGCAGCACAAATTCCGCCCCGCTGTGGTGGGCCAGCAACTCCCGTACCCGCTCGGCCTGGTGGCCCACGATCAACAGCCGTCGCTCGGGTGCCAGGGGCTCGCAGCTGCGCAGCACCCTTTCCACCAGGGTGGCGCCCGCCAGGGGCTGCAACACCTTGGGCAGGTCGCTCTTCATGCGTGTGCCCTTTCCGGCGGCCAACACGGCAACGGCGAGCATCGGGGGGCAGCGGCTGGCCGGGAATCTACCGGTGCCTCTCCAGCGGGCCCAGCCCCCCGTTGCACCGCTGCAGCCGCCAGCGCCGCCGCCAGGCGCTGCTGCTCTCACCGACCGCCGCACCCTGACGCGCCTGGCGCTCGGCCAGGATCTCCGCGGCAGTGGCGGTGCCGCTGGGGTCGCGGTAGTCCACCGCGGCCCTGGTGCCCAGGTGCTCCTCCTCCATCGAGCTGAGGGGCCGCAGCACCGCGTCGGCGCAGGCATCAGGCGCAAGCGTGGGGCTGGCCACCGTGCCGCCGCTCCAGCGCTGCGGTGCCGCAACGGCCGCTCCCGGCTCCGCTCCGGGCGGCCGGCGGATCGCCGCCAGTTCCAGGCCCAGCCCCCGCAGCGTGGCGCGGAAGGCCGCCGCTGAGCTGTAACTGATCAGCCGGCCCTGCGGCGCCAGGCAGCGTGCCAGGGCCGCCAGGAATTCCCCGGTCCAGAGTTGGGGGCAGCGTCGGGGTGAGAAGGCATCGTGCAGCACCAGATCGCATCTCCCCCACAGCTCCGCCGGCGCATCCGCCAGCCGCTGGCGTGCATCTCCCCAGAGCAGCGTTGGGCCCGCCGCCAGGCGCTCCAGCTCCGTCCGCACCGGCGGCGGCCAGGTGGCGGCGAACAGGGGTGATTGCTGGGCCAGGCGCAGCGGCCGTGGATCGATCTCCAGGCCCCACCAGCGCAGGGTGAGGCCCCGGGCGCGGGCCGCCTCCAGCAGCGCCGCGGTGTTGGTGCCGGTGCCCACCGCCACCTCCAGCACCGTAAGCACCCCCCCGGGGGCGAAGCGCTCCAGCTGGGCCGGCACCACGAAGGTGGTGCGCGCCTCCGCCAGCGCCCCAGCGGCGCAGTGGAAGCCCTCGCCGAAGGCCTCGCTCCAGAGGCTGAAACTGCCGTCCTGGCCCACGCGGGGCTGCAGGTCAGCCGCCGAGGCGGGCCAGGTCATCCCAGAAGCCCGGATAGGAAACGGCCGCTGCCTCATGGCGCGCCAGGGTGGTTTCCCCGTCGGCGACCATGGCCGCCACCGCCAGGCTCATCGCCACCCGGTGGTCGGTTTCGCTGTCCACGGCGGCCCCGCGCAGGGGGGTGCCGCCCTGGATCGTCAGGCCATCCTCGTGTTCCTCCAGCCGCGCCCCCATGGCCCCCAGTTGGCGCGCCATCACCGCCAGCCGGTCGGTTTCCTTCACCCGCAGCTCGGCCGCATCACGGATGCGGCTCACCCCTTCGGCCCGGCAGGCGGCCACCGCCAGCACCGGGATCTCGTCCACCAGCCGGGGGATGAGGTCGCTGTCGATCGTGAACGAGCGCAGGGGGCCGTGCACGATGTGCAGATCCCCCACCGGTTCACCTGCGACCTCGCGGCGGTTGCGCACCTCAAGCGCCGCCCCCATCTGCTCGAGCACGTCAAGGATGCCGGTGCGGCTGGGGTTCAGGCCCACGTTCTCCACCGTCAGCGCCGCGCCGGGGGTGATCGCGCCGGCCACCAACCAGAAGGCCGCCGAGCTGATGTCCCCCGGCACCACCACGCGCTGGCCCTGCAGTCGCTGGGCCGGCTGGATCGTGACCTCGGTGAGGCCCGGGCCACCCACCTCCAGCTCCGCCCCGAAGGCCCGCAGCATCCGCTCGCTGTGGTCGCGCGACTGGGCCGGCTCGATCACGGTGGTGGGGCCCGCGGCCGTCAGGCCCGCCAGCAGGATCGCGCTCTTCACCTGGGCGGAGGCCACCGGCGTGCGGATCGTGGCGCCCCGTAGTGGCTGCCCCTCGATCGCCAGCGGTGCCAGGTTTCCCCCCTGACGCCCGCGGATGAGGGCCCCCATCTCGGCCAGGGGAGCGGCCACCCGCCGCATGGGCCGGCGCCGCAGCGAGCCATCGCCATTAAGCACGAAATGCCGGCCGGCCCGACCCGCCAGCAGGCCGAGCATCAGCCGCATCGTGGTGCCGGAGTTGCCGCAGTCCAGAACGTCGTCGGGTTCCCGGAAGCCGTCGAGGCCCACGCCTTGCACCGTCACCGGCTGGCCCGCCTCGATCGCCGAGACCTCCACCCCCATCTCCCGCAGGCAGGCGGCGGTGCTGAGGGGATCTTCGGCCGGCAGCAGCCCCTCGATCCAGGTTTCCCCCTCCGCGATGGCCCCGAACAACAGGGCGCGATGGGAGATCGACTTGTCGCCCGGCACCCGCACCGTGCCCTGCAGCCGGCCGCCTCCAAGGAGCCGCAGCGGCCCGTGGGCCACCCCCGGGAACGACTTGGCAGGGATCGTCACGCCGATGTCCGCAATCAGATTGATCCTATGGAGCGGCGCCCGATCCCTCGGCCCCAGGGCCAGCGCCCGCCTGATCGGGATGGCAGCCCGCCGCCCGCAGCGCCGCCGAGAGGGCCCACACCTCCACCAGCAGCTCGTGCCAGGGGGCAATCGTGGCCATCTCCAGGGCCATCGGCGCCGGGGTGGCGGCCCGAAGGGCCCGGGCGGCGCCGAGCTGGGCCTGGGCCTCCTGCAGGCGGTGACGGAACAGCTCCCGCCGCTCCCCATCCATCACCGGCTCCGGACAGTGGGCCAGGAGCCGCAGGCCGCGGGCGAATGACTCCTCGAAATCCTGGAGAAGGGGGGTGAGCACCTCCTCCAGCAGGGCCGCGGGGTCGGGGGACGGAACGTTATCCACCATGGCCCCAGCCTAGAAACCATGACCCAGGGGTGGTTGTGGTGGAAGCCGGCCCGGCCTCAACCCAGCAGCAGCCCCCCCTCCTCGCGCAGGGCGGCGCGGCTGCTGCGCAGGTCGTGGCGCAGATCCTCCAGGCTCAGCCGCTCCAGTTCCCGGGTCAGGGCGGCGCGCAGGCGCCGTTGCAGGGCGTCGGTGACGCGGCAGGCGGCGTCGCCCGCCTCCGCGGCACCCGGTTCCTGTGGTTCTGTGTCCGCCACCCGGTCCGCCGCCGGTGGTGCCACGGCCGCCAGCACCTCCGCCAGGCTCAGCGCGCTCGCGGGTCGCTGCAGCCGATAACCCCCGTGGCGGCCGCGCCGGGCCTCCAGCAGCCCGGCCCGCCGCAGCCGCAACAGCACCTGCTCGAGGAAGGGGGCTGGCAATCCCTGCTCCGTAGCCAGCTCGGCACCCGAACGCCAGCGCGCGGGATCCTCCACCATTGCCAGCAGAGCCCTCAGCGCCACCACACCGGTGCGCCCGATCACCGCCTCTTCGCCCCGGCGACCCCCGGCGCAGCCTTGCTCAGCCGCTCCAGCACGTGCTCGAGGGTGTAGCCGAACAGGGCCGGATCGGGCGCGGAGCCATCCACATCCGCCAGCCCCAGCTCCGCCCAACGCCCATCCAGCCGCGCCTCCAGCTCCGCCGGGCGCTGCAGCGGCTCTCCCCAGTCGTGGCGGCGTTCCGGACCGATCTTGGTGGTGGCATCGATCGCCAGGCGGCCCCCCAGGCCCAGCCGCTCGCTGGCGAAGTCGAGGGTGTCGAAGGGAGTGTCTTCCAGCACGAACAGGTCGCGCTGCGGATCCACCTGGGCGCTGATGGCCCAGATCACCTGGCGCGGATCGCGGATGTTGATGGTTCGGTCCACCACCACCACGAATTTGGTGTAAGTGAACTGGGGCAATGCGCTCCAGAAGGCCAGCGCCGCCCGTTTCGCCTGGCCCGGATAGGCCTTGTCGATCGCAATCACCGCCAGCTTGTAGCTGAGCCCCTCCATCGGCAGGAAGAAATCAATGATTTCCGGGATCTGCTGCCGCAGGATCGGTGTGTAGATGCGGTTGAGGGCGATGGCGAGCATGGCGTCCTCCTTCGGCGGCCGGCCGCTGAAGGTGGTGAAGTAGATCGGATCGCGGCGGTGCGTGACGCACTGAATGCGCACCAGGGGGGAATCCTCAACGCCGCCGTAGAAGCCCATGTGGTCGCCGAAGGGGCCATCAGCCAGCTCTTCGCCCGGTGTGATCGTGCCCTCCAACACGATTTCGCTGTGGCTGGGCACCTCCAGGTTGAGCGTCTTGCATTTGGTGAGTCGCACCCCTTCGCCGGCGTAGAGCCCAGCAAACAGCCATTCACTCAGCTGCACGGGGATCGGGGTGGCCGCTGCCAGTACCAGCAATGGGTGAACGCCGATGGCGATAGCGATTTCCAGGGGCTTGCCCAGGGCTGCCGCCTTGCGCAGGTGCCGCGCCCCCCCCCGCACGCTCAGCCAATGCACCGTCATGGTGTTGCGCGACTGTTGCTGCAGCCGGTAGACGCCCACGTTGGGGGTACCGGTTTCGGGGTCCTTGGTGATCACCAGGCCGAGGGTGATGATCCGGCCGCCGTCGCCGGGCCACGGGCGCAGCAGGGGCAGCGCATCGAGGTTCACCGCCTCGCCTCGTTGCACCACCTGGCGGCAGGGGGGGGTGAGGTCGAGATCCGGCCGGGCCTTCACCACATCCCAGAGCACCGAACCGAAGCGCGCCGCCTCCCGCAGGCCCTTCGGCGGCCGGGGCTGTTGCAGCAGGGCCAGTTTCTCCCCCAGGGCTTCGAGCTCCTCGGCCCGCTCCATCCCCAGGCTCCACAACACCCGCTCCTGGGTGCCCAGCAGGTTGATCGCCACCGGAATCGTGCTGCCGACCACGTTCTCGAACAGCAGGGCCGGCCCGCCCGCCGCCAGCACCCGATCGGCGATCGCCGCCAGCTCCAGATCCGCATCGACCGGGGCGCTGATGCGCCGCAGCCGGCCCCGCTGCTCCAGCAGCGTCAGGAAGCCGCGCAGGTCGCGGGAGGCCTTGGCGGCAAACAACGATCGCGGCAGCGGCTGCTAGCACTCTGGCGCAGGGATCCAGCCACCGACGGCCCGGGGGCCTGGGTGCGAAGCGCTGACCGTTTCCGGCGCAACGCCCAGAATCAGCAGGCCAGCAGCCTGCTGATTCTGGGCCTGGTGGCACCGTTCCCCTTCCCCAACGGCGATGCCCTGCCTGAGAACGCTCCTCCAGCGGCTGCGACCCGCCCCCGGGCCAGCCGGCGCCCTGCTGGCGCTGGCGCTGGCCGGCCCGATCCCCGCGGCCCGCGCCTTCACCGAGCTGACAACCCCCCTGCGCCTGCCGCTCACCTGGATACCGATCCATTGGCCCGGCCCGGGGCCCGCCCCACGCAAGCTCGGTCTCTACGCCGCCCTCGGGGGCAGCCGCCAGCCCCGGCTGTTCGAGTTCGACACCGGTGGGGCCGGCTTCTATCCGACCTACGCCGGTGCCGGGGTCACCCCCACCAGCCCCTGGTGGGGTGACCCCGGTTCCGACACCGGCTACCGGTTCGACCAGAGATACGACGACGGAGCCATCAGCTATCGCGGTGCGGTGGTGCGCACCAGCGTCTCCCTGTTTGCCGCCGCCAATGCCGAGGTGCCCCTGTTCACCGCCCACGACGTGCTGGTGGGGCGCACCGAGACCATCAACGACCACCCCCTCGATCCGCCCTTCCAGAAGCCGCCGCTGGAGGGGGCCTTCTGGGGCGACTTCGGCCTGGCCCTCAAGCCCGGAAAGAAGGGCGAAGTCGACCATGGCAGCGCCGCCGAGGACGACCGCCCGCGGCTTGACAGCTTCATCGCCCAGATGCGCTACGGCAACGGGGTGCGGCCGGGCTATCGCGTGCACGCCTCCTCCTCCCAGCCATGGGTGCAGTTCGGCCTCGGGTCTGCCGATCGCCCGGCCGATGGCTTCACCATCGCCCTCAATCCACCGGAGGGCCCGGGCCCCACCCACTCGCCGGCCGATGTTCCCTACGGCAACGATCTGGTGATCAGCGGCCTGCTGCAGGTGCGCGATGGAGCCACAGCCCTAGTGCAGGACGGTACCGGCATGATCCTCGACACGGGTGCCTACGCCACCATCCACACCGACGGGCGCTTCCCCGAGGCCCTGAACGCTGGGGGCGCCGTGATCGGTGGCGCCGAGGTGACGGTGGCGGCCGCCAGCTTGCAGGGGGGCGGTGGATTGGGGCCGATGGTGCCGTTCCTGCAGTTCACGGCTGGCTCCACCCTCAACGACGACCTGGTCTGGGTCAAGAAGACCGGCAGCGACTACCTCAACACCGGCCTGTTGCCCTTCTTTCACTACGACGTGATGGTGGATCTGGAGGACGGCACCCTGCGCCTGCTGGGCGCCCCCAGCCCCCCGCCGGTCCCGGCCCCCGTGCCGCTCCTGGCCCCGGTGGCGACCCTTGCCCTCGCCCGGCGGCTGCGCCGCCGCTGAGGGCCCGCTCCGCTCTGCCACACTCGCCCGCACCTGCCGGTCTCCCTTTGCGGATCTCCTATTTCCACACCTCCGAGGCCGTGCCGCCCGTCGCCCCGCCCCAGGACGGCGGTCCCGATGCGGCCGTTGTGATCGACGTATTGCGGGCCACCACCACCATCGCCTGGTCGCTGCAGAACGGTGCCGAGGCGATCCAGGCCTTCGCCGATCTCGGCGCGTTGGAGGCCGCCGCCGCCGCCTGGCCGGCCGAGCGCACCCTGCGGGCTGGCGAGCGCGGCGGTAAGCGCGTGGACGGCTACGACCTGGGCAACTCGCCCCTGGCGGTGACCCCCGAGCTGGTGGGGGGCAAGCGCATCTTCATGAGCACCACCAACGGCACCCGTTCCTTGGCGGCGGTGATGGAGGTGCCGTTGCTGCTCACCGCCTGTCTGCCGAACCGCACCGCCGTGGCGCGGCGGCTGGTGGAGCGCACCTGCCGCGAGGTGTGGATCGTGGGCAGCGGCTGGGAGGGCGATTACTCCCTGGAGGACAGCCTCGCCGCCGGCGCCGTGATCTCCGCCGCCACCGAGCTGGCGGTCGCCCCCCATGTGGGCGTGTCCCTGGCCAACGACGAGGCCCTCGCCGCCCTGGCCCTCTGGCAGCAGTGGCACCTCGACACCGAAACCTGTCTGCGGGCCGCCAGCCATGGCCAGCGGCTGATTGGCCTCGGCAACCACGACGCCGACTTCGCCTGCTGCGCCGCGGTTGACAGCCTCACGATCGTGCCGACGCAGGCGGAGCCGGGCGTGCTGCGGGCGGGCTGAGCCGGGCCGGCCTCCGCGGAACGGTGGCCCCTTGCCCCTCCGGTGCCCTCCCTTACAGTTCGCCCGTCTTGATCGGAGCAACGGTGAGCGGTTTTCTGGCTGCGGCCCTGCAACTCACCAGCACCTCCGACCCGGACGCCAATTTTGCGGCGGCCGAGGAGCAGATCGAGATGGCCGCCCGCCGCGGGGCCGATCTGGTGGGCCTGCCGGAAAACTTTGCCTTCATGGGCGACGACGAGAAACGCCTCGCGATCGCCCCCCAGTTGGCCGAGCGCTGCAGCGCCTTTCTGGTCACCATGGCCCGCCGCTACCAGGTGACCCTGCTGGGCGGCGGTTTCCCCGTGCCCGCCGGCGACAACCAGACCTACAACCGCGCCGAGCTGGTGAGCACTGAAGGGGTGGTGCTCGCCCGCTACGACAAGATCCATTTGTTTGACGTCGACATCCCCGACGGCGTCACCTACCGCGAATCGGCCACCGTGCGCCCCGGGGCGGCGCTGCCTCCGGTGGTGGATGTTCCCGGCCTCTGCCGGGTTGGCCTCTCCATCTGCTACGACGTGCGCTTCCCGGAGCTCTACCGCCATCTGGCGGGTGCCGGCGCCGAGCTCCTGTTCGTGCCCGCCGCCTTCACCGCTTACACCGGCAAGGACCACTGGCAGGTGTTGCTGCAGTCGCGGGCGATCGAAAACACCGCCTATGTGGTGGCCCCGGCCCAGACCGGTCTGCATTACGGCCGCCGCCAGACCCATGGCCATGCCCTGGTGATCGATCCCTGGGGCACCGTGCTCTCCGACGCGGGCCAGGCTCCGGGCATGGCGGTAGCCCCGGTTGACACCGGCCATGGCCAGCGGGTCCGTGCCCAGATGCCGAGCCTGCAACACCGCCGGCCCGCCCTCTTCTGACGACCTTGATGGCGCGGCGCGCGGCGATTGGAGCCTGGCGGCGCCCTGCCGCCTCCGGCCTGGCGGGAGCCATTGCGGCTGCCGTTCTCGGTGGCGCCCTCAGCACCCTTGCCGCCTTGCCGGCCTGGGCCGCCAGTGCCCTCTCCGCCTGGCGCATCAACCCCGACGGGGTGCTGGAGCTGCGCACCAGCCCGGGGGTGCCGCTGCAGGCCTATTTCGAGGAGGGAACCGGTGGCCGTGGCCCTCGGCTGTGGATCGACCTGCCGGGCGCCCCGATCCGGCCGCGCACCGTGTCCGGCGGTGGTCTGTTGCGGGAGGTGCGCATCGGCAAGCCCGATGTCTCCACCACCCGCCTGGTGCTGGAGTTCCTGCCAGGCACGCGCCTGGATCCCCGCCAGCTGCGGCTGGTGGGCACCGCCCGGGATCGCTGGCGCATGGAGATCAGTGGCCTGCGGCCCGGAAGCCTGGTGGCGGTGGGAGAGGGGGATGTCGATGCCGCCAGCAGCTGGACGGCGCGCCGCTCGCCGCGGCTGGGCGCCGCGCCCGGCTTCGTGCCCAGCGGGCCACCGCCTTCGGCCGAGGGCCTTCCCCAGGTGCCCCGGGGTCGCTTTCGGGTCGTCATCGACCCCGGCCATGGCGGTCCCGACCCCGGCGCCGTGGGCATCGATGGCCTGCGCGAGACCGATGTGGTGCTCGATGTGAGCCTGCAGGTGGCACGGCTGCTCCAGGCCCGTGGTGTGCAGGTGCTGCTGACCCGCACCACCGAGGTGGACGTCGACCTGCCTCCGCGCGTGACCCTGGCCAACAGCAGCGGTGCCGATGTGTTCGTGAGCCTGCATGCCAACGCGCTGAGCATGGAACGGCCGGACGTGAACGGCATCGAGACCTTCTATTTCGCCGGTGGTCGCTCCCAGTCGCTGGCGGAGGCGATTCAGCAGCAGCTGATGGCGGTCTCGCCGGGCACCCCTGACCGCGGTGCCCGGCCCGGCCGCTTCTTCGTGATCCGCCGCACAGTGATGCCTTCGGCTTTGGCGGAGATGGGTTTCGTCACCGGTGAGGTGGATGCCCCCCGCCTGGCCGATCCCGCGTACCGCCGCCGGCTTGCCCAGGCCGTGGCCGCCGGCATTCTCAACTACCTCGGCGCTTCATGAGCCCCCCGCCGACCCCTGCCAGCCCCGTCGTCGCGCTCCGCCCTGGTCGCGGCGATCCGGCGGCCCCGATCGGTGTGTTCGACTCCGGCCTGGGGGGCCTGAGCGTCTGGCGCGAGATCATCCGCCAGCTGCCGGCTGAATCCACGATCTACCTCGCCGACCGTGCCCATGTGCCCTACGGCGATCGGCAGCCCCAGGAGATCCGCCGCTTCTGCGAAGCGATCGGTTCCTCCCTCGTGCAGGCCGGCTGCAAGGCGGTGGTGGTGGCTTGCAACACCGCCTCAGCCGTGGCGCTCCATCACCTGCGCGAGTGTTTCCCGGGCACCTTGCTGGTGGGGCTGGAGCCCGCCGTGAAGCCGGCGGTGGCCCGCACCCGCTCCGGAGTGGTGGGCGTGATGGCCACCCCCGCCACCTTCCAGGGCCGCCTGTACCGCGCCACGGTGGGCCGCCACGCCGCTGCGGTGCATGTGGTGGAGCAGGTGTGTCTGGGTCTCGCCGACCGGGTGGAGGCCGGCGCCCTGGAGGGGCCGGAGACCGAAGCCCTGCTGCGCCGCTTCCTGGGGCCGATGCTGGCCGCGGGCGCCGACACGATCGTGCTGGGCTGCACCCACTATCCCTTTGTGGTCGAAACAATCCGCCGCCTGGTGGGTCGCGACGTGGCTGTGATTGATCCGGCCCCGGCGGTGGCCCGCCATCTGGCTTCCCTGCTGCACCACTACGGGCTGGAGGCGCCTTCCGACCCCACCGTCACCCATCGCTTTCTCACCACCGGCGAGGCCCTGGCGTTCGATCGCGACGCCGCCCGGCTGATCGATCGAACGACCCGAAGCCAGGAGATCCACTGGGATGCCAGCGGCGAGCACCTGCCGGCCTTGACGGCTTGCCCTCAGCACTCGCCCCCAGGTGCCCCCTAGGATCGCGGCCCAACAGGAGATCGCGTGACGACGGTCGCAGAGCTGCTTCAGCCGGTCGAGTCGGACCTCGATGCCCTGCTGGCCGACCTTCGCGCCCTCATCGGGGCGGGACACCCGATCCTTCAGGCAGCGGCCGAGCACCTGTTTTCTGCCGGGGGCAAGCGCATCCGCCCTGGCATCGTGCTGCTCCTCTCTCGCGCCATCGCCCCGGATGGTGGCCTGAGTGCCCGCCATCGCCGCCTGGCGGAGATCACCGAGATGATCCACACCGCCTCCCTCGTCCACGACGACGTGGTCGACGAGGCGGCCACCCGCCGCGGCGTGGCCACGGTCCACAGCCGCTTCAACCACCGGGTGGCGGTTCTTGCCGGCGATTTTCTCTTCGCCCAGGCCAGTTGGCATCTCGCCAACCTCGACGATCTTGAGGTGGTCAAACTTCTCTCCCGCGTGATCATGGATCTGGCGGATGGAGAGGTGAAGCAGGGCTTGTTCCGCTACGACACCGGCCAGAGCTTCGAGACGTATCTCGAAAAGAGCTACTGCAAAACCGCTTCCCTCATCGCCAACAGTGCCCGTGCCGCCGGGGTGCTCTCCGACCTCCCCGGCGAGCGGCTCGTTTCCCTGCACCACTTCGGCCGTCAGCTGGGTCTGGCCTTCCAGGTGGTGGATGACATCCTTGATTTCACCGGCAGCGACCAGCAGCTGGGCAAACCCGCCGCCAGCGATCTGGCTTCCGGCTATCTCACCGCCCCCGCCCTCTACGCCCTTGAGGAACGTCCGGCGTTGGCCGGTTTGATCGAGCGGGAATTCAGCCAGGAGGGCGACCTGGAGCAGGCGTTGGATCTCGTGCGTGGTTGCGAGGCGATCCCCCGCGCCCGGGCGCTGGCGGAGGGATTCGCGCGCGAGGCCCACGCTGCCCTCGAATGGCTGCCGTCCTCGGAGTCCCGCAGCGCCCTGCGGGCCCTACCGGAATTCGTGCTCAGCCGTCTGTACTGAGTTCCTCTCCCGCCAGTTCCTCCCCCTCCAGTCGCACCTCCTCCAGGCTGCGCAGGAACACCCAGGAGGCGTCGTAGAGGCGTCCCACCTGGTGCGCAGGCACGTCGTTGGGCACCAGCACATGCACCCGACAGCCGGCGGCGGCGGCGGAGCGGGCTCCGGCGGGCGAATCCTCGAAGGCCCAGCAGGCCCGAGCCTCCACCCCCAGCCGGCGGGCTGCCAGCAGGAAGGGATCCGGTGCCGGTTTCCCCGCCGCCAGCTCAGGATCGTCGCCCAGGATCACCGGCGCCATCGCCGCCAGCCAGGGATGGCCCGCGGACTTCACCGCCAGCGAAGCGCTGCTGCTGCTGGTGACCAGGGCGGTGGGGATCGCCAGGGCCGCGCAGCGGGCCACCAGCTCGGGGGCCCCTGGCATGGCGCGCGCCGTGCGCAGCAGCTTCCTGGCGATCGGCTGCTGCACCGCCAGAAGCTCCTCGCTGCTGGGTGGGGCACCACCGGCTTCGGCGATCCAACGGCGCACCTGCTCGCTGTTTTCCAGCCGGCGGCGGCCCCGCAGCACCAGCAGTTCGTCGTCGCTCAGGGGGCGCCGGAAGGCGGCGGCGGCCTCCCGCCAGGCCTGGGCGTGGAGCGGCTCGGTATCGAGCAGCAGTCCATCGAGGTCGAACAGGCAGGCCGCGGGTCGCGTCATGGCTCCAGCCTGCCGCAGGGCGACGATGGTCCGGCCCGGTTCTGGAGGGCACACATCCGCGAACGTCTCAAGAATCGCTGCGCAGCGCGGGATACGGGCTCGGGCCCCTTCAGGCTGGAGCCACAGCCGTAGGACCCATGGAGCACTATTCCTTCCAGGGTCCCTACGCGTACCGCTGGTGCGATGACCAGCCCGTCGAACGCATCGACCTGCGCAGCGGGGAGCGGCGGCGGCTGCTCCTGGGGTCCCGCCTCCTCCGCCCCCGCCAGCCCATGGGGGGGAGCACCACGGCGGACATCGATGCCGACGAAACCCGCTCGCGGATGGCCACCTGGAACTGAGCTCCTGACGCGGCGTTCGTCGCAGCCGGGGGCTGGTGGACGTCAGGAAGCCTCCCGCACCTGTT
>CAIVPT010000255.1 GCA_903907855.1 uncultured Synechococcaceae cyanobacterium | reverse complement strand
TGCCTGCTGGAGGGAGAGGTGGCCCTGATCGGGGTGCGGCGCGACCCCGCGGGGCTGGTGCTGGAACGCCGCACCTACGCCTGCCTCACCGCACCCTGCAGGTTGCCCCGCCTGCCGCTGTTGCCTGTGGGCGTCGAGCTGCGCCTCAAGGTGGTGCAGCCCGCCCGCCTGGCCCCGCCGCCGGAGGGGGAGAGCCCGGCTGAGGCCATCCACTCGCCGGCGCTGGCGGCCGCTCTCGACGCCTGGCTGCAGTCGCTCGCTCCCATACCGACCTCCGCACTCCCACCGACTTCCCCGGCCCCGGCAGCTGCGGGCCCGGCTCAGCCCGATCCCCTCACCACCCTGGCGAGCTGGCTCGCCGAACGGCACGGCACCACCGTCGTGCCCCTGCTTGATCCCCCGGCCGATCCGCTCGAACATCTCCGTGCGCTGCTGGATCGGGCGGGCCTGATTGCGTTTCCCCTACAGCTCGAACCCGCCGACCTGCGTCGCGACTGCGGTGATCTGATCCTGTTGCTCGAGCGCGGCCCCCTACTCCTTCTCTCCGAACCCGACGGTTGCCGCTGGCGTGATCCCGCCGCGCCGCAGCGCGCACCCCGTCGCCTGCGCCGCCGCGACCTCCCTGGGGCCGCCGGCCCCTGGCCCGCCCTCGGCGTTTCCCCCACCCTGCCCACCGGCGACGCCTCCCCCGCCGCCCTGCTGCGCTTCAGCGCTGGAGCGGCCCGCCAGCAGGCGGCGGTGTTGATCGCCGCCACCAGCCTGGGCCTGGCGATCGGCTTCCTGCTCGCCATCGGCAAGGAGGTGGGGGCCGCCCGCTGGATCGCTGGTCTTGGCGGCGTCGGCGCCCTGTTGGGCATCGGCCTGGCCCTGCTCAGCAATCCGCTGCGCCCCGCCCTGGTTACGGCGCTCCTGAGCACCCTTCTGGGCCTGCTGGTGCCCACCTTCAACACCCTGCTCACCAACCAGGCCCTGCCCGAGAAGGACGCGGCCCTGATGCTGCAGATGGGCGCCCTCCTGCTCGTCGCCGCCTTCGCGGATGTGGGCCTGCGCTGGAGCGAGGCCAGCACCCTGCTCTCGGTGCAGCAACGCGGCGGCCATCGCCTGCAGGTGGCCGGCCTGCACCGCCTCCTGCAGTTGCCGGCCTCGTTTTTCCAGCGCTACCGGGCCGGTGAACTCAGCCTGCGTTTTGGGGCGATCGACCAGGTGCAGCAGGAGATCCAGGCGATCCTCAGCGGCGGCGCCCTGCAGGCCCTGCTCAGCGCCGTGTTTCTGCTGTTCATGCTGCGCATCAGCGCCGTGCTCACCGCCCTGGCCCTGGTGCTTGCCCTGGTGCTGGTGGCCCCCACCGTGTGGATCGGCCGGCGCAGCCTGCGGCTGGAGCGCCAGCGGGAGGAGCGCTTGGCGGAGGCCGGCAGCCGCAACCTCGAGCTGATCCACAGCGTCTCCAAGCTGCGCCTGGCCGGGGTGGAGGCCGCCGCCGCCCGCCACTGGTGGGAGCCCTACGGCGCCGCCATCCGCACCGGCTTCACGATCCAGAGCCGCAGCGCCCTGGCCTCCCTGCTGCAGACCGTGGTGCCCAACCTGGGCGTATTGCTGCTGTTCATCCTCATCACCCGCCTGGTGGCCGATGCCGCCCTGGAGCCGGCCCAGCGGGCCCCGAACGTGGGCGAATTGCTCGGCTTCTTCTCCGCCTTCACCACCTTCCTCGGGGCGGTGGTGAGCAGCGCCGGGCTGATGGTGCAGGCCTTCGAGCTGCCCGTGCTGCTGGAGCGGGCCCGGCCGATCCTCGCCGCCGCGCCGGAATCGGCCGATCCCGCGCGGCAGGATCCGGGGCGCCTGCGGGGTGGGGTGCGCTTTGAGGCGGTGCGCTTCCGCTACGGCGACCAGGGCCCCTGGGTGATCGACGATCTCAACCTGCGCCTGGAGCCCGGCGAGTACGTGGCGGTGGTGGGGCCGTCGGGGAGTGGCAAATCGACGTTGGTGCGGCTGCTGCTGGGGTTGGAGGAGCCCCAGCGCGGCGAGATCCTGCTCGATGGCCGCCCCCTCAAACGCCTGCGCCTTGATCGGGTGCGCCGCCAGATCGGCGTGGTGCCCCAGAACGCGGCCCTGCTGGCGGGCACACTCCGGGAGGTGATCGCCGGCGGCGCCTCAGTGTCCACCGAGCAGGTGTGGATCGCCGCCGCCCAGGCCGCCATCGCCGCCGACATCCAGGCGATGCCGATGGGCCTGCACACCTTGGTGTCGGAGGGGGGCGGCAACCTCTCGGGGGGCCAGCGCCAGCGCCTGGCCATCGCCCGCGCCCTGGTGCGCCAGCCCGCCCTGCTGATCCTCGATGAGGCCACCAGCGCCCTCGACAACCTCAGCCAGGCGGAGGTGAGCCGCCAGCTGCGGCCCCTCGGCCTCACCCGGTTGGTGATCGCCCACCGCCTGAGCACGATCCGCCACGCCGACCGCATTGTGGTGCTGGAGACGGGCCGCATCGTGGAGGAGGGGAGCTTCGAGGAGTTGAGCGCCGCCGGTGGGGCGTTCGCCCAGCTGATGCGCCGCCAGTGGGGCGAGGAGGTGGTGTCGTGATCGAGTTCCGCCCGCAGGCCCTCGAGGCCCACACCTCCCCCGAACAGCTCGACCAACCCCTGCCGCTGCTGCGCCCCAGCCTGTGGGCGTTGCTGCTCGGCCTGCTCTCCTTCACCGCCGCCATCGGCGTGTGGTCGGTGGTCGGGCGGGTGCCGGTGCGGATCCAGGGGCGGGGGGTGCTGCTGCG
>CAIVPT010000254.1 GCA_903907855.1 uncultured Synechococcaceae cyanobacterium | reverse complement strand
GGGGAGGGTCACTCAGATGGACCTCCGCAGTGGAATGGGCGAAGGAATTGCGCACCCTCCGCAGGTTGTGGAGCGATTGCTCGACGGCGGCATCGATCAAGCCGAGGCGGGCTGCCAGGGCGATCTTGGCCCCGAACGACCCCAGGGGCCGATCGGCGTGAAACAGGGCTTCGCTCCCGCGTGGTGGCGCCAGTGCCGCCTTAAGCAAAGCCTCCAGGGCCGCATCCACCCGGGCCACGCCCACGAGCACGGCACCGCGGCCCCGTTCCCGCAGCATTGCCAGAGCCACCGTGCGTGCCTCCTCTGCTGCCGCCTCGATCCATTCCGGCAGAAACGGCTCGAGAGCCGGGTCGGTGACGGCCTCCTCCATGCACCCCGTGCATCAGCCCTGAGGCTGGCATGGCTTCAGAGGGCGGGCGAGCTGCTCGTCAGCGCGTAAACGCTCTGGTTGCGTTCGGGGTAGGCCTGCTCGATGTGGGAAAACACGGCCTCACATTTCTGCTGATAGAGCTCAGGCGTGTAGGCGCGGGGCAGGCCGATGTCGAGAGCTTCTTCGATGACCACCTTGAGCTTGGCCCTGGCATCAAACTTTTGCTTCCAGTTGAGCACCAGCAGGTCTTTGATCCGCTGCACCAGCTCACGGGCTGACTGCTTCACCTTGGCGCGGTCGCTATCGGAAAGATCCGGTGCGGACTGCAGCAGGATGTCGAACATCGCCAGCTCCTCCTCGCTGAGGTTCTCGCGGATGTGGCGTTGCTGCTCCTGGCTGAGCTGCAGGCTGAGCTGCAGCAGCTGCTTGTAGACCTCTTCCACGCTGCGGCTGCCGGCGTTGTAGCTGGCGATCAGCTCTTCGAACTTTTGGCGGAAGTCAGCGCGGGTGGGATTGAGCTGCAGCATTCGGGCGAGGTGGGCCGCGATCAGGGCCTTGAGCTCTTCCAGTTCCGTCTTCTTGTGGCGCTTCTGTTTGAACTTGTCTGCCAGGGCCTGGAAATCGATCGTGGACAGATCAATGCTGGGCGGGCCCTGATCACGGATGGCGATGCCGGTGATCGACTGATCGAGCACCTGGCCGATCTGGCCCATCACAGCGCTGATGTCGGGTGGGTTGGGGTTGAGCTTCAGGCGGATCGATGCCGCGATGCTGTTGAGGGCCCCCACGGAGGCCGCAAACTCCTGGGCTGCGGGGTCAGGTTTGATCGCGGCGTGCAGCAGGCGCACCAGGCGCTGCTGCTCCTGGAACTTCTGACGCAGCGGCTCCGGCGCAATCAAAGCCTCCACGGCATCGTCGATCAGCTGGAGGCGCCGCATCCCGTCCGTTTGGGCATGAATCGCCGCGATGTCCACCTGGTGCTCCGCGCAGAACCGCAGGGCGTCAGCCAGCACCTGCCGCAGCTGATCCACCAGGACGGACTTGTTCTGGGTGGGCTTGGTGCCGCCACCGCTGCGAGCGCCATAGAGGGCCAGTGCCTTCTCGAGGGAGGCGAACACGTTGGCGTAGTCGACGATCAGGCCGCTGTGCTTGCCGGGGAACACGCGGTTGGCCCTGGC
>CAIVPT010000253.1 GCA_903907855.1 uncultured Synechococcaceae cyanobacterium | reverse complement strand
TGGGCTTCGTGGTGAAACTGGTGGCGGTGGCCGAGCGGATGGCGGAAGGGTCGGCCGACGGGTTGGTCAAGGGATTGGTCGACGGCTCCGCGCCGCAGCCCGGCGGCCCCGATCCCCTGCCACTCGATGTTCGAGTCCATCCCACCCTGCTGCCGCGGCAGCACCCGCTGGCCGGTGTGCATGGGGTGAACAACGCCATCCTTGTGGAGGGCGACCCGGTGGGCCGGGTGATGTTCTACGGGCCGGGGGCTGGCGCCGGGCCCACCGCCTCGGCGGTTGTGGCCGACATCCTCAACATCGCCGGCATCCGCCAGGTGGGGGGCGGCGACCCCTCCGCCGGCCTCGATCCCCTGCTGGCGGCCAACAGCTGGCGGCGCTGCTGCCTGGTGGACGGCGCACGCACCCGCCATCGCAATTACGTGCGACTGCGCACCCGCGACGAAGCGGGCGTGATCGGCCGGATCGGCAACTGCTTCGGCCATGCCGGGGTTTCCATCCAGTCGATCGTGCAATTCGAGGCCCGGGAGGATGGCGCCGAGATCGTGGTGATCACCCATGAGGTGCTGGAGGCACGTTTCCGCGAAGCCCTGGCGGCGATCGAGGCGTTGCCGGATGTGGAGGCGGTGGCGGCTTGCCTGCGCACCCTCTGAAGGTGCGTCCACACCCTCTGAAGGTGCCTTCCCCCCCTGAAGCTGTCTCACCCAACCCCAGAAACGACTGATCGGCCCCATCAGCCATTCCGATCAGCCGGCCATGGCGGCAGGGCAGGGTGACGGGCCACAGTGGAATCGGAAGAGATCCCAAACCCACCTCCTGATCCCGCATCTCGTCACCATCCGCTCACACGGCCGGCCGACGGTCCGCGGCGAACACCCCCGCCGCCCGACCCCCGGAAAGGTGTGGGCGAGCGGGCCTTCCCCCCTCCTCCCGGCACCCCCACCCGCCTCCGCCCCCGGCTCCCTCCCATGACCCGCAGCACCACCAGGCTTCACCAGGGGGACTGCATCCGCCTCAGCTCCCCGGCCCCCCACGTCGATGCGCAGCAGCTGTATCAGGTGATCAGCATCGATCCCCGCGGCGACCGCTGCTGGCTGCGCCGCTGGCCCCTGGCCCGCCACGGGTCGCCGGTGTTTGAGATGGGACTGGAGCAGCTGCAGGGCTCCGGCCCCACCGTGGTGGCCACGCCCCGGCCATCCCTCGCCCCCTGGCCCCACCCCCTAAGACCACCCCTTGCCCTTGAATGGGGCGCACCCGCCCGCTCGGGCTTGTCCCCCATCCCGGCCCCCTCCCAGCCCCCATTGCGCCGCTGGCCCCCCTTCCTGCGGTCAAGCGCCCTCCGACGTACCGCCCTGCTGCTCCCCCTGGCGCTGGTCCTGCCCCTGGCCGGCTGCCAGCCGCCCCGCAGCGAGGGCACGGTGATCGTTGCCAGCCGCAGCCGCATCGACAGCCTCGACCCGGCCAAGGCTTCCCGCGTGGGCCAGCTGCAGGTGCTCAGCGCCCTGGGGGATCCCCTCTACGCCATCACCGCCGACGGCCGCCTGGAGCCCCGCCTCGCCACGGCCCTACCCCGCCTGAGCGCCGACGGCCTGCGGGCCCGCATCCCGCTGCGGCGGGGCGTGCTCTTCCACGACGGCACCCCCTTCGATGCCGAGGCGATGGCCTTCTCGCTGCGGCGCTTCATGGCGATCGGCACCCTGGCCTATCAGGTGACGGGGCGGGTCGAGGCCGTGCGGGTGCTGGGATCCCATGAAATCGAGCTGGAGCTCAAGCGCCCCTTCAGCCCCCTGCCGCGGCTGCTCAGCGCCATCTTCCTGACGCCCATCTCCCCCACCGCCTACGCCCGCCACCGCGACAAACCCCTCAACGACCGCTTCATCGGCACGGGCCCTTACCGGCTGGCGTTCTTCAGCGGACCCAAGCAGCGCCTGAGCCCCTGGGAGCGCTACTGGGGGCGGAGCCCCCGCAACCGCGGTCTCGAGCTGGTGACCCTGAGCAATTCCACCGCCCTGTTCGGGGCCCTGCGCAGCGGCGAGGTGGATGTGCTGCTCTCCAGCAGCCTGGAGATCGATCACCAGCAGGCCCTGCACCGCGATGCCCTGGCGGGTCGGCTGCGGGAGGCGGTGGGTCCGGCCCTGGAGATCGGCTTCCTCTCGCTGCTCACCGATCAGCCGCCGCTGCAGGATCCGCGGCTGCGGCAGGCGGTGGCGCGCAGCCTCGACCGCGCCACGATCACGCGACGGGTGAGCCTGGGACTGCGCCCCCCCCTGCGGGAGTTGCTGCCCCCCACCCTGCCGGGCTCCTCCCCCCGTGCCTGGCCCACCTACGACCCGGCGGCCGCCCGCCGTCTGTACCAGCAGGCGGGCTACTGCAATGGACGGACGCTGCAGCTGCCGCTCACCTTCCGCTCCGACATTCCCAGCGACCGGCTGTTCGCCCTCACCTGGCAGGCCCAGCTACGCCGGGACCTGGGCGACTGTGTACAGCTGGAGATCAACGGCATGGAATCGACCACGGCCTATGCCCAGCTCGACAAAGGGGTGTTTCCGATGATCCAGCTGGAATGGGTGGGCGACTACCCCGACGCCGACAACTACCTGGTGCCCCTGCTGGGCTGCGACAAGGCGGAGGGCAACCGCTGCCGCTCCGGCGGCAGCGCCCTGAGCGGCAGCTTCTGGACCGAACCGGGGCTGGAGGAAGACCTGCAGCGCAGCACGCGCATCGGTGGCGAGCCGCGGGTGCGGCTGCTGCAGGACATCCAACGGCGCACGGCGGCCGCGAGCCCCTACGTGCCGATCTGGCTGGTGGCGCCGGTGGCCTGGAGCCGCCCGCCCCTCAGCCGGCCGCGCTTCGACGGTGCGGGGAGGGTGCAACTGGGCGAACTGAGCGGTGCCCCCGGCGGACAGGATCGCGCTGGGGCGGGAGGGGGGCAATGAGCCGCCGAAGCGAACTGCTGCGTTATGTAGGGGCCCGGCTGGCGCTGGCGCCGCTGATGCTCACCTTGATCGCCACCCTGGTGTTCCTGCTGTTGCGGGTGGCCCCGGGGGATCCGATCGATGCCCTGCTCGGCCCCCGGGCTCCGGAGGCCGCGCGGGCGGCGTTGCGGGCCCAGCTGGGGCTCGACCGGCCGCTGCTGGAGCAGTACGGCCGCTTCCTGGGCCAGCTGCTGCGCGGTGATCTTGGGGTCACCCAGGGCAGCCAGGAGCCGGTGGTCACGGTGATCCGGGACAGTCTTCCGGCCTCGTTGGAGCTGGGGGTGGTGGCCCTGCTCCTGGCGGCGGTGGTGGGCCTGGCGATCGGCTTCAGCGGCATTGCCCGGCCCGAGGGCAAGGTGGATCTGGCCGGCCGGCTGTACGGAATCGGCACCTACGCCCTGCCCCCCTTCTGGGCGGCGATGGTGGCCCAGCTGGTGTTTGCGGTGTGGCTGGGCTGGCTGCCGGTGGGCGGCCGCTTCCCAGCCACGATGGTGCCCCCCGTAGGGAGCGGCTTTTATCTGCTCGACAGCCTGCGGGCCGGCGATCTGGCCCAGTTTGCCGGCGCCCTGCGGCACCTGGCCCTGCCCGCCGCCACCCTCGGACTTCTGCTCAGTGGCATCTTCACCAACGCCCTGCGGCTCAACCTGAGGCGGGCCCTCGGTTCGGATTACGTGGAAGCGGCCCGCAGCCGTGGCCTCAGTGAGCGGCGGGTGGTGCTTCACCATGCGCTCCCGAATGCCCTGTTGCCCGTTCTCACGATCACCGGCATCACGGTGGCCTCCCTGATTGGCGGGGCCCTGCTGATCGAGGTGACCTTTTCCTGGCCGGGGATCGCCTTCCGCCTGCAGGAGGCGATCGCCCAGCGGGACTATCCCCTGGTTCAGGGCATCGTGGTGGTGGTGGCGGCGCTGGTGGTGCTGGTCACCGTGGCGGTGGATCTGCTGGTGGCCCTGCTGGACCCGCGCATCCGGTTCTGAGCGCGCAGGCGGCGGCTCCAGCTCCAGGCGGCGCCAGCGCCGAACAGGGGCAGGGGACCGGGGACGGCAGGACCATCGTCCTCGTACTGAAGATCGAGGAATACCGATGGATTCTGGGCGCTGTGCTCGCTTTGACCGTAGACAAACACACCAACCACACCACCACCCTGCTCAAGGCTGTTGCGGCCACTGAAGGCAATCTGGCCGCCCAGGGCGGCGTTCACCTTGGCGACCCCGGCCGCATCGAAGGTGTAGGAGCTGAAGGAATCAGGCAACTCGGTGCCATCGAAGGCTACCGAGCTGTAGGAGAGACCTTGGCCGAGATCGGCAAAACTGCTGTTGCCATTCACCAGGTCGTCGATGCTGCCCAGCACCCCATGGATGGACACCGACTGCTGGGAATATTGCCCATTTTCAACGACGAAATTGCGGGCGCGCAGGGTAGCCCCCTTAAGCATCCGCCCCTGGGGAGCGACAGGCAGGTCAAAGACGAAGAAATCGCGGAAGATGACGTCTATTTCCTTGCCGGGGTCATCGGGGTCGAGCAGGTCGTAGTACCCGGTGATGTACTCGCTGTTGGCCGGATCAGGCGGGAAAAACACAGAATCGCTGTAGTAGCCCGTGTCCTGGGCCTCGATCGTGAAGGTCTGGGCCGCCACCGGCGATGGGGAAGAGAGGGCCACGGCCCCCGCGAGGGACGTGACGACTGCGGCAAAAACAGCCACAGAAGCCTTGGTCGAAGAGAAGCGCAGCACGGTCATGGGGAACCGAATTTCACCAAAGAACCTGGCTGAAAGCTAGCCGGGCTCCCCACGAAGAAAAGGCCTCAAATAGAGGCAAATGGCTTACGCGTGTTCATGGTCATTTTTCTCGTTTTCTTGGCAATCGTTCGCTTCTTATTGTCGTTCTTTCTGGTGCCCCATCCCGAGACTCAAGGCCGCAGCTGGGCCCGCCAGCGTCGCGCCGTCTGCGGATCGAGCACATACGCCGTCACCCCCTCCTGCACCAGCCGCTGGGAAGGAAGCCGCATCGGCTGATCCAGGCTCTGCAGGAATTCGCTGGTGATCCGCAGCAGCAGCCGCTGCACCGTGCGCGGCTCCACCCCCACCAGCCCGCTGCCGAGGCGGAACAGGGCCTCCTCGGAATCCGTCACCCGCACGGGAGAAAAGTGGCTGCCCCCCTCCACCAGCACCAGCAGGCTGCGCGGATCCCCCGGGGGCAGAAACAGCCCCAGCTGCTCCTCCACCGGGGGCGTCACCAAATCGAGGCTGCCCCCGGCCATCAGCACCGGGACGCGCAGCGGCGCGAGCCCCTGGGATGGCCACAACAGGCTGCCGAAGCCGTTGAGCACCACCACCCCGCGGAGATCCGGTGGTGGGGAGGGTGTCGGCGGCAGGCCGGTGCTCGCCAGCTGGCACTGCAGAAGACGCGAGGGGTTGTTGATCGGCAGGCGGGAGAGCGCCTGGCGGCAACGGCCCTCCAGGCCGGGCACCGGCGCCAAGCCGGAGGCCAGCAGGGCGGTCAGCCCCCCCAGCGAATGGCCGACCAGCACCACGCCGCTCCCCTCGATCCCCAGGCGGCCCAACCGTTGCGCATCGAGAACGGACTGCACATCTGCCAGGCGGGTGGGCAGGGTCTCGGCGCCGGGGGGAAGGCTCTGCCCCTCCAGAGCCGCCTTCATCGCCACCGCGTCGCTGCCGGGGTGCTGCACCGCCACCACCGACCAGCCCCGGTCCGCCAGGGTGGAGGCAAGCCAGCGCAGCTGGTCCGCCGTACCCCCCAGTCCCGGCATCAGCAACAGCCAGGGGCGCCGGGCCACCGGGTCGCTGGGGGCCGGCCGGGAGGGCCAGAGCTCCAGGGGGAGCGCTTCGCGGCGATGGGCCACAGGCAGTGCCAGGCGCCGGGGGGGCTCCCGCTCGTCTGGATCAAAGGCCAGCGGGCGTGAGGAGCGGGCGTCGAGGGCCAAGCTCTGCAGCCCCACCAGAGCCTGCTGTTGCTGGCGGAGCTGCTGACGCCAACGTTCGCCCAGGGACAGCAGACCATCGAGCTGGAGGGTGAGGCGCTCGGGGGGCAGGCGGCGCAGCAGATCGATCGCCGTCACCTCCCGGCCCTCCGCCAACAGGCGCACCAACGTGCTCTGGAGCAGGGGCGTGGTGCTGCGACCATCGGAGGTGGTGAGCAGGCCCCCCACCTCCGCCAGCATCTGGCTCCCCGCCCAGCTGTCGAGGAGCTGGCGGCCGAAGGTGCGGTCGCGCAGGAGGGGGGTACGCAGCAGCCGCAGCAGATCCTGCTGGCTCTGCGGACGCAGCAGCCGGAGCCACACGCTGAGCTCCTCACCGCCGGCCCCCGCGGGTGGCCGCTCGCCGCGGCTGAGGGCCTCCAGCTGATCCAGAGGGATCGGAAGCGACAGAGCCTCCAGGCGCAGCTCCAGCAGATCGGCGGCCGCGGCCGGGGCTGGGGCGCCGCTTACCCCCGCCAGACCAGCGGCGCTGCACACCAGCAGACTGGTCACCATCGACCCGAGACGGCCCAGGCGACGTGACGGAGGACGGAACCGGCGGGGCGACGGAGGCAAGCGGACGTGCAGCCAGGGGTGGGGCCTGGTGGACCCAGTTTCCTGGGCCTCTGCGCAGTCTTGCGCGGATCCGCCTGATCGCGATGGCGGGCGCGGGGGGGGTTCTCTACCTGACCCCGATCGTGTTCCATCAGCAATCCTTCAGCGCCGCAGGCGTAACCAGCGGCCTTGCGGCGGCTGCCCTGGCCGGAACGGCTGGCCGCTTCCTGAGCGGGGCGCTGCTCGACCGCGGCCTGCCCTGCTCCCTTCCGGTGCAGCTGACGGTGCTGTTCGGCCTCGGGGGCGACGCCCTGCTGCTGGCCGCCCGCGACTTTCCGGCTTACCTCGCCGGCCAGCTGCTGCTCGGGATCGCCGCAGGACTCTTCTGGCCGGCCATCGAGCTGGCGGTACCGCTCACCTGCCCCCCGGTTCCCTCGGCCCGGGCCTTCGCCCTGGTGCGCAGCGCCGATGCCCTCGGCGTGGCCTGTGGCGCGCTGCTGGGGGCCGCGCTGGCGGGAATCGGCCGGCTGCGGGGCATCTACCTGGTGGACATGGCCTGCCTGGTGACCCTGGCGCTACTGCTCAGACGCCAACCGCTGCCGGCGGCCCATCCGCGCCGGGACGGGGGGGGCAGGGGGGCGTCCCTCGGCTGGCTGCGGCCCCTGGTGCCCCTGTTGGTGGTGGTGCTGGTGGTCACGGGTCTGCCGGCCCTGATGCAGAGCGCCCTGCCCCTGGACCTGGTGCGCGGGGGGCTGCGAAGGGCGCCGCTGCCCGAAAGCCTGGGGGCCCTGCTGATGGGCCTGCAACTGGTTCTGATGGTGGTGCTGCAGTGGCCGGTGGGCCAGGCGATGGCGCGGCGGCCGGTGAGCACAGGCCTGGGGCTGAGCCTGCTGAGCTTCGCCCTGGGCACGCTGCTGCTGGCGCTCTCCGCCGTTACCGAACAGGGTCTGGTGGTGCTGCTGTTGGCGCAGCTGCCCCTGGCCCTTGGCGCCACGGCATTCCTGCCCACCGCCACCGAGGCTGTGGTGGAGCTGACGCCGGTGCATCACCAGGGGCTGGCGATGGCGCTGTTTTCCCAGTGCTTCGCCCTGAGCGCCTTCGCCGCCCCCCTGCTGGCGGGGCGGCTGCTCGATGGCCAGGGCCATGGGGTGGGGCTATGGCTGGTGGTCACCGCCCTCTGCCTGCTCACCCTGCCGATGCTGGGAAGGATTGAGCGCAACCAGCGAGATGGGCCGCTCAGTCGGCCGGGGCATCGGCAGCCGGACGCTTGAGCCAGGCTTCGTGGGGGAGGGGTTCGGTGCCGTACTCCCAGTCGTCGTAGTCGGGGTCGTTGCGGATGCGGCGATGCGCCTCCTTCTGCGCGTCGAAGTCGTGGGAAGGAGAGTCTGGGGAGGCGGAGGCGGAAGCTGGGGAGGCGGAAGCTGGGGAGGCGGAAGCGGCGGCGGCGGGAACGCTGCTGCCGCCGGTGGGATCGGCGGCGCTGGGCGTGGGATCGGAGCTCATCGACGCTCAGCGGACTCGTTCCATTCTCCCCGATCGGGTCGGTCGCCGTCCGCCGCCGAGGGGGGAATCACCCAAATCTCGGAGCCCTGCACGATGGGAACGGGTTCGAGATCAAGGAACGCGGGGGCAGGCTCGGGGCCGAGGGCCGGCCGGGCCGGGACCGCACCGAAGGCGGCCCGCAGCCGCAGGCCGGTGGAGAGGACAACCGTGGCACCACCCGCCAACAACAGGGCCGGGGCGATCGGAGCCAGGAGGGAGCCCACGCCGATCGCCCCGAGCCCATAGGCGAGACCAGCGCCGACACCGCCCCCCAACGCCGCAGCACCCACCTTGGCCCCCGCCGCCCGTACAGCCTGCTCGGGCGACTTGCGCCCCTGGCGAACGGCGAGGGTTTCCTCGATCACCGCCACCGGTGCCTCCAGCAGGGCGGCCGCCGCCGCGCCGCGCCCCACAGCCCGCAGGCCCCCGCCGGCGAGGCGCACTCCGGCCTTCAGGGGCAGACGGCGGAGGGGAACGGCAGCAAGCCGTCCGGCGGCGGCCAGCTCCAGACCCACCTCCAGGCCATCGAGGAGCCCGGAGCGCCCCGGCCCGACGGAACCGGGGTCCGCTCCACGGGGCGGACGGGAGGTGGCGACCATGGCCGGCTCGGACAGGCAGAGTTCCCCACTTTGGGGCGGCGCGAGAGCGGCGACCAGCCGGGGATCGCCCCTCCTCCGTGAGGATGAGGCCAGGGGGGTGAGGCTGGGGGGGTGAGGCTGGAGGCGGCTGGCTCAGACGTTGAAGAGAAACTCCATCACGTCGCCCTCGGCCACCTCATACTCCTTGCCCTCACTGCGCAGCCAGCCCCGGTTGCGGGCCTCCGCCAACGAACCGGCCTCCAGCAGCTGGCGCCAACCGATCGTCTGGGCGCGGATGAAGCCCCGCTCGAAGTCGGTGTGGATCACGCCGGCCGCCTGGGGAGCGGTCATGCCGCTGCGGATGGTCCAGGCGCGGGTTTCTTTCTCGCCGGTGGTGAAATAGGTGCGCAGGCCGAGCAGTTCGTAGGTGGCCCGGATGAGGCTGCGCAGGCCCCCTTCCGACACGCCCAGACCCTCAAGAAACTCGGCTCGCTCCTCCTGGGGCAACTCGATCAGCTCCGCTTCCACCTGGGCGGAGATCGTGACCGTGCCGGCTCCCTCCCGCTCCGCCAGGGCGCGCACCTGCTCCACGAGGGCATTGCCCGTGGCCAGGTCGTCCTCCGCCACGTTGGTGGCGTAGATCACCGGTTTGGCGGTGAGCAGGCCGAGGGGCTTGACCAGGGGGGCCTCCTCGTCGGAGAGCGCCACCGAGCGGGCCGCCCCCCCCTGCTCGAGCACCGCCTGGATGCGCGAAAGGGCGTCCTCCTCCTGCTGGGCCTCCTTGCTGGTGCGCAGCTGCTTCTTCAGCCGCTCACGCCGCTTCTCCACCTGGGCCAGATCGGAGAGGGCCAGCTCGAGGTTGATCACCTCGGCGTCGCGCAGCGGGTCCACCGAGCCGGAGACGTGAATGACGTCGTCGTTCTCGAAGCAGCGCACCACATGCACGATCGCATCGACCTCGCGGATCGTGGCGAGGAACTTGTTGCCGAGACCCTCGCCCTGGCTGGCGCCTTTCACCAGTCCGGCAATGTCAACGAATTCGACACGGGTCGGCACGATCTCCCGCGAGGAGGAGAGGGAGGCGAGCTGTTGCAGGCGCTCATCCGGCACTGCCACCACCCCGCTGTTGGGCTCGATCGTGCAGAAGGGGAAATTGGCGGCCTGGGCCTGGGCGTTGGCCACCAGGGCGTTGAACAGGGTCGACTTGCCGACGTTGGGCAGGCCGACGATTCCGGCTTTGAGCATGGGGTGGAATCTAGGAGCCCGTGCTCCCGGCCCCCGGATCGCCGCCCAGGCCCCAGGAAGCGGCCCGAGGGGCGAGACTTGGGGAAGCGATGTAACAGACCATTTCAGCTCCACGTCCCCTCCGTCCGGTTGCCCCAGCCACCCCGGCCGCCAACGGCGCCACGGTGCCCGTGGCGTCCACCGCCCGCGGCGGCGACCTCCGCCCCGCCCCCCCAGCGCCCTCCCCGTCAGCCCCCT
>CAIVPT010000252.1 GCA_903907855.1 uncultured Synechococcaceae cyanobacterium | reverse complement strand
GGCAGGGCCTCTGGGTCGGGGGGCGGGGGGGACTGGGCGATCAGCAGCACCAGATGGAGCGGATCGAGGTCGGCCGGCAGGGGATCGGCCGGCTCCAGCCGCAGCAGCCGCTCAGCCGGATGGCCCAGCCGTTCCGCCAGCCAGAGCGCATAGGCGGCCTCGAGGCCGGAGGCGCGCAACACGGTGCGCACCTCGGCGGCACCGCCGCGGCCGGGATCGGTGAGCACCGCCAGCGCGGCGGGGCGTTTGGCCAGGGCGGCGGCCAGGGGCTCGGGGTCGCGGCCATGCAGGCTCACCCAGCTGGCGTCCTGCCAGGGGCGGCCCAGGCGGGCGAAGGCCTGCTGGAGGGAGGTGGGGGCGGGCTGGAAGCGCAGGCGCTCCGCCGGGAATTCCTGCAGTAGCAGCCGGCCGATGCCGAACCAGAGGGGATCGCCGCTGGCCAGCAGCACCGCCGGCCGGCCGGCGGCCAGGGCCTGGTGGAGGCGGGGCAGCAGGGTGGCGGGCTGGTCGCTGGCGCAGGATTCGGGGCAGGGGCGCTGGGGCGGGATGCGGCCCGCCGCCTGCTCAGCGCGCCACCAGGGCGCCAGCTCCGCCAGCAGCCGCTGGGGGGCGGCCACCAGCGCCGCATCGCGCAGCCGCGCCGCGGCCGCGGGCGGCAGGGCGGCCAGCCCCCCCGCATCGGTGCCGATCACCTCCAGCCGCGCCGCCTCCGCCAGAGCCCCATCCACCGCTGTCGCCATGATGCTCAGGCGTGTGCCCCACCCTGGGATGAGCGACCGCCGCCAGCGTGTCCATGAGCTGGTGCTTGCCCTGCTGGCCCTCCAGGGCGACCTGGACCTGCTGGCGGGTGATGGCACCGGCCTACCGGCCGGGGATCCGGGCAACTGGATCGAGCGCAACCGGCGGGTGGTGCAGCGGTACCAGTCCCTGGTGCGCTCGGCGGTGACCCTCGACGCGCTGGTGGACCAGGAGCTGGGCGGCGGCGGCCTCAGCGATCCGGCGCCCCGCTTCTGACAAGCTGGGGCAGCCTTATCCGCGCCGATGCCACCTCTGGGCCTGCCCCGCTTTCCCCGCCGCCCGGGGGCGCGCGGCCGGAACGACGAGCTGGCGGCCAGCTGGCGGCGGCCGATCGGCCTGGGCTGGGAGCGGCCCTACACGGTGCGCTACGCCAGCAACCTCGACGACGGCCCCCAGCACGGCGCGCCCCGGGGGGGTTTTGGCGCCGGCTGCCTGGGCCGCGGCCCCGACGGGCACTTCACCCTCTGGCATCTCGACGGCGGCGAACACTGGTTCGGCCAGCTGCCCGATTGCCAGTTCGCCCTGCATGAGCGCGGTGCCGGGGGAAGCCGCAGCCACGCCCTGGCCACCGCCCCGCAGCGGGACGACAGCCGCCCCGGCGGCGGCGCGCCCCTGGCCGCCTGGCAGTGGTACCCGGCGAGCGATGGGGAGCGCAGCAGCGGCACCTACAGCGCCCGCTATCCCCTGCACCGCTACGACTACGACGGGGTGTATGCCGCCGAGGTGCGTTGCGAGGCCTTCAGCCCGATCCTGCCGGGCGACTACCGGCGCACCAGCTATCCGGTGGCGGTGTTCGTCTGG
>CAIVPT010000251.1 GCA_903907855.1 uncultured Synechococcaceae cyanobacterium | reverse complement strand
CTGCGCTCGCCCCTGCCGGCTCCGCCACCAGCGGGGAGGAGGAGCGTCCATGAGCCGGCTCGCCTCTTCCACCCCTTCCCGCAGGCCATCGCTGCCCTCCTTCCTCGGGGGGCGCCGGCCGCCCGGGCACACCCTCGTCCCCAGCCGCAGCCTGCGGCGCCTGCACCGGCTCCTGGTGCTGTCGCTGCTGGGGCAAATCGTCACCATCGCTCTGGTGGTGGGCGCAGGCAGCCGCGGTGAGCATCAGCAGGGTCTCCGGCTCCCGGGGATCGATCTCTTGCCGCGGGGGGAGGGACCGTGATGGGCAGCACAACCGACAACAGCCGCCAGCGGGCCTGGATCACCACCGCAGAGGTGTGCGATTGCCTGGGCATCAGCCGGGAGACCCTGCGGCAGCTGCGACTCCGAGGGGTGCTGCAGCCGGGCAAGCACTTCCGGCGCTGGGGATGCACCCAAGGCAAGGGACCCCTCCAGTGGCATCACGAGAACGTGGAGGCAACCATCACGGGCTGGAGTCGCCGAAACCTGCGGCAGTAGACGGGTGGTCGGCCACTGCGTTGCACCATTCCCGGCGAGTTCGACCTCTGATCCCCCTGAGCCACGCGACAGGCAGTCGCGAACTGGGCGAAGGCAGATCAGAGGTCTTCTTGTGTCCAGCCCCTGGTCAGCCTGGCCACGGACCGAGCCTCCTGCCCGCCAAAGCTTTGGGGGAGCGGATCCTCCGGCCAGAGGGATAGAGGCATGGGAAGGGCCGCGGCTGGAGAACCTCAGGCCCGTTGGCTGCCCTGCCCCCTCAGGGGCGGGATCGCTGACAGGTGGGTGAGCAGCCCGGCGATTTGCTCACCTGTTTGCTCACATGGCCCTCGGCTGTTCCCTGAGAAGTCAATCGGGGTGACAGGATTCGAACCTGCGACCTAGTGCTCCCAAAGCACCCGCGCTACCAAGCTGCGCCACACCCCGTGTGGACGACTGTAGCGGCCGGGGCTGGCCCCGGTCCGGCGGTGGCCCTGGCTCGGCCCGCTCAGGCTGGGATGGCGTAGGGGGTGCCGGGCACCGGGTTGATGAAGTGGCAGGGGGCAGCGATGCGGGTGGCGGCTTCGTCGGGGGAGCCCTGCACCTGCAGGAGGCCGGCCAGCAGGCCCTGGAAGGACACGTCGCCGCCGGTGGTGCTGGCCAGGACGGTGGTGGGTTGGAAGCGCTCCAGCAGCTGGGGCAGCACGGTGCGGCCTCGCACGAAGGCACCGGCCAGGGGCAGGCCCACATCGATCACTGGGGTGATCACGGCGTTGAGGGGGCGGGCGGCGAGATCGGGGCTGAGGAAGCCGTGGGGTTCCAGGTAGAGGCTGCCGTTCGGGTGCTCGAGGAGGTAGCCGTTTTCCACCTGGGGCACGGGGGCTCCGGCGGTGGCGGTGATCGTCAGCCTTCCTGCGTCGTGTTGCTCGCCGGGGCGTAGGGCGGTGACCTGCTGGAAGCCCAGGGCGCACACCCGTTGGGCTGCTGCGGCCGATCCCACCACGGGCAGATCCTTCGGCACCAGCTCCAGGCTGGGCGGGTGGCAGTGGTCGGGCAGTCCCTGGGTGAGCAGCAGCAGATCCAGGTCTTCGGGCACGGGCTGGGGGTGGGCCAGCTCCCCTTTGAGCAACCAATCGCCGGGGCCGAAGCGCAGGGGGCCGGTGAACCAGGGATCCACCAGCACCCGGGGGCCTCCGTTGAAGGCGAGCAGCCAGCCATTGGCCCCCAGGTACGTGGCGGTGAGGAAGGGGGAATCAGACGGAGGGGCGTCTGCCATCGGGGCGGTCGAAAGCGGGCCCCACCCTGGCGCAGAACCAGCAACTGCTGACAAACCCCTGGTTCGGTACCAGAAGCGACGTCATGCCATTTCCCGGGTTCGCGAACATTTACAAACCTTCCCCCTCAGTCATGGCCCTGCGTCGCCGTGTCGAAATCCTTCCCTGCCGGGCCTCCCGTGCCGGGGCCACCCTCTTCTCCTCCCCCCAGCCCAGTAATGAAACCCTGATTGCGGAAGTGGGGGCCAGCCCCATCGGCGAGCTCTTCTGCCACCGCCACCAGACCGACCAGCTGATGGTGCTGCGCGGCTCCATCGATCTGATCGTGCTGCAGGAGGGCCGCCTCCAGCGCATCACCCTGCGGGAGGACGAGGCCTCCTGGGTGCGCATCCCCCCCGGTGTGCCCCATGGCGCCATCAACCGGGGCCGCCGGCCCGCGGTGGTGGTCAACGCCGTACTGCGCCACGGGCCCAGCGATCCGCGCGACTACCGTCCCCGGCCGGTTCCCACCGCCCTCGCCTCCGACTGGGCCGCCCTGACGGCCGCCTGATCCGGATCCAGCGGCAATCCCTGGAGCCCCAGGGCCGTTCGCCGGGCCGCGAGCAGCAGCGGATACAGCCGTCGCGCCTGCGGCGGCTCCTTCATCAGCGCCGCCAACAGCCGCAGCAGGGCCGCGCTGGGCTCCATCCGCGCCGCAGCCACTGGATGGCCTCGGCGCCATGGAACAGCCGCTCGCCGTCGATCAGTACCGCCCCATCGGCCAGCCGTAGGCCCCGTTCCGCCAGCCAGCGCCGCAGGGCATGGTCCTGGCGTCCGTCGCGGATGCGCAGGCCGCTGATGCCACCGCGCAGCTCACTGAGCTCGGCGAAGTGCCGGCAAAACGGACAGCCCCCGTCGTACACCAGCAGGGGCCCGGGCTCTCCAGCACGGGCCTCGCCCCCATCGACCGGCGCGGAGTCGGGAGAATGGTTGCTCAGATTCACTGCGTCGCCATCCGGCCTGCTGCCATGTCCATGCATCCACTGTCCATGGGGTGGAGTCTGGCTCGCCAGTCCGCTCGGGTGCTGACCCTCTCCCTTCTCCCTCTCCTTCTCCCGCTTTGGCTGCTGGTTGCGGTGCTCGCTGCGCCGGCCAGCGCAGCCACCAGCGAGGTAGCCACGACGGCTCGCTCCTACCTCTGTGGCGGCGAACCCCTGGAGGCCGAGCTCCTGGCCGGTCCGGTCGATGCGGTGGGCATCCCCAACACCCTCGCCGGCACCCTGCCCGGTGCCTCTGTGGTGTTGCGTTGGCAGGGGCAACAGCTGCCCCTGCCTCGCACCAACAACGCAGGCGTCCCCAGCTACAGCGATGGCAAATGGTTCTGGCGGCAGGACGATCCAGGCCATGCCCGCCTGCT
>CAIVPT010000250.1 GCA_903907855.1 uncultured Synechococcaceae cyanobacterium | reverse complement strand
TCGCTGCTGCTCGTGCTGCTGGCGGCCAGCTACAGCCGCTGGGTGCGGGGGGCGCTGCCCTATCCCCACCATTGGCTTTGAGGCGGTGATGGAGATCCCAGCCTGGCTGCTGCCCTCGCTGGCGTTGGCGTTGGTGCTGGCGTTGGTGCTGGTGTTGGCCGCCGTCAAGCTGCTCGCTCCGGGTTAGCCGCCCAGGTAGGCCATCTCAGCGTGGGCCGGGCCGGGCAACGTGCTGGGATCCTCGGCGGCGCGGTCCCAGTGCTCCTGCCGCTCCTCGCTCCAGCGGTCGGCCCGTTGCTGCCAGAGATCGGCCAGGGCCTGGCGCAGGGCCTGGGGCGGGGTGCCCGGCTCCAGCCAGGGGCGTAGGTCGAGGCCGCTGCCGGGGGCGGCGAACAGGCAGGTGTAGGCGATGCCGTCGGCGGTGACGCGCAGGCGGTTGCAGTCGCCGCAGAAGGGGGCGCTCACCGAGGCCACCACCGCCAGATGGGCGCCGCCCCCCGCGGTCGAGCCGCTGCCGCCGCCCCCATCGCGATAGCGCCAGCGGCTGGCGGTGCCGTGGCTGGAGCGGCCGAGGGGCTCCAGGGGCCAGCGGCGGCCGATCGTTTCGACCATCTCGGCGGCGCTGAGCACCGCCTCGGGCCGCCAGCCGTTGCGGTTGCCCACGTCCATGAACTCGATCAGGCGCAGCTCCACCCCCCGCTCCCGCGCCAGCGCCGCCAGGGGCAGCAGCTGGTCGTGGTTGCGGCCCCGCTGGATCACGGCGTTGAGCTTGAGGGCGCCCAGCGCCGGATCGAAGCCCGCCGCCTGGGCGTGCTCGATCGCCGCCAGCACCTTCGCCAGCAGCACCTCCCCCGCCGGCGCCCCGCCCGCCAGCCCCGCCATCGCCGCCACCGCCGCCCCATCGGCGCCATCGAGGCTGAGGGTGAGGCGATCGAGGCCGGCGAGGCGCAGGGCCCGGGCCCGCTCGGCGCTGAGCAGGGCGCCATTGCTGGTGAGGGCGATCTCCGCCAGACACCCACCCGGCGCGCGGCGCCAGCGGGCGGCCGCGGTGATCAGCGCCTCCAGCTGGGGGTTCAGCAGCGGTTCACCGCCGGTGAGGCGCAGGCTGCGGGCCCCCAGCGACACCGCCGCGCCGATCACCGCCAGCCGCTGCTCCAGGGTCAGCAGCCCCGGTGGCTCCTGGCCATCGGGGAGGCAGTAGGGGCAGGCCAGGTTGCAGCGGGCCGTGAGCGAGAGCCGCAGCACCCCGAGGGGACGCCCCCGTTGATCGGCCACGGCCACAGTCATGGCGGCAGGCTACGGAGTCCGGCGCGGGCTCGGGCCTCCCGCTCCTGGTTGCTGGGATGGGTGAGCAGGATGGAGGGGAGCTTGGTGGCGCCCCGCTCGCGCTCCAGCTTGTCGAGGATCGAGAAGAAGGCCTCCGGCGGCCGGTTCCAGCGCCGCAGCGTGGCCACGGCCTCCCGGTCGGCCTCCAGCTCGAAACGGCGCGAGTAGGCGTTGCGCACCAGGGTCTGGCTCAGGCCCTGCAGCGCTTTGCCACCATCGCCGAACAGGCCGGCCACCAGGGCCAGGCCCTGGCCGCGCACCAGCATCTGCAGGGGATGGCGGTGGTGGTCGTGGCCGGCTTCGTGGGCGAGCACCGCCAGCAGTTCATCGTCTGAGCCCAGCCGCACCAGCCCATCGGTGACCACCAGCACTCCGCCGGGCAGGCAGAGGGCATTGGCCCCGAGCAGGGAGCTCCGCCGCAGCTGCAGCTCCAGGCTGCGGCGGCTGGGGGGCAGGGGTTGGATCTTCTTCAGCAGCCCCTGCAGCCGCATGCGTGTGGCTGGGGGCAGCTGGCTGGGCTGCAGCAGGGTCTTGTCGAGTTCGGCCAGGACCGTTGTCCCGAGCTTCCGCTCCAGGCTGAGGGGAACGGCGGCGCTCACCCCGGCCGCCAGGAGCGGCAGGCCCACCACCACCAGGCCGGTGAGGCTGGCAATGCCCAGCAGCAGGGCGGCCACCAGGCCGGCGGGATGGCGTTCCGTCCACTGCAGGGCCCCTTGAATCCGCGTTGCCGACCGGTTGGCGAACAGGGGGAGCAGCTGCGGGTCCGCCAACTCCACCATCCCCCCATCGGGCCAGTGCAGGCACGGTTGGGCATGGCCGGGCGGTTGCTCCAGGCGCAGATCGGCGAGGGCCTCGTCCCGTTCCAGCCCCTCCCCGCGCAGGACCACCCGTCCATCCCCCTGGGCCACCACCTGCACGGGCACGCCCCGCGAGGTGTTGCCGTCGTAGTACGTGCCGCTGGAATGGAGCATGGCGGGGCTAGAAGCTGATGTCGATCACGCCTGCCAGGGAGTCCTCCAGGGAGAAGGCCCCTTCCGCCAGCGCCGAGACCTGCTCCCTCTCGCCCCCGAGGAATCCCTCCAGCGCCCCGGCCGGGGAGATCAGGATCCGCTCGAGCCGGTAGCGGCTGGAGCGGATGCGCACCCAGGGCCAGGCCAGGCCGAGGCTGAACAACAGCACGGCGTTGTTGGTCAGCCGCAGCGCCAACAGTTCAGCGGCGGTCCAGGTGCAGTGGAAGCGCAGGGGGCCCAGGTGGATGGAGCGCCAGGTGAGCCGGGCTGCGGCCGCCTCCAGCCAGCACGACCAGACCACCCCGAACAGGAAGGCCATCATGATCCCCAGGAGCAACAGCAAGACCAGCGGTGCCAGCCACGCCTGCTGATCGCCGTAGGCCACCAGCAGGCCGATGGCGGGCGCCGGGGAACCGAGGGACAGCAGCAGCAGGGGCAGGGCCCGCAGATGCAGGCGTCGATAGTCGGCGGGTGTGGCGGTGAACGTGAAGGGGGTGGCGCCGAAGCGGCGGTGGCGGATCTGGAAGCGGCGCCAGCGCCAGGCGACATAGGGCCAGAGCAGGCCGAACGAAGGGATCGCCAGCACCGCGAGGGCGATCAGGCGCAGCATCTCCCGCCAGAGACTGCGTTGCTCCGGCTGGCTGCCGAAGCCGAAATGGAGGTTGCGGAAGAGGGTGCGGCTGGCGTTGTAGCGCATCGATTGCACCAACAGCCAGGAGAGGATCAGCCACTGCAGCACCAGGCCGAGCGTGAGCGAGAGCAGGATCGCCAGCCATTCGCGGCGCCCCATGGGCAGGAAGGCGGAGGCAAGTGCCGAGGCGAGCAGGTCGCTGAAGGTGCCGATCAGCGACAGGCCGATGCCGATGACGAACCAGCCGACCAGCAGGGCGCGAGGGTTGACCCTGTATTCGAATCCAGTGCCCCCCAGCCTGGTTTGGGCGAAGAAGTACTGGCGGCTCCGCACCCTGGCCCAGGGGGTGTAGAGGCCGCAGGTGGCCACCACCAGCGCCAGATTCGCCAGCCAGATCTGGAAGTATTCCCCCGTTCTGCCGCTGAACGACAGCGGCGTGGATTGGAGATCCCGCCAGGGATCGTCGCTCTCTCCGGTGCTGGTTGTCCCCTCGCCAGCCGGGTGCCCATCGTGTGGTGCAGCCATCACCCTCGCGTGCCCCTTACCTGTTTTTGGGCGGTTGTTGTGAAGGCTAGGGGTGCCGCGCTTCTAGGGCTGCGGTTTGCGGAACAGCTCCCAGTCGGCTGGATGATTGATGTTGCGCAGCGCTTCCTTGGCCAGAGGCACGGCCTGGTGCGGTTGTTGCGCCAGCCAGCTCTGCAGCCGCCGCTCACCGCCCGCCAGGAAGTTGTCCAGATGGCGCCGGTATCGGTCGCTGCTGGGGTAGACGCCGAGCAGGGGCTGGAGGCGCTCGCCATCGTGGGCCAGCACGATCGGCCCGCCATCGGCCGCGGCGCGCAGATCCTGCAGGGCGGCCGCGGTGAGCCCGGGCAGGTCCACCGGGCAGAGCAACAGGCGCTGGTGGGGATGGTGCGCCATCAACCGCGCCAGCGCCCGCAGCGGACCCTCCCAGGGGGGCGGTTCGTCGAGCGCCTCGATCTCTAGCTGCTGGCGGAGCGCCAGTGCCTCCGCCAGCTTCCGGTGTTCCCCATGGCGGCTGAGCAGGGTCACCGGCATCCCCTGGGCCGCCAGCAGGGCGAGGGTGCGCTCCAACCAGCAGCCCCCCTGCGGATGGGGCAACAGGGCCTTGTCGCGCCCCATGCGCCGGCTGCCGCCGCCGCTGAGCAGACACGCACGCCACGGCCCATCGGTCTGTAGCAACGGCTGCCAGGCGGGATCCGGCGCCTGCCTAGGGTCCGGCCGCGATTCCGTCGGTTCCATGGCCCTCCCTCCCCACTGCGCGATCCTGCTGGCGGCCAAGCGCAGCTCCGGCCTCAGCTTCGCCGATCTGGGGCAGCGCCTGGGGCAGGACGAGGTGTGGGTCGCTGGCCTGCTTTACGGCCAGGCCACCGCGTCGCCCGAGCAGGCCAACGCCCTGCTGGAGGCCCTCGCCATCGAAGGGGGTGATCGGCAGTGCCTGCTCGAGGCCCTCACCACCTATCCGGTGAAGGGGGCGCTGGAGCCGGTGATCCCCACCGATCCGCTGCTGTATCGCTTCTACGAAATCCTGCAGGTGTATGGCCTGCCGCTCAAGGATGTGATCCAGGAGAAGTTCGGCGACGGCATCATGTCGGCCATCGATTTCAGCCTCACCGTCGACAAGGTGGAAGATCCCAAGGGCGACCGGGTGAAGGTGACGATGAATGGCAAGTTTCTGCCCTATCGCAAGTGGTGAGCCCCTTCGGCCCGCCGCAGGATGTTCCAGAGCAGTAGCAGGCTGATCGAGCCGGCCGGGCCGATGAACAGGTGCCAGATCTGGTCGCCGCTGCTGTTGAGGA
Organism: uncultured Synechococcaceae cyanobacterium; assembly: GCA_903907855.1. Classification (GTDB taxonomy): domain Bacteria; phylum Cyanobacteriota; class Cyanobacteriia; order PCC-6307; family Cyanobiaceae; genus Cyanobium. The sequence continues at coordinate 3,585 of CAIVPT010000250.1, read as the reverse complement.
GCGCCCCGAAGGTGGTGGTGAGGGCCACGGTGAATAGGGGGTAGAGCCAGAGGCGCCGGTCGTGGAAGGTGCGCCACCAGAGGTGCAGCATCGCCAGCAGGGCCAGGGTCTGCACCGCGATCGCCGGGCCCTTCCCCGCCAGCGCATACCCGCCAACGCTGAGGGGCACCAGGGCCAGCAGCGCCGCGCGCCAGCGGCGACTGGGGGCCAGGGCTGCCGCCAGCAGGGCGATGCCCGCCGCCAGGCCCGTGAAGAACAGGCCGTTCCAGTGGCTGGTGTGGTTTACGTAGAGCCAGCGGGTGGTGGTGTGGTCGAGGGTTTCGGCCAGCGCCGCCAGGCTGAAGCAGGCGAAGCCTGCCGAGAGCAGCGGGATCGCCCCCGAAGCCAGGCGTCCGCCCAGGTGCGGCAGCCGGCGGCTGGCGGCCCAGGCGAGGGTGGCGGCCACGGCCACGGCCTGGAGATGGGCCACCACCAGCAGGCCGAGGAAGGCGCCCTGGGGAAGGGGAACGCTCGGGCTCATAGGCGCAGCTCCAGCGGGGAGCGGATTTCGGCGAGTTCCAGGGTGATCCGATCATGGCCCCACTGGGGCGGGCTGTGCCGTTTCACGGCCCCCGGAGCATCCCTGCCTATTGCCATTATCCCGATACAACGGCATCATGATGTGCGAGACCCGCGCTTTTCCCATGGTCCTCGCCCAGCCCCTCTCCCCCGCCCTCCTGGCCGCCGCCGCCGGTGGCGGCCCCCTGCTGTTCCGCCAGCTCTTCGACGCCGACACCGGCACCTTCTCCTACCTGCTCGCCGACGTCGAGAGCGGAGAGGCCGTGCTGATCGACTCGGTCTATGAGCAACACAGCCGTGATCTCTCGCTGATCCGCGAGCTGGGCCTCGACCTGGTGGCCTCCCTCGACACCCACGCCCACGCCGACCACGTGACCGGCAGCTGGCTCCTGCACCAGGCCACCGCCTGCGCCATCGGCCTGGCCGCGGCGGCGGGGGCCCAGAACGTCACCCTCCCCCTCGCCCACGGCGATCGCATCCGCTTCGGCCGCCGCCATCTGGACGTGCGCAGCACCCCCGGCCACACCAACGGCTGCCTCACCTTCGTGCTCGACGACCACACCATGGCCTTCACCGGCGATGCCCTGTTGGTGCGCGGCTGCGGCCGCTGCGACTTCCAGCAGGGCAACCCCCAGGCCCTTTATCGCTCGATCACCGGGCAGATTCTCAGCCTGCCCGATGGTTGCCTGCTCTATCCCGGCCACGACTACAACGGTCGCCAGGTGACCTCGGTGGCGGAGGAAAAGGCCTTCAACGCCCGCCTGGGGGGTGACGCCGATGAGGGCGATTTCGTCGGTCATGTGCGCCAGATGCGCCTGCCCCACCCCCACCGGATCACGGAGGCGGTACCCGGCAATCTGCGCTCCGGTCGCCCCACCCAGCCGGCCCCGTCGGGCGACTGGGCGCCGGTGGTGCCCAGCTTCGCCGGTCTGCCCCAACTGGCCCCCGCCTGGGTGCAGGCCCACCGCGATGAGCTCACCCTGGTCGATGTGCGGGCCGCCGAGGAGTTCGACGGGCCCGATGGGCACATCCCCGGCAGCCTCTCGATCCCCCTGACCGACCTGGAGCGGCGGCAGGCGGAGATCCCGATGGATCGTCCGCTGCTGATGGTCTGCCGTTCGGGCAGCCGCTCCGCCCTGGCCACCCAGCAGCTGCTCCAGGCCGGTCGCCCGATGGTGGCAAACCTCCAGGGCGGCCTGATCCGCTGGCAGGGCGAGGGCCTGCCGCTGCAGCTCTGAGCCGCGATGACCGTCTTCCCACCCGCCTGTCCCATGACCTCTCCCGCGCCTCCCCTGGCCGATCGTCAGTGCCCCGTGTTGATCGTGGGCGGCGGCTGCGCCGGCATCACCCTGGCCCATCGGTTGCGCCAGCTGCGCCCCGATCTGCCCCTCACCCTGCTCGAACCCTCCGCCGAGCACGATTACCAGCCCGGCTGGACCCTGGTGGGTGGCGGCCTGATGGACCTCGCGCAGACCCGCCGTCCTGAAGCGGGGCTGATTCCCGCCGGGGTGACCTGGATCCAGGCGGCGGCCAGTGCCTTCGATCCGGTGGCCCGTCGGCTGGTCTGCAGCGACGGCCAGGTGCTCCGCTACGACCAGCTGGTGCTGGCCACCGGCCTCTCCTGCCGTTGGGAGGCGATCCCCGGCCTGCCGGAGGCCCTCGGGCACTACGGGGTCTGCAGCAACTACGCCCGCGACGGGGCCCCGTACACCTGGGAGACGATCGAGAGCTTCCGCGGCGGCACCGCCGTCTTCACGATCCCGGACACGCCGGTCAAGTGCGGTGGGGGCCCGCAGAAGGTGATGTACATGGCCGATGACCGCTTCAAGGCCCGCAGCGGCGTGGGGGTGAACACGCGCGTGATCTTCTGCACGCCCCAGCGCACGCTGTTCGCCATTCCCGCCTATGCCCGCACCCTGGCGGAGGTGGTGCGTCGGCGGGGGATCGAGGTGCGCTTCGGTTGGACCCTGCGCCAGGTGGATGGGCCCGGTCGCCGGGCGCTGTTCGCGGTGGAGGACGGGGAGGGGGAGCGGCGGCTGGAGTGGCTGTCGTTCGACATGCTGCACGCGGTGCCGCCGATGGGGGCTCCGGAGCCGGTGGCCGCCAGTGCCCTGGCGGTGACGGGCGGCGGCGGTTGGGTGGAGACCGACCCCTTCACCCTGCGCCATCCCCGCTTCCCGGATGTGTTCGCCCTGGGGGATGTGGCCTGCCTGCCCACCTCCAAGACGGCGGGGGCGGTGCGCCAGCAGGTGCCGGTGGTGGCCAGCAACCTGCTCTCCGCCAGGGATCAGCAGCCCCTGCGCGCCCGCTACGACGGCTACACGGTCTGCCCGCTGATCACCGGGTACGGCTCGGTGATGATGGCGGAATTCGACTACGGACAGACCCCGGTCAGTTCGTTCCTGGTGGATCCCACCCGCGAACGCTGGAGCATGTGGCTGGTGAAGACGCGGCTGCTCCCCTGGCTGTACTGGAACCGGATGCTCCCCGGCGCGCCCCACGAGGGGGCCTGCCTGCGGCCGCTGGCCCCCCTGGTCCATGCCCTGGGGCTCGATCACCGGCCCGGGGCCGTGGCGCTCTCATCGTGAAGCCGGTGGCGCCCCCAGTGCGGCGAGGGCGGCGAACCCCGTGCGATTGGCCCTCACGCGGGCCCGTAGACGACGCGTGTATGCAGCGGTGGCAGCCACCCCAAACAGCGGCAGGGGAGCCGGTACTGCGGGGGGCACACTCTTCAATGTTCCATTGACATCAACCATCAAGCGGCTCGGGAGGCTTCCCGGTGGATTTCCGAAAGCAAAAAATGCTTCGAATACACCACTGCCGCCTTGGTTGAAAATGCCAAAGCCATTGATCGATGCACCCGTGACCGGAGCGTTGGTTACCGCGCGCCAACCATTTGCTGTATTTGCGGTGTTGGGGCCTGTGAATTCCAATCCCATCCACCAACCGCCAAGCCCCGGATTGGAGATTGTCTCCAATGCCAGCTCCACCCCAGAGACGACTCCCGTGTTCACAACCTGGGTTAGG
>CAIVPT010000249.1 GCA_903907855.1 uncultured Synechococcaceae cyanobacterium | reverse complement strand
GTGGGAGCCCCCTTTCAGGGGTGGTGCCCCGCCTCAGAGGTTAACGATGGGGGCTGTCCAGGAAAGCCAGACCACCTCACCCAGCAGGCTGAGGCTGGTGCTGAGGTTCCACCAGGTGGTGCCATCACCAAGGCCCTCCAGACCGCTCCCGTTGTTGGCGGCCGCTGAGGCGTATTCGTAGACCACCTGACTGATGCCATGGGAGCCCGGGTTGCTGATGCCCGCCAGCGTGGCGCCACCGGCCAGGGTGAGCGCCGCCGGGATCAGCACAAAGATCGGGTGGATCAGCAAGATCAGGCTGGCCCACACCACCTGGGGCTTCTCCACCTTGCGGCCGAGGAATTCCGGCGTGCGACCCACCATCAGGCCAGTGAGAAACACCGCGAGCAGCACGAACACCAGCAGATAGGCGATGCCGGTGCCCTGGCCGCCGAACACCACCTGCAGGAACAGGTTGAACAGGGTCGTGAGAATCGTCAGCGGCATCGCCGCGTCGATCGCGCCGTTCACCGCTCCGGTCATCGTGGCGGTGGTCACCACCGACCACAGACCGGTGAGCCCGGCGCCAAAGCGCAGCTCCTTGCCCTGGAGATTGCCGCCACTGATCCAGCGCTGTAGGACCGGGTTGCCGGCCTGCTCCGCCCCCATGGCGACGGCGGCGGCGATCACCAGCAGAGCGAAGAGCAACATCAGCAACAAATTGCTCTGGCGCCGATTGCCCACGAACCGCCCGAAGGCATCCAGCGTGGCTGCCGGGATGATCAGCATGGCCCAGGTGCTCACTAGGTTGGTGAGCAGGGTGGGGTTCTCGTAGGGGTGGGCGGAGTTGGCACTCACAAAGCCGCCGCCGTTCTCGCCCAGCTGCTTGATCGCCTCGAACAGAGCGATGGGGCCCCGGGGCAGCAACTGACTGGCGCCTTCCAGCGTGGTGATCTGCAGCGGCGGGGCCAGGGTCATCGGCACACCACACACCAACAGGAACAACGCGAGCAGCAGCGAGGCGGGGATCAACACGCGGGTGAGCGAGCGCAGCAGATCCCGGTGGAAGTTGCCGATCGGCCGGCCGCTGAAGCCACGGATCACGGCGAAACCGACAGCCAGGCCCGTGGCCGCTGAGACGAACATCAGGAACTGCATCGCCCCGAGCTGGGCCAGGGTTCCCAGGCTCTGCTCCGGGACCAGGTGCTGCTGGTCGGTGTTGGTGAGGAAGGAGATCGTGGTGTGCAGGGCCAGGTCCCAGCGCAGCCCCCCGAATCCCAGGGTGTTGAGCCAGGACGGCTGCAACAGGAGCAGCGCAAAGGCCGGCAGCGCAAACAGCGCATTGCTGATTAACAGCGGCGCCAGGTACCCATCGGCGGACTCGGCGCTGCGGCCGGTATCCCCAATCCAGCGCATCAGCGCGTCCTCGATCGGGTTCAGCCAGCGGTCCCAGGCGGGCTGGGGATGCCTATCGAACACCTCAAACAGATGGCGACCAAGCAATGGGGCTGTTACCGCGACCACCACCAGAGTGAGGGCGGCCGTAAGCCAAGGAAGGATCAAGGGACGGCAATGGGCTGTTCAGAACAGCATCGGGCTGGACCCGCTACTGGCACAACTACCAAAAAGCAGAGATGGGGCCCCTGGGGTCCACGTCAAACGTCTTGCGCACCCACCCCACAGCAAACACGGCAGGCAGCCACCAGGTCGCCGAGGGCTCGGGTAGGGTTCGCCCCCCTCCCAATCCCTCTGATGGCTGGCACGCGGGTGAGCGAGATTCGTATGCACTGGCTGCGATGGCTGCTCACCACGGGCTGGTTGCTGATCATCGGCTCGCTGTTCTTCGATCCCTTCACGGCCCGCTTCACCCAGGCGGATCACCCCTGGAGCCCGCTGCGCCTCCCCGACGCCTGCGTGGAGGTTCAGGGGCGCTGCCTGAGTGAATCCCCCTATCCCCTGGGTACCACGGTCTTCTGGGGGGCGGTGGTGCCGGCGGCAATCTTCCTGCTGCTGGTCTTCGGCCACGAGCTCTGGCGAAGGATCTGTCCGCTCTCCTTTCTCTCTCAGATTCCCCGCGCCCTGGGCTGGCAGCGCCAGACAACGAAGCGCAACCCGAAGACCGGCGAGATCCGGCGCCAGCTGGCGCGGGTGCCGCAGGATTCCTGGTTGGCCAGGCACTACCCAACGCTGCAATTCAGCTGGCTGTTCGCCGGCCTCTGTGGTCGCATCCTCTTCTTCAACGCCGATCGCCTGGTGCTGGCGGCCTGGCTGATGGCGCCGGTGCAAGCGATCTATTCCACCCCATCGGGCCTGCTGGGCAGTCGCGCCCACATGGCTGACACACCGATCACACAGTCGATGTGCCGCACGCGATCCGCCAGCGGCGAGGAGCAGAGCGCCTGCGTGGCCTGCCAGCAACCCTGCATCGACATCGACGCCGAGCGCATGTACTGGGCGCGGCTGCCATCGCCGGCATTCGCCTTTGAGCGCTATAGCTATTTCGGTCTTATGGTGGCCTATTTCCTTTACTACTACCTCTACGCCGGCAACTGGGACTACTACTTTTCCGGAGCCTGGGTACGCCAGAGCGATCAGCTGGCGCTGCTGCTGAGCCCCGGGCTCTTTCTCTTCGGCCAGCCCATTGCCGTGCCGCGCCTGGTGGCGGTGCCCCTGGTGCTGGGCCTGGGCACCTGGCTCGGCTGGCTGGGCGGCCGGGCCGCCGAGGCCTGGATGCGCGCCCGCGTGCGCCGGCAGGGGGCCGAACCGGACAAAACCCTGATCCGCCATCGCGTCTTCCTGGCGGCCACCTTCCTGGTGTTCAACATCTTCTTTCTGTTCGCCGGCCGACCGCTGTTGCTGCTGGCTCCGGCCTGGGTTCAGTACCTCTTCGACATGGCGCTTGTGGCCACCAGCTCCCTGTGGCTCGTGCGCAACTGGCAGCGCAGCCCGGCCCTCTACAGCCGCGAAAACCTGGCTGAGCGCTTCCGGCGTCAGCTCGCCAAGCTCGGGCTCGATGTGGGGCGCTTTCTCGAAGGCCGCAGCCTCGGCGATCTCAACCCCGACGAGGTCTACGTACTGGCGAGGGTTCTGCCGGACTTCGGAAGCGAGCAGCGGCACGAGGCCTACAAAGGGGTCGTGCGCGATGCCCTCGCTGAGGGCTATGTGAACGGGGCCAACAGCCTGGAGGTGCTGCGAAGGATGCGCCAGGAGCTGGGCATCCCCGATGATGAACACCGCCTGCTGCTGGAGGAGCTGGGGGTCGAAGACCCGAGCCTGCTCGACCCCGGCCAGCGCCGCAGCCTGGAGGATCAGGTGCGTCTGAGCGGCTACCGCCGCTCCCTCGAACGGCTGCTGCGGTTGCAGCGGCAGCTCGATGGGGCGGAGGAGTCCGTGGGCGCGTTGGCCTGCCGCTTCTCGATCTCACCGGCGGAGGAGGCCGAGGCCCGCGAAACCCTGGATCCCGCCACCGGCGCCGCGCGCCGTGCCGATCTGCTGCTCGAGCGACTGAAGCCCCTCCAGCTCACCCTCCGCAGCCTTGCCGCTCACGACCTGCAGCAGGAGCCCCGGCTGGTGAGCCTTCGGAGGAGCGGCTGCGCCATCGCCAGGAGCTCTACCAGGAGGCGATCCAGCGCTGCGTGGGGTTGCTGCCTGCCCCAGGCGAACCGCTGCCGACCCCCTCGTGCGAGCTGACCCTGCAACAGCTTGAGCAGCTGGTGGAGGATCCCGACCCCGGCGTGGCCTGCGCGGCGTTGGTGCTGCTCAGCGGCCTCGATCCGCAACGGGGCCAGGCCTGCACCGATCTGCTGCTCTCCCCCTCCCAACCCGCCTGGGTGCGGCGCACGGTCGAGCAGCTGCGGTCGCTGCCGCCACCACCGGCCCTCGCGGCCCTGCCAGACCTGGAAAAGCGGGTGATGCTGGCCACCAGCGACTTCTTCCATCGCACCTGGGCCGACACCCTCGATGTGCTGGCGGATCACGCCGACATCCGCCGCTACGAAGCCGGCGCCGCGATCACGGAAACCGGCGACACCTGCCGGGAACTCCTGCTGCTGATCGACGGCTCCGCCCGCGTCGAGGTGCGGGACGGGGAGGGGCTGCGGGTGAGCCTGATGCAGCCTGGCCAGGTGCTCGATGAACTCGAGGTGCTCAGCCACGGCACCACCGAGAACACAATCGTGGCCGAGAGCAGCGGCACCCGCGTTCTGGCGGTGCCGGTCGATTGCTTCGACAGCACCCTGGAGCGCGATCCGGAGTTTGCCCGGCGGGTGCTGGCCCTGGAGAGCCGTCAGCTGCAACGGATCACCCGCCGTGTTGCCAGCGCGACCTGAGCGATAGCGGCCATGGGTGGGCCAGCGGGCAAGCTGAAGACCCCAACCGACCCAACCATGCTGCGCTTCCTGCTCAATCTCCTCTGGTTTGTGCTCGGTGGGTTCGTGATGGGCCTGGGCTGGTGGCTGGCCGGCCTGGTGGCCGCGATTTCGATCATCGGCATCCCCTGGGCACGCTCCTGTTTCGTGATTGGCAAGTTCTCCTTCTGGCCCTTTGGCTTTGAGGCCGTCAGCCGCCGCGAGCTCAGCGGACGGATGGATTTCGGCACCGGCCCCCTGGGCTTGATCGGC
>CAIVPT010000248.1 GCA_903907855.1 uncultured Synechococcaceae cyanobacterium | reverse complement strand
GTGCCGCCCACCAAGGTGCTGGTGACGGTGGGCAGGGTGGTGTCGATGCGGATCGGGGCGGTGTTGGCGCTGGCGGGGCTGGCATTGCCGGCCAGATCAAGCTGGCGCACGGCCACGGCGCCTGGCCCATAGCTAGCGGCGGCCAGCTTGAAGCTGGTGGTGGTGGCCGCCTGGGCGGCCGACCAGCTGGCGCCGCCGTTGCTGCTGTACTGCCAGGTGTGGCCGCTGAGCAGGCCCGACACGGTCACCGCGCCGTTGTTGCTGATCTGGTCGCTAGGGCTGCTGCCGCTGTCGACGGTGAGCTGGAAGCTGGGGGAGACGGGGGCCTGGGTGTCGATGGTGAAGCTGGCGGTGGTGGCCCGGATGGCGCCGAGGTTGCCGGCCCCATCCCGCTGGCGCACCGCGATCGCGCCGGCGGCGTAGGTGCCATCCGGAGCGCTGAAGCCAGCGACGCTGCCCGCGGTCCAGCTGGCGCCGCCGTTGAGCGACACCTCCCAGCTAGCGCCTGCCTCCAGCTGGCCCACCGCGAAGGCGGAGTTGCCGGTGATGCGATCAGTCGCGCTCTTGCCGGTGTCGGCCACCAGGGCGAGGGTGGGGGCCAGGGGAGCCGATCGATCCACCGTGATCGCCGCCGCGTTGGTGGCGCTGGCGCTCACCCCCGCCGCATTGCTCTGGCGCACGGCGATGCTGCCGGGGCCATAGCTCCCGGCGGCCAGCGTGAAGGAGGAGCCGGAGCCCGCGGTCCAGGCGCCGCCGTTCAGACTCACCTGCCAGGGGTTGCCGGCGATCAGCCCGGACACCTGAATCGTGCCGTTGTTGGTGAGGCCATCGCTGGCACTGCTGCCCGTGTCCGCCAGCAGGGCGAAGCTGGGCGCCGGCGGCAGGGCGGGTGCCACGGTGCGGGGCTCGCCGACGAACTCCGTGCTGCCGCCCAGGGCATCGCTGCTCGTGGCCACCACCCGCACCTGGGCGCCGGCGTAGTTCTGGCCCAGCGGGATCGCCAGGGTGGCGCCCGTCGCACCGGTGATGTCACTCCAGCTGGAGTCCTTGAGCGTCTGCCAGCGGTAGGCGACCGTGGTGGCACCATCCGCATCGACAAGGTTCGAGAGGGACGCGACCAGGGACTCCCCTTCCTGGGCGGCGCCCGACAGGGAAAGGCTGCCGGTGGCCGCATGGTCGAGGTGCTGCACCAGCAGCAGCTGGCTGGCGGCCAGGCTGTGGCCATGGCCGTCCGCCACCGTGTAGTGGAGCTCAAGCGGTCCCACGTAGGCCGGGTCGTAGCCGGCGGCCGTGGGGTCGATCGAGAAGGTGCCATCGCCGTTGTCGGCGAACCAATCGCCCAGCTCGGTGCTGAGGCCGCTCACCGTCAGGGGATCGCCGTCGGGGTCGTGGAAGCCCTGGGTGAGCAGGACGGCGCTGAGGGTGAAGGGCTCGCCGGCCAGGGCGCCCGGCAGTACGGCGGTGGCGGAACCCACCGGCGCCTGGTTGATCGCCTGGCTGAGCACGGTCAGCGGGATCTGGCTGAGGCTGAGATCCCAGTTGGAGATGAAATCCGCCCACTCGGTCTCGATCGAATCACCGCCGCCGAGGAGCGTCACCGCCTTGCCGATGTTGGCGTTGCGCTCCACCAGCATCGTGAGCGTGGGGGTGCCCGCCAGCTGCGGATGCAACGCCACCAGATCGTTGGCGCTGGCGAGGTTCACGGTCTGCCCGTTGGCGGCCCGCTCCAGCAGCAGGGCCGTGAGTGCCGCGCCGCCGGGATCGGTGCTGTAGGAGCCGTTGGTGGGGTTGGCGATGGCGGTGGAGCAGAGGATCGCCACCTGCACCTCCAGCTTGGCCAGCGCCAGGGCGGAGGCGGTGTCGCCCACGCCGCTCTGCAGGATCTGGAACGCATTCGTGCTCAGCAGGTTCGTCACCGCCGCCGGCACCTTCAGGGCCGCACGGATCTTCTGCATCGCAGAGTTCGGCGTCTCCCCCTGGTCGATGGCGCTCATCAGCAGGGTGGTAAGCGGGGTGTGCACCGCCGCCGACACCGGACCGCCCACATTCATCAGGCTCAGCACCGGTTCGCCATCGCCCCCGGCGGCGAGCACCAGCAGGCCGCCGCTGCTGTGGCTCTCGGCATGGCCGTTGGCGTCGCTGTAGCTCACCTGGGCGGAGAGGGAGTGGTTGGCATCCCCCTCCTGCACCACGTAGGAGAACTCCGTGGCGCCCTCGATCTGCTGGCCGTCGCGGAACCACTGCACCGCTTCATCGCCGCTGAGGCCGTCGGCGTCGGAGAGCGCGGCCTGCACCGTGGCCCCCTCCGCCACCGGACCGTTGAAGGGCTGGCCCCAGCCATCGGTGAGCACCACCACCCCGGCGTGGTTCACGGGCGGGGGCGGCGGCGTTCCGGGCACCACCGTCACCAACGTGGTGGCCCCGGGCGCGCTGAAGGCGAACAGGCCGTCGCTGAACTGCAGCTGCTCCACGCCCACCAGCACGTCAACCCCTTCCC
>CAIVPT010000247.1 GCA_903907855.1 uncultured Synechococcaceae cyanobacterium | reverse complement strand
GCTCGGTGGTCATCGACTTGCCTTCTTCCAGGGAGATGACACCCTCTTTGCCGACCTTGTCCATGGCATCGGCGATCATGCGGCCCACCTCTTCGTCGTTGCCGGCGGAGATGGTGCCCACCTGGGCAATGGCGTTGGAGTCGCTGATCGGCTTGGCGTGCTCCTCGATCTTCTTGACCAGGAACTCGGAAGCCTTGTCGATGCCCTTCTTGAGGGTGATGGCGTTGGCGCCGGCGGCCACGTTGCGCAGACCGGCCTTCACCATGGCGTGGGCCAGCACCGTGGCGGTGGTGGTGCCGTCACCGGCGGCGTCGTTGGTCTTGCTGGCGGCCTGGCGGATCAGGGCAACGCCGGTGTTCTCGATGTGGTCCTCGAGTTCGATCTCTTTGGCGATCGTGACGCCATCATTGATGATCTGGGGGGCGCCGAACTTCTTCTCCAGCACCACGTTGCGGCCCTTGGGGCCCAGGGTGACAGCCACCGCTTCGGCGAGGATGTCGATGCCCCTCTCGAGCGCGCGGCGGGCCTGCTCGTTATAGATGATGCGCTTAGCCATGGAAGGCGAGTGTGACGATGGGATGAACGGTGAATAAGGAAGGAGCTGGGCCTGGGGCGCAGCTCATGGCTTGCGGCGGGCACGGCGCAGATGGGTGGCCATCTGGGCGGTGCTCAGGCAGCGCTCAGTTGACGATCGCGAGAATGTCCTTCTCGGAGAGCAGCACGTACTCATCGGTGCCGAGCTTGATGTCGGTACCGGCGTACTTGCTGTAGAGCACCTTGTCGCCGACGCTCACTTCGGGAGCCTGGCGGGAGCCGTCTTCGTTGCGCTTGCCGGGGCCGACCTGCACGACCTCACCGACTTGGGGCTTTTCCTTGGCGGTATCGGGCAGAAGAATGCCGCCGGCGGTGCGCTCCTCGGATTCGGACACCTTGATGAAGATGCGATCACCGAGGGGTTTGACCGTGGAGACGCTGAGGGAAACAGCAGCCATGGATGGTTGCGGGGAATCAGGGATGGTTTGACGTGGGGAGCTCCGCATCCAGGCACCGAGCCGGAGCTGGCGGTGGGGGCGTGGAGCCATCCCGGAAGAGCGATCTGGCACTCGCGCCCTTCGAGTGCCAACCTACGACCACAACCCCCCGCAGCGGCAGTGGGCGGGGCGTGCGGGTGACCGAACCGCCCCGGGGGCGCAGGGTGCGGTGGTAAGGTTGCGCCGCTTCCTGCGGGAATGGTTTCCCGCTGGCCCTCCCCGCCACCACTTCCTTCTTATGGCTGCTGCAGCTCCCGCCGCCTCCGGCACCAAAGGCACCGTCAGACAGGTGATCGGCCCGGTGCTCGACGTGGAATTCCCGCCTGGGAAGCTGCCGAAGATCTATAACGCGCTCCGCATCTCGGGCAAGAATCCCGCCGGTCAAGACGTGGCGATCACGGCCGAGGTGCAGCAGCTGCTCGGCGACCACCGCGTCCGCGCCGTGGCCATGAGCACCACCGATGGTCTGGTGCGCGGCATGGATGCCCTCGACACCGGCGCCCCCATCTGCGTTCCCGTGGGCGAGGCCACCCTCGGCCGCATCTTCAACGTGCTCGGCGAGCCCGTGGATGAGCGCGGCCCGGTGAACGCCACCGCCACCGCCCCGATCCACCGCGAAGCCCCCAGCCTCACCGAGCTGGAAACCAAGCCCAAGGTGTTCGAAACCGGCATCAAGGTGATCGACCTGCTCGCCCCCTACCGCCAGGGCGGCAAGGTGGGCCTGTTCGGCGGCGCCGGCGTGGGCAAAACCGTGTTGATCCAGGAGCTGATCAACAACATCGCCAAGGAACACGGCGGCGTTTCGGTATTCGGTGGCGTGGGTGAGCGCACCCGCGAAGGCAACGACCTTTACGAGGAATTCAAGGAATCCGGGGTGATCAACTCCGAAGACCTTTCCAAGTCGAAGGTGGCGCTTTGCTACGGCCAGATGAACGAGCCCCCCGGCGCCCGCATGCGCGTAGGCCTGTCGGCGCTCACCATGGCTGAGCACTTCCGCGATGTGAACAAGCAAGACGTGTTGCTGTTCATCGACAACATCTTCCGCTTCGTGCAGGCCGGCTCCGAAGTGAGCGCCCTCCTGGGCCGCATGCCGTCCGCCGTGGGCTACCAGCCCACCCTCGGCACCGACGTGGGCGAACTGCAGGAGCGCATCACCTCCACCCTCGAGGGTTCGATCACCTCGATCCAGGCGGTCTACGTGCCGGCCGACGACCTCACCGACCCCGCCCCCGCCACCACCTTCGCCCACCTCGACGCCACCACGGTGCTCAGCCGCGGCCTGGCCTCCAAAGGCATCTATCCGGCTGTGGATCCGCTCGACTCCACAAGCACCATGCTGCAGCCCAACGTGGTGGGTGATGAGCACTACCGCACGGCCCGCACCGTGCAGAGCACCCTGCAGCGCTATAAAGAACTGCAGGACATCATCGCCATCCTCGGCCTCGACGAACTCTCCGAAGACGACCGTCTGACGGTGAACCGGGCCCGCAAGATCGAGAAGTTCCTCTCCCAGCCCTTCTTCGTGGCGGAAATCTTCACCGGTCAGAAGGGTGAATACGTGAAACTGGAAGAAACCATCTCCGGCTTCAACCAGATCCTCCGCGGCGAACTGGACCACCTTCCCGAAGCTGCCTTCTACCTCGTGGGCAACATCGACCAGGTGAAGGCCAAGGCCGAGAAGATCCTGGCTGACGCCAAGGGTTGAGCGGAGCCACCACCATGACCCTCTCCCTGCGCGTTCTCGCCCCGGACAAAAGCGTCTTCGACGGCGATGCCGACGAGGTGATTCTTCCCAGCACCACCGGCCAGGTGGGCATCCTCACGGGCCACGTGTCGATGCTCACCGCCCTCGAGAGCGGCGTACTGCGCCTGCGGGAGGGCACCTCCTGGCAGTCGATCGCCGTGAGCGGCGGCTTCGCTGAGGTGGCTGCCAACGAGGTCACCGTTCTTGTCAACACCGCCGAGCTCGGCAGCCGCATTGATGCCGCCGCCGCCCAGAAGGAGTTGGAAACCGCCCAGCAGGCGGCCACCGCCTTCGAAGGCAAGCCCTCCAGCACCGAAAAGGTAAAGGCCCAACAGGCCCTGGCCCAAGCCCGCGCCCGCGTGCAGGCCAGCCGCGGCAACTGAAGGCCCCAGGCTCCGCCCCCTTCCCATCCCGCTGTGCCGATCCAGGCCGCCTAGTTATCCCCAGACCGGAGTCCCACGACTCCGGTCTTTTTGTTTCTTCCTCGCCCTGCCGCCCCCCCTGCCATGGCGCTGCGCCTCTTCCTCGACTCCGCGTCCACAGCGGCCTGGGCGGACTGGTTGCCCAGCGGACTGTTCCACGGCGTGACCACCAACCCCACCCTGCTGCGGCGGGCCGGCGTGCCCTGCCGCCTGGAAACAGTCGCCAATCTCACGCGCCAGGCGCTGGATCTGGGTTGCCATGAGGTACATCTCCAGGCCTGGGGCTCCGATGCCGCAGCCCTGGAGGCCTGCGGGCTGGCCCTGGCGGCCCTGGCGCCCGATCGGGTGACCGTGAAGCTTCCGGTGACCCGCAGCGGCGCGGCGGCGGCGGCACGGCTGATCCAGGCCGGCCGGCCCATAACGTTCACGGCCTGCTATGAGGTGCCCCAGGTGCTGGTGGCCGCGGCCCTGGGGGCCCGCTACATCGCCCCCTACCTGGGCCGCATCGATGATCAGGGCCGCGACGGCGCCGGCGAGCTGGTGGCGATGCAGCGCTGCCTGCGCGGCACCGGCTCGAGCGTGCGCCTGCTGGTGGCGAGCCTCCGCAACGCCGAAACCCTCAGCCGCCTGGCAGCTGAGGGTTTGGATACCTTCACGCTGAGCCCTGCGGTAGCCGCAGAGCTGTTCGGCAGTGCCGCCACGGACGCGGCGGCGGCCCAGTTTGAGCGAGATGCCCTCGGGCTCGGGGAACCCGGCTGACGGATCAGACGGGCCGGAGGGATCAGACCGCCCGGAGGGATCAGGCGGTACCGCAGAAGGTGACGTCGGGGAAGCGAACCTTGGCCTCCTCCAGCGACTTGCCGCGGCCCTCCTCCTGCCAGTAGTTGATCACCTCGGTGGCCTTGTTGAGGATCTCGACGCGCTCGTTTTCGGTGATCCAGCTCTTGCCCTCCAGCTCGCTCTTGAGGGTTTCCCAGGCATCTTCCCGGGGCCAGAAGAAATAGGCGGTGAGGGGGCTGGGGCCACCGCCCACGATCTGGTCGACCGCGAGGGCCACGTTGTCGGGCAGCCAGAGGATCTTCAGCAGGAAGCGGCCCTCATCGGCTTTGGGGGTGTAGCCGGAGGGAACGCCGTCTTCGTCGATGGTGGCGGTGGCCAGGGCGGCGCTGCCGCCCCGCAGCACTGGACGGCCCTCCGTGACCTCCCCGGCGGCCACAACCGGCGCGGCGGTGTCGACTGCGGCGCTGACGGCGCCTTCCGCAGCAACATCAGCCGGGATGCCCGCGGCGCTTTCTGGGGCTGTCATGGCGGCTGTGCTCAAGGGGCGAACAGGAAACGACTAACGTACCAGCCGGACCTGCGCCCCACCGCGCCCGGCGGTCCGGCGACCGACGCGCAGCCCGTGCCCACGCCCCCGACCCAAGCCCCCCCTGGCGCCCCCCGGGCCGTGGTGCTGTTCGACATCGACGGGGTGATCCGCGATGTGGGCGGCAGCTACCGGCGGGCGATCGTGGAAACGGTGCACCACTACGGCGGTTGGCGGCCCAGCACAGCCGCGATCGATGCCCTCAAGGGCGAGGGCCTCTGGAACAACGACTGGCTGGCCTCGCGCGAGCTGCTGCGCCGCGGCGGCCTCGACCCCCTGCCGGAGCTCGAGGCCCTGGTGGAGGTGTTCGGTTCGTTTTATTTCGGCGGCGATCCGGAGGGGGATCCGGCCCAGTGGCGCGGCTTCATCGGCGATGAGCCCCTGCTGGTGGCGCCCCCGTTCTTCGCGGAGCTGACGGCGGCGGGGCTGGTGTGGGGCTTTGTGAGCGGCGCCGAGCCCCCCTCGGTGCGCTTCGTGCTCGAGCAGCGGCTGGCCCTGGTGGCACCCCCCAGCCTGGCGATGGGCGAGGCCCCCGACAAACCGGATCCCACCGGCCTGCTGCAGCTGGCCGAGGAGCTGCTGATGCGCCACGGGGGCCGCTCGCTCGGCCCGGAGGCACCGCCGGTGGCCTACCTGGGCGACACGGTGGCGGATGTGGAAACGGTGCAGCGGGCCCGCCAGCAGCGGCCCGACCAGCGCTTCTGGAGCCTGGCGGTGGCGCCGCCCCACCTGCACGGGCTCCAGCTGCAAGCCGAGCGGGCCGCCTACGAGGCGCGGCTGCGGGCGGCGGGGGCCGACCGGATCCTGGCCTGCACGGCCGATGTGATGGGTGCGTTGCCGTCGTTGCTGGTGGCGGACTGAACCCAGAGCTACGCCTCCCAGATCTCCGCCAGCTCCAACCGCAGCCCCGGCAGCCAGTCGCACCCCTCCAGCGCCTCGGCCGCCTCGATCCGCTCCATCGCCACCGGCGACGCAGGGTCAGCCCCCGGCTGCCAGATCTCCACCGCCCGCTGCTCCGGAAACAGCAGCCAACCCAGCTGGGCGCCGTTGGCGAGGTAGGCGGCCATCTTGCGGCGCAGGGCTTCGCTGCCGCGGGGGCCCTCATCGGAGGGGCTCACCAGCTCCACCACCAGATCAGGGCATAGGGGCGGGAAGCCGCGGCGTTGTTCGGGCGTGAGCGCCTGCCAGCGCTCCAGCCGCACCACAGCGGCATCGGGGCTGAGCACGGAGCCATCGGGGAGGCGGAAGCCGGTGGAGCTGTCGAACACCTCCCAGCCGCCTCGGCGCTCCGCCCAGGCCTGCAACCGGAACAGCAGGCGGGTGTTGCGGCGGCCTGTCTCGCCTCCGGTGGGTGTCATCGCAATCACCTGGCCAGCGGCCGTGAGTTCCAGCACCGCCTCGGGGTTGGCCTCGCACACCAGCGCGAACTGCTCGGGGGTGAGCTTCAGGCCGGGCGGCAGCACCAGGGGCTCCAGCCCGGTGGCGGGGGCCTGGGGGGCGGCGGGAGCGGGGGGGGCGAGCGTCATCTCCCCGGTGGGGGCATGGGCTTCAGGTTAGGCGGGGTTGGAGGGCGCCCATCGCCACGCTGAGCGGAAGGTTCGGGCTCTCGGGGTTCACATCCACGCTTTGCAGCTGGGGCCGCAGCACCAGGTCCATGTCCTCCATTGGGATCGCCCCCAGGAGCACCTCATTGCCCAGCACCATCGCTCCGGTGAAGCAGCGGCGGTTGCGGAACCGCACCTCCACCGGGCCCACGTAGGGCACCGTGCGCCGGTGACCATCGGCCAGCACCACCTCGCGCCGCTCCAGTTCCGCCAAGCTGAGCTGGATCGCCAGGTGCTCCGGGATGCAGAGATGCACGGCTCCGCTGTCGGCCAGGGCCAACACCTCAAGCGGCGCCAGATCGGGCCGGGTGGGGTTGCTGAGCGAGAAGGTGCCGCGGATCAGTCCCATGGCGGCAGGTTAGCCAGCCCAGATCTCCTCCAG
This sequence comes from uncultured Synechococcaceae cyanobacterium, assembly GCA_903907855.1. GTDB lineage: Bacteria > Cyanobacteriota > Cyanobacteriia > PCC-6307 > Cyanobiaceae > Cyanobium. Next base: position 1,887 of record CAIVPT010000247.1, on the reverse strand, counting down.
CTCCAGCACCAATCCCGGCAACACGGCGCCGCCCTCGAGGCGCGTGGCGTTCTCCAGCCGTTGCGGAGCCGATGCCGCTCCAGCTTCGGGGCGAGCCGGCCAGATCTCCACGGCTCGCTGTTCCGGGAACAGCAGCCAACCCAGCTGGGCGCCATTGGCCTGGTAGAGCGCCATCTTGCGGCGCAGGGCTTCGGCACCGCGTGGGCCTGCGTCACTGGCGCTGGCCAGTTCGATCACCAGATCAGGGCAGAGGGGTGGGAATGTGCGGCGCTGCTCAGGGGTGAGCGTTTGCCAGCGATCCATCGTCACCACGGCCAGATCGGGGCTGAGCACCGATCCATCGGCGAGGCGAAAGCCGGTGGAGCTGTCGAACAGCTGCACCGGCAGCGAGCACTGGCGCGCTGCCAAGCCCAGGGCCAGGCCGAGGTTGTAGTTGCGAGCGCCGGTCTCGCCGCCGGTGGGGGTCATCTCGATCACCTGGCCATCGGACGCCAGTTCCAGCACCGCGTCAGGGTTGGCTTCGCACACCAGGGTGAACTGCTCGGGCGTCAGCCGAATGTCATGGGGGAGCAGCAACGGCGCCAGCCCAGTACCCGCCGCTTCGGACGCGGATGGAGCGGCAGCAGGTGGAGCGATTGTCATCTCCCCTGGGTGACGAAAGCTCAGTTTAAGCCGGCTTGCAGGGGCTGAGGGCCACCTCACGCCGCCCACACCTCCCGCTGAAACTGCTCCAGCACGCCATCGAGCTCACCGCCTAACCGGCGGCGATTCAGCCGCAGCTCGCGCCGATCCCTTCTTCGGGCACGGCCAAGGGCAAACCACGGTTACTCCTGCGGTGGGGAGTGGGTGCTTTGAGGACTGATGCTGGCTATCTCCTTCACCAGGGCTGCAGGCAGTGCTGGTTCGGAGGGGATCCGCGCGTGTTGCTGCAGGCGTTCGGCGGCGGCTTCCCAATCGCCGAGGTAGGCGCGCATCAGGCTCTTCCAGAGTTTGCCGTGGTTGGGCACACTGAGATGCAGGAGTTCGTGCACGATCACGTAATCCCAGAGGGAGGGATCGAGGCTGAGGAGAGCAACGCTGAAGTGGAGATGGCCGTTGCTGGAGCAGGAGGCCCATTTGTTGGGCATCGGGCGCACGGCGAGCCACACCACGGGCACTTCCAGAGTGCTGGCCCAGTGGCGTACGCGTTGCTTAAAGGCCCGCTTGGCGGCGATGGGGCTGGCCAGGGAGGTGCAAGTTTCAGTCATACACCCGGCTGCGGTGGACGATGTGATCGCCAAGGCGATCACGGCAAAGCCCCGAATAGGGGCATGGGAGCCCTTTGCCACGCTGCCGCTGATTAGTGATGGCAACCACCAGCTGGTTCAAGTAATCCACATTTTGTTTGGCGGTGAGTCTGTCGAGCTTGCGCATCACACGCTTCGGTGCACGGGAGGCCTCAATCGTCCATGCCATGGGTGATGCGTGAACAAGTTGATCGAGACGCGCTTTGATGGCGGGATCGAATTCGATGGTGGTGGATATCGGCATGCTGCTTCTGCACGGATCTTGAATTTAGGTGGTTGCGTGCGTAGAGGGTCATCCGAGCCGTTCGCCCTTGGCCAGGGTGGTGAAGAGGGCATCCACCAGTGGCGTCACCTGCTCGATCTGATCGCAGGCGGCGAAGAGAGCGAAGGTTACCTGCTGGCGGAGCTCGCGCAGGGCGGCTTCGCTGGTTTGCCAGTTTGGGTGGTTGCTGAAGCCGGCTTTGATCTGCTGGCTTACGGCCTCGGGGTTGGTGATTTTGGCCTCCAACAGGGAGCGATACACGAAGAAGGTAAGGGCATCGAAGCCCTTCTCAGCTTGCTGTTTTTTGCGCTCTTCGTTGAGGGCAAGTTCGGCGAGAAG
>CAIVPT010000246.1 GCA_903907855.1 uncultured Synechococcaceae cyanobacterium | reverse complement strand
CCAAACCAGCCGACGCTGTTCACAAGCCCGGGGGTGCGACCGGTGGTGAGCAGCAACCCCGCGCCAATGCCCAGGGGCGCCAGGGAGCCGTCGTAGAGGCTCACCGCATCGGCGCCCGAAGCGTTCAGCCGGATACTGCCGCTCTCCACCACCACGGCGCCCGCAGGATCCAGAAGGGCATCGACCAACTGGGGGAGGGGCAGGGCGGCCCCCGGAAGAAACGGGGTAGGCACGGGCGGCTCAGCGGGGGGCAGCCCCTCACTGTGGCATTGATGCAGTGCGTTTCCCCGGCAGGTTCACGACTGTTCGGCAACACAAACCCCAAGCCCATCCGGCTGCAAACAAACCGCCGCGGCCTTCAGTTCCGGCTGGCGGGAGAGCGGACAACCGAGCTCATGCATCAGCCGATTGGCTTCACAGGCCAGGTCGCCCTGGGAGGCACCCCAGTGCATCGGCAGGAACACGGTGCCGGAGCGAATGCGTTCACTCAACTGCACGGTCACCAGCACGCAACCGCGGCGGGAGCGCAGCTGGCCCCGCTCACCATCCGCCAGACCGGCGGCTTCAGCATCCCCGGGATTCACTTCAAGAACCGGGCCGGTATGCATGCTCGCCATCCGCGCCACATGGGCGGTGCGGGTCATCGTGTGCCAGTGGCCCAGGTAGCGGCCCACGGTGAGTACGAGGGGGAAGGCGTCGTCGGGGGGTTCGGCCAGGCCCAGGGGCGGATCGGCCCAGAGGCGGGCGCGGCCGCTGGTGGTGGGGAAGCGGTGGCCGGTGGGGGCGCCGGGGAAGGGATCGTCGTTGCCGTAGAGGCGGGCCTGGCCGCCGCCGGGGGCGGTGCCGGCGGGGAAGGGCCACTGCTGGGGGCCGTGGTCGGCGAGCAGGGCGTGGCTGAGGCCGCTGCTGTCGCACACCCGGCCGGCGGTGAGGGCCACGAATTCGTCGTAGACCGCCGCCGCATCGGGCCAGGCGAACGGGCGCTCAAAGCCCAGGCGCCGCCCCAGCTCCGCGAAGATCGCCCAGTCGGGCCGGGCCTCGCCCGGGGGCTCGCGGAAGGCCGGGCAGAGCGTCACGCGCCGCTCGGAGTTGACCATCACCCCCGCCTTCTCGCTCCACTGGGCGGCGGGCAACACCAGGTGGGCCACGGCCTCGGTTTCGGTGCCGGCGTAGGCCTCAGTGAGCACCACCAGCGGGCAGCGGGCCACCGCGGCGCGCACCCGATCCAGCGACGGCAGGCTCACCAGCGGGTTGGTGGCCGCCACCCACCAGAGGTCGAGCTCGCCCCGCTCCATCGCCTCGATCTGCTCCCAGACGCTGAATCCGGGTGCGGGGGCAATGGAACCGGCGGCGACACCCCAGTGGCGCTCCACCTCGGCGCGGTGCTCGGGGTTGGCCACGGAGCGATAGCCGGGCAGCAGCTGGGCCAGGCCGCCGACCTCGCGGCCGCCCATGGCGTTGGGCTGGCCGGTGAGGGAGAAGGGTCCGGCGCCGGCGCGGCCGATCTGGCCGCTCACCAGGTGCAGGTTGATGATGCCGCTGACGGTGGCGGAGCCCTCCCGGCTCTGGTTGACCCCCATCGACCAGAGGCTGAGCACCGCCGGGCTGGCGATCCACCAGGCGGCGAGCTGGCGCAGGGCGGCCTCCTCGATGCCGCAGATGGCGCTGACGCGCTCCGGTGTCCAGGCGCGCCAGAGGGCGGCGAGCTCATCAAAGCCCTCCGTGTGGGCCGCCACAAAGCCGGGGTCGACGCCAGCCCCCGCGCTGCCCCCCTCCGACGCACCCTCCAGCAGCAGGTGGCCGAGGCCGCAGAGCAGGGCCAGGTCGGTGCCGGGACGGATCGGCAGGTGCAGGTCGGCGGCATCGCTGGTGGCGGTGGCGCGCGGGTCGGCGGTCACCAGCCGCAGGGCGTCGCCCACCTTGCGCTTGCGCTTGAGCAGCCGTTGGAAGAGCACCGGATGGCACTCGGCGGTGTTGGTGCCGATCAGCAGCACCAGGGAGGCGGCGTCGAGGTCGTCGTAACAGCAGGGGGGGCCATCGGAGCCGAGGCTGCGGCTGTAGCCCGCGACGGCCGAACTCATGCACAGCCGCGAGTTGGCATCGAAATGGTTGCTGCCGAGGGCGCCCTTGAGCAGCTTGTTGGCGGCGTAGTAGTCCTCGCAGAGGAACTGGCCGGAGCCATAGATCGCCAGGGCGCCCGGGCCCCGGTCCGCCAGGGAGGCGCGGATGCGCTCCACCAGGATCGTGAAGGCCCGATCCCAGGAGATCGGCGTGAAGGGCTCGTCGGTGCGGGCGCGCCAGAGGGGGGTGGTGAGCCGGTTGCGGTGCAGGGTTTCGCCCACCGTGGCGCCCTTGATGCACACCTGGCCGAAGGAAGAGGGGTGGTGGCGGTCGCCGCGCACGCCCCAGATGGCGTCGTCCCCATCGCGCGCGGACGCATCGCTCGCCGGCGGCCGCAGCTCAAGGCCGCAACCCACGCCGCAGTAGGGGCACTGGGACCGGGCGGTAGCGGGGGGGGTGCTCAGGGACCGGCGGCGGGGTGCTCCATTGCAGCGCCGCGGGGAACCCGCTCCCGGTAACAAGCGCTACGAATGCAGCCCGTTCGACCAACCACGGCACGCAAACCAGGAACTGGCATCCCCACCGGCGATGGAGGAAAGTGTGGACAAAGGCAGCGCAGATCCGCTAAAAATCAAATGACGCTGGTTTTGTCAATGAAAACACTTTATACCGGGATTTGCACTGGAATGCTGATCGGATCCATTTCGATCGGCCTGCCGTTAGCCGAACCAGCCAAAGCAGCGCTCGTGTATGGCGGAGGCCAGGAAACGGGATCTCGCTACAACCCGGGGGCTGGAGCAATCACCTATATGAATGCCTTCACCGCGGTGACTCCGGAACAAAACGTCCTTGAGGTCACCAGCGCTGCTTTTGGGGTCCGCAGGGTTGTATCCTCTGGCGCATTGGTGGACGTAGGCGTCAATCTCTACGCCGCCGAGATGACCTTCGACGGAAGCGACTTTGGCCGTGGCGCCAACAATCTCATCTTCTCGACCGCATCGCTTGGGGCGGGCGCAGCCAGCCTAACCCAGGTTGTGAACACGGGAGTCGTCTCTGGGGTGGAGCTGGCATTGGAGACAATCTCCAATCCGGGACTTGGTGGTTGGTGGATGGGATTGGAATTCACAGGCCCCAACGCCGCAAATACAGCCAACGGTTGGCGCGCGGTGACCAACGCTCCGGTCACGGGCGCATCGATCAATGGCTTTGGCATTTTCAACCAAGGCGGCAGTGGTGTATTCAATTCGTTTTTTGCTTTCGGAAATCCACCGGGAAGCCTCCCGAGCCGCTTGATGGTTGATGT
>CAIVPT010000245.1 GCA_903907855.1 uncultured Synechococcaceae cyanobacterium | reverse complement strand
GCCGGTCGACTGGCTGGAGGTGATCGAGCACGGCGATGAGGAGCGGGCCGGCCAGGGGCGGGCGCGGCGGCGCGGCGGCCTGGAGATGGCCCAGGGCCAGGCGGCGATGCGGGCCAGCCGCCGGGCCAACCGGTTGGTGGCAGCCCACTGCCCCTGGGGACCCACCAGCCCCGCCTCCCGCTACCGCCAGGAAGCCCCAGGTGTGTGGCGGCTGGAGAAGGGCTCGCTGCCGCGGCCGCCAGCGGGGGTGGCCGCCGAATTGCGCCACGAGCGGCGCATGACCTTCTGGGGCGCCCTGCTGGCGATCCCGGAGGTGTGCCTGGAGGTGCTCCCCTACAGCCTGTTCCCCCCCAGCGGCGACGGGCGCTGGCCCGTGCGCTGGTGGCATCGGCTCTGGTGGCACACCGGCCGGCGCCTGGTGCTGTTGCCGGTGGGGGCGCTGGTGGGCGGCCGCGCGGCGATCGAAGCGCTGCGCGGCCGTGGCGGCCGCTCCGGCGGTCCCGCTCCGGGCGGGGAGGGGGCGGCATGAGCGGCACCCCCCTGGAGCTGGGCGGCAATCCCGTGGGCCTGAGCGTGGTCACCGTCTGCATGAATCGGCGGGAGCACCTGCTGGCCACGGCGCCACGGGTGGCGGCCTGGCCCCACCACCAGGAGCACCTGATCGTCGACTGGAGCAGCCGCACCCCCCTGCGCCGCCAGGAGCTCCCCGCCGACCCCCGCCTGCGGCTGCTGCGGGTGGAAGGCGAGGGCCGCTGGTCGCCCTCCCGCGCCTACAACTTCGCCCTGCGCCAGGCCCGCGGCGCCTGGCTGCTGAAGCTCGACGCTGACTGCTGGCCCACCGACCAGATCGACCCCGCCGCCCTCCAGGCCCAGGGGCCGCTCTGGGTGTGCAACGGCGGCGAGGGGCGCTTCGGCCAGTTCCTGATGGCCCGCGAGCGGCTGGAGGCGGTGGGGGGCTTCAACGAAACCATGCGCGGCTGGGGCTTCGAGGACAAGGACCTGCGCGGCCGCCTGGAGATCCAACAGGGCTGGCCGCTCGGCGCCATGCCGGCGGAGGCGATCGGGGTGATCGAGCACTCCGATGAGGAGCGGATGGGGCAGGCGCCAGCAGGGTCGGGCCAGGCGCTGCGGCGCAGCCTGGGGCTGGCCACGATGCGCTCCTCCCGCCTCGGCAACCGCCTGCTGGCGGCCCATCACCCCTGGGGCGCACGCACCCCCGCCAGCCGCTACGAGGAGATCGGCCCCGACAGCTGGCGCGTAATCCCCGCCAGCGTGCCGCGCCCCGCCGCCGACACCATCGACGAGATCGACCACGCCCGACGCCTGGCCTTCTGGAGCTGCTTCCTGGGCATTCCGGAGGTGTTCCTGGCCGACCTGCCCCTCAAGCTGGTGCCCCCCTCCCGCCAGGGGCACTGGCCGGTGGCCTGGTGGCACAGGCTCTGGTGGCACAGCGGCCGGCTGCTGCTGCAGGCGCCGGTGGCGGCCCTCTCCCTCGGTCGGGGCCGGCTGGACGATCTGCGGCGCGGGCTGGGACAGCGGTGATCCGGCTGACCCTGGCCAGCAACGCCCTGCACCTGGAGGCGGCGCGGCGGCTGCGGCGGCTCCCGGAGCTGCGGGCGATCGCCGGCGGCCCGCCGCGGCTGGAGGTGCTCCTGTGGGAACCGCAGCGGATGGCCCTGAGCGCGCAGGACCGGCGGCTCTGGCCCCTGCGGCTGCCGGTGGCCCCGCTGAGCCTGGCCCTGCTGGTGCCCCTGGCGCTGGTGGGGCTGGTGCGGGAACTGCGGCTGGCCCACCTGCGCAACGCCGGCATCGCCCTGCGCCAGCTGGCCCGCCACGCCGGCCGGCTGGTGCTCCTCGACGACGGCCTCGACCAGTACCGGGACCAGCCCCGCGCCGTGGACCCCGGCCGCTTCCCCGCCGGCACGGCGTACTGGCTGTTCTCCGATGCCCCCCAGACCCGGGCGGCCTGGTGCGAACGCTTCCGCTGCCACGAGCTCGGGCCTCTCTATGCGCCCCCCGAACCGCACGCCCCCCGCGAGCCCCCTCCACCGCTCCCCCCGCCTGGGAGCGAGGGCACCCTGGTGATCGACGCCCCCGGCCTCGAGCGACTGGCGGCGGCGCCCCAGGCGCAGACGGCGACGCTGCCGCGGCCCTGGTGGGTGGCGGCCCATCCGGTGGCGAGCAAGCGCTCCTGGTCGCTGGCGCCAAGCCCGGGGGAACGGCGCCCGCTGGGCCCGCCCGAGGCCCTGATCCCCCGCTTCAGCGGCTGGATCCTGGTGGGGGAGAGCATGACCCTGCTGGCCGCCGCCCGCCTGCATCGGCCGGAGGCGCGGGTGCTGATCTGCCTGCCGGAGGCGGTGGATGCCGGAGTGGCGCGGCTGGCCGCCGCCCTGGTGGCCAGCGATCCGGCCCTCTCCCTGTGGGCATCCGCCGGCCTCAGGCGCACTCCTCCAGCAGGGCGGTGACCCGGGCGGCGGTGTCGCTCCAGCGGAAGAGCGCCGCCCGCTGCGGCCCCGCCGCCGCCAACGACGCCGCCAGGGAGCTCTCCCGACCGAGTCGGACCATCGCATCGGCGATGGCCGCCGGCGAACGGGGATCCACCAGCAGGGCGCTCTCCCCCACCACCTCGGGCAGGGCGCCGGCCCGGGCTGCGATCACCGGGGCGCCACAGGCCATCGCCTCCAGGGCCGGCAGGCCGAAGCCCTCCCAGAGGCTCATCATCACCAGCGCCCGGCAGCGGTTGAGCAGCTCCAGGCGTTCGGCGTCGCTCACCCAGGGCCGCCACTCACAGCGGCCGGCGATGCCCAGCTCGGCCGCCAGGCGCTGCAACCGTGGGGTGGTTCGGCGGTCCTGGGGGCCCACCAGCAGCAGCCGCAGCTCGCCGCCCGGATCGGGAACCGCGGCGAAGGCTTGCAACACCCGCGCCAGGTTCTTGTGGGGGTCGTGGCGGCCGAGCACCAGGAAGAACGGCTGGCGCTCCAGACCCAGGGGCCGCAGCAGACCCGGATCGAAACCCAGCCGGATCGGCTCCAGCCGACGGGCCGGCACCCGCAGCCGGCCATGCACCTCCCGGGCGGTGGCCTCGGAGTTGCAGAGCACCCGCACGGCCCGGTGCAGCACCAGGGGCACATAGGCCAGGTGGTAGGCGAGCAGGGGGCTGAGCTGGGGGTAGCGCAGGGGCAGCAGGTCGTGGGCGAGCACCAGCGAGCGCACCCCCCGCAGCAGCGGCGCCTCCGGCAGGGGGGAGAGCAGCAGGGGCGCCCCACTGCGGCGCAGGAGGCGGGGCAGCTCCTGCTGCGTCCACAGCAGCCGGTCGCGGTGGCCGCGGCGGCCATGGTCGGGGGAGAGGGTGTCGGGGATCGGCAGGCTGCCGGGCCGGCCGAGGCCAAGCGGATCGAGCAGCGGCACCCGCTCCGGATCGAGGGCGCCGACCAGGTCGCGGGCCACCACACCGATGCCGGTGGGCCGGTGGCTCAGGTAGCTGCCGTTGAAGAGGGCGAGGGGGGTGGCCATCGGCATCAGGCGGGCAGGCCCCGCAGGCCTTCCCCGAGCACGGTGGCCAGGCCGCCCAGGGCGGCCTGGCTGCGGCGGGGGGCCCGGGGCAGGCGCAGCAGGCTGAGCAGCAGCAGCCGGCCGGCCCGCAGGGCGAACACCCAGGCGGGGCAGTGGCGCCGCAGGAAGCGGAGGTAGCTCAGGGTGGAGAGCCGCACGCGGCGGGGGCCGGGGGCGGCGCTGCCGGTGCCGCGCCGATGCACCACCGCCGGGTGGGGCAACCACAGCACCGGGCTGCCGTGGCGCCCTTGGCGCAGGCAGAGGTCCATATCCTCGTAATAGAGGGGGAAGCGGGGATCAAAGCGGGCCGGCGGGCGGTGGGCGGTGGGTTGCAGCGCCAGGCTGCAGCCGCTCAGCCAGTCGACGGCCAGGGGTTGGTCGCGGCGGCGCTCCGGCGCCCCGAGCTGGCGGCGACGGAAGGCCAGGCCGCCGTCGATCCAGCCGCCGCTGGGCTCCAGGCCCCCCTCGCCGTCGTCGACGGCGGTGCCCACCAGGGCGGTGGCCCCCTGGGCGGCGAGGGCCTCCGCCAGCTCGGCCAGCTCATCACCGCGGGGCAGGGCGGTGTCGGGGTTGAGCAGCCACACCCAGCCGCGCCAACCATCGGCCGCCAGGCAATCGAAGGCCCGGTTGCAGCCGGCACCGAAGCCGTCGCCCTCCCTGCCGGCCAGGTGGCGCAGGGGTACGCCTGTGGCCACAAGGGGTGCGGCGGCCACCGGGGCGCGCTGGGGGCTGTTATCCACCACCAACCAGGCCTGCGGCGGCCGCGTCTGACGGGCCAGGTCAGCGGCCAGGGCCGGCAGCACGGCGCCGCTGTCGTAGGCGATCGTCACCACCACCAGGCCGGGGGCGTCGATGGGCGCGGCGGCGACTGGTCCAAGCTTGGCGCATGGCCGAGTCCCCCCCCTGCGGCGTCTGCCGCATCCACGCCGGCGGCGCCGGCTCCGAGCTCTGGATCCACCGCAGCGAGCCCTGGCTGCTGCGCCACCATCCCCAGCCGGCCCCGCTGCCGGGCTGGCTGGTGCTCGACAGCCTGCGCCACGTGGGCGGCCCGGCCGACTTCGATCCGGCCGAATGCGCGGCCCTGGGCCCGGCGCTGCAGCGCGCCAGCGCCCTGGTGCGGGAGCTCACCGGCTGCGAGCGGGTCTACGCGATCGCCTTCGGGGAGGGGGCGCGCCATTTCCACCTGCACCTGATCCCGCGCCACGCCGCCGATCCGCAGAGCGAGAGCTGGCGGGTGGCCGATCTCTACCGCCAGGTGGCCGCGGGCGAACGCCCGGCCGCCGACCCGGCGGCGGTGGCCGACCTGGTGGCGCGGGCCCGCGAGCGGGCGGCGCGCTGGTGAGGCGAGGGCAGCCGCTGGAACGCCTGGAACGGGCGCCGTAGGCTCCGGCGGAGTTGTCGGGCGGAAGGGATGCGGTTCGTCGTGGCCGTGCCAGCGCGGCTGGAGTCCTCGCGGCTGCCAGGGAAGGTGATGGCCGACATCGGCGGCCGGCCGATGCTGCGCCGGGTGCTGGAGCGCTGTCGCCAGGCCGGGGCGCCCCGGGCGGTGGTGCTCTGCACCGACAGCGAAGAGCTGCTCACGGCGGCGGCGGACTGGGGCTTTGCCGCCCTGGCCACCAGCCCCGCCTGCGCCTCCGGCAGCGAGCGGATCGCGTCGGTGGTGGAACAGATGGTGGCGCTGGCCGATGCCCCCGCCGAGGAGACGGTGATCCTCAACGTGCAGGGGGACCAGCCCTTCATCGACCCCGGTGCGATCGATGCGATGGCGGCGGAATTCGAGCGGCGGGGGCCGGCCACCGAGGTGCTGACGCCGATCTACCGCATGGCCGCCGACAAGGTTCACAACCCCAATGTGGTGAAGACGCTGGTGGCCGCCGACGGGCGGGCCCTCTATTTCTCCCGCTCCGCCATCCCCCATGTGCGCGGCGTCGACCCGGAGATCTGGCACGCCCATGCCCCGTACTGGGGCCACGTGGGCATCTACGGCTACCGCGCCGATGTGCTGGCGCGCTGGAACGAACTGCCCCACTCGCCGCTGGAGGAGATCGAGAAGCTGGAGCAGCTGCGGTTGCTGGAGGCGGGAATCGGCATCGGCACCTTTGCCGTGGAGGGGGAATCGCTGTCGGTCGACACGCCGGAGCAGCTGGAGGAGGCCCGGGCGATCGCGACGGCTGAAGGGGACTGATAGGGACGGATAGGGACTGAGGGTGAGCGAGGGCATCCCAGCCCTCCCCCCGCACGGCCCCCATGGCCGCCCGCCGAACCGCCCATAAACCGTGATCCTGTCATCACGCTTCTGTAGTTTCGCCATGTCGCTACCAGGTCCCTCCGGACCGCCGCCATGGCGCAACCCATCCCCGTCTACATCGGCTACGACCCCCACGAACGGGCCGCCGTCAACGTTCTGATCGACAGCCTCACCCAGCACAGCAGCCGCCCCCTGGCGATCACCCCGATCGTGGCCCGCCAGCTCGGCGGAGCCCTGCGCCGCGAGCGCCATCCCGAGCAGAGCACCGAGTTTTCCTTCTCCCGCTTCCTCGTGCCCTGGCTTCAGGATTTCCAGGGCTGGGCGATCTTCATGGACTGCGACATGCTCTGCCGCGGCGACATCGCCGAGCTCTGGGACGCCCGCGACGGGCGCTACGCCCTCCAGTGCGTGCAACACGACCACGTGCCGCGGGAGTCGGTGAAGTTCCTCGGCGCCCGCCAGAGCCGCTACGCCCGCAAGAACTGGAGCTCCCTGATGCTCTTCCACTGCCCCAGCTGCACCGCCCTCACCCCCGAGGTCGTGAACAGCGCCAGCGGCCTGGCCCTGCATCGCTTCGAATGGCTCCCCCCGAGCGCGGCCATCGGCTCCCTGCCGATGGGACGCTGGAACCACCTGATCGATGTGCAGCCCCCCGATGAGCGACCCGCGGATCAGGGGGGGCCGGCCCTGGTGCACTGGACCCTCGGGGGGCCCTGGTTCCGCGACACCCGCATGGGCGGCGGCGTGCTGGCAGCGGAATGGCTGGCGGCCCGGGAGGAGGCGATGCGCCTCTGGGACTGAGGGCAGTCCCTCAGCGGGTCAGGCCCGCCTGCACCAGGTCGTGGAGCCGCAGCAGGCCAAGCATGCGGTGCTCCGGGTCGGTGACCGGCAGCACGCCGATCGCCTTGCGGCGGTTGCGCTCCATCCGCTCGATCGCGTGGATCGCCAGGGTGCTGCCCTCCACGGTGATCGGATCGGCGGTCATCAGATCCCCAGCCCGCAGCCGCTTCCACTCCTCGGGGCCGTGCTGCTGCAGGGCGCGGCGCAGATCCCCGTCGGTGATCAGGCCGTGGATGCGCTGGTGGTGTTCCTCGTGGGCCACCCAGCAGGCCCCCACCCCGGCGGCGGTGAGGTGGGCGATCACCTCCGCCAGCGGGGTGCTGGCCGCCAGAGGTTCGAGGCGCTCCACCGGCACCATCAGATCGGCGGCGGTGAGGGTCAGCTGCTTGCCGAGGGAACCGGCGGGGTGGTTGAGGGCGAAATCCTGCGGGGAGATGCCGCGCCGCTCCATCCACACCGCCGCCAGGGCATCGCCGATCGCCATCGCCACCGCCGTACTGGCGGTGGGGGCCAGGTTGAGCGGGCAGACCTCCCGGTCCACCGAGCCATCGAGCACCACGTCGCAGCCGCGGGCCAGACTCGACTCGACCCGGCCCACCAGGGCGATGCGGCTGGTGCCGCGGCGGCGCAGGTGGGGCAGGATCTCGAGCAGCTCCTGGGTTTCGCCGCTGTTGGAGAGCAGCAGCGTTACATCATCTGGAGCTACCACCCCCAGGTCGCCGTGGAGGGCATCGAGGGGGTTGAGGTAGATGGCCATCAGGCCGATCGACGAGAAGGTGGCGGCGATCTTGCGGGCCACGATGCCGCTCTTGCCCACCCCGGTGATCACCAGCTTCGAGCGGCTGTCGGCGCAGCCATCGAGGAGGACGAGGGCCCGCTCCACCTGGGCCCCATCAAGACGCTGGGCGGTGGCGGCGATGGCGGCGGCCTCCTCCACAAGGCAGCGGGTGAGGGCAGACAAGCGACATCTCCGGGAGTGGCCTCCATTCTCACCGGCCGCGGCCGGTACACTCGGCCACACCCTTAGGTGCCTGGAGTTACGGATGGCTCCTCGCGCATTGGTCAGCCGCATCGATCGGCTCGTGATCTGCGCCTCGCCCAAGGCCTCCTGCCGCAGCGTGGCCGATTTCGCCTGGGAGGTGGGCCAACGCAAGCAGCTGCGCTCCCCGATCAGGGCCCAGCTGCTGGTGTTCCGCAATCCCCTGCGCCGGCTGGTCAGCGCCTACCTCAACAAATACGTGGAGCACACGAAGTACCGGCAGGCTTCGCTGCAGCTCTGCCCCGACGCCCGGCTCGACAGCTTCGCCGACTTCCTCGACGAACTCGATCGCCACGGGTTTCGCTGCGTGGACCGCACCCATTTCCACCCCCAGATCCGGCGCTACCGCTGGCGACGCTTCGACCGCCTCTTCAACTCCGAAGACCTTCAGCCCCTGCAGGCGTTCGTCAACCACCTCTTCGACACCGACGTGGCCATGCCCTTCCGGGTGCGCCCCGACCACCCCGGGGTGGTGCGGGATCAAGCCGCCGCCGGATCCGACGCTGGCGAACACTCCAGCTCCCTGGCCCACACGCCGGCCTCCGACTTGCAGCAGCTGCTGGCGAATGGCCCCGCCCCCGGCTACCGGCGCTTCTACGACACCGAACTGGAGGCGAAGGCCCGCCGCATCTACCGCTCGGATCTGCGCTTCCTCGACCGCAGCCGTCAACGCGGCATCCTGAGTTCCGAGCTGCACGCGCGCCTGAGCGCCCTCTGAGGCGGCCCCGCCGCCGCCCCCATGTCCTCCCCTGCCCCGACGCCTGAGCTGCCAGGCATCCCCCCCGCTCTGGTGGCGCACCTGCGGCGGGCCGCCCAGGGGGACCGGCTGGCCCTGGTGGGGGGAGCGGTGCGGGACTGGCTGCGGCACCGGGTGCACAACGACCCCTGGCGGGGGGTGCCCGATCTCGATCTGGTGGTGGAGGCGTGGGCCGGGGCCGGGGAGGAGGGGGCACCGGCGGCCCATCGGCTGGCCCGGGCCCTGCGGGCCCAGCTCGGCGAGGCCCAGCTGCCCGGTTATCAGGAGCACGCCGCCTACGGCACGGTGGAGCTGGAGGTGCACTGGGGGGGGATCCCCCTGCTGCTCGACGTGGCCAGCGCCCGGCGGGAGACCTACCCGGTACCCGGCGAAAACCCCGTGGTGCGCTTCGGGCGCCTGGAGGACGACCTGGCCCGCCGCGATTTCACCATCAACGCCATGGCCCTGGAACTGGGCGCCGAAGGTGGCGGCGGCGGTGGCAGCGGCGGTGGCCTTTTCGACCCCCACGGGGGCCAGGCGGATCTGCAGCGGCGCCAGCTGCGCTTCCTGCACGCGGCCAGCGTCCGCGACGACCCCACCCGCGTGGTGCGCGGCGCCCGCTATGCCGCACGGCTGGGGTTCGAGCTGGCCCCGGAGTCCCTGGCCCAGGTGCAGGACACGGTGAAGGCCTGGCCGTGGGCCTGGCACCCGGGGGATCCGCCGGGCGCCGCCCCACCGGCCCTTGGCACCCGGTTGCGGATGGAATGGGAGCTGCTGTTGGAGCGGGAGGCCTGGCCCCGGGCCCTGGCGGCCCTGCAGAGCTGGGGAGCCCTGCCCCTGCTCGATGGGGCCCTGCAGGCCGACCGCCACTGGCGGCGGCGACTGCACTGGGCAACGCGGCTGGGGGTGCCCCTGCTGCCGGCCCTGTTGGCGGGGGCGAGCGATCCGCTGGCGGTGGCGGAGCGGCTGCAGATCCCCCATCGCCAGCACCGGCTCCTGGCGCAGTTCCTGGAATTGCGGGGCCGCCTCGCCGGCACCACGCCGGAGCCGGGGGCGGTGGCCCCCTGGTGCGCCTGGCTGGAGGCGCCCGGCGGCTCGCCCGACGCGGTGGCCCTCGCCCTGGCCTGCGGGGATGGGCCGCGCCGGCCCCTGCTGCGCTGGTGGCTGCGCTGGCGCCACCTGCGAGGCGAGCGCAGCGCCGCCGATCTGATGGGCAGCGAGGGGCTGCGGCCGGGGCCGGAGCTGGGGGAGCGACTGCGGCAGCTGCGGGCCCAGCGCCTGGGCCAGGAGCGGGCCTGAGCCCCCCGCATCGCCCCAGGGCGCTTACCATCCCGGCGGCTCCATCACCCCGCCGCCATGTCCACCCTCACCGTCCTGAAGTTCAGCTCCGAGGACTGCGGCACCTGCCACCGCATGAGCAACTACGACGCCAAGGTGGCCGAAGAGCTGGGGCTGGAGTTCGTCAGCGTGATGCTGCAGGACACCGACACCTACCGCCGCTACCGCCGCGTGCTGCTGGCCCAGTACCCCGGCAAGGAGGGGATGGGCTGGCCCACCTACCTGGTGGTGAGCCAGTTGGAGGAGCAATTCGAAGGCTCCTTTGTGATCCACGGCGAGGTGAAGGGGGGCATGCCCAAGGGCGATTTCCGCGAGAAGCTGCGGGCCACCCTTCCCGACGCCCCCTGAGTCGGCTCAGCGTGTAGTGCCGAGCACATCGCCGGTACACTCAGCCGGTCCGTCGGCACCGCCTTGTCCGAGTCCCCCGCCAGGGCCCGCGGAGCCGCGAACCGAAGCCTGCGGCCCCCCAGGGGTCTGTTCCTAACGCTCTGGCTGCTGAGTGGGGTGGGGTTGCTGGTGCGCGTGCTGCGCCAGCCCACCATCGCCGGCACCTACGACGTCAAGCTCGACGAACTCCTCTACGCCGGCCAGCGGCTGCTCCAGGGCGAGCTGCTCTACGCCGGCCTGGTGAACGGCAGCCTGCCGCTGGTCCAGTGGCTCTACGCCCCCTCCGCCTGGGTGGGGGGCCTGACGGCGCACCGGCTGCTGATCCTGGCGGTCAACCTGGTGGGGGGCCTGCTGCTGATGGGAGCCCTGCGCCACCTGGCCGCCGCTGGCCTGGTGGCCCTCCGCCCTGGCTCGCGGGTGCCCTGGGCGGCCGCCACCACCTTCGTGATCGGTGGCCAGATGTTCCCGGGCGGGATGTCCGGCCATCCCCACCAATTCGCCAACACCTTCATGGTGTTAGCGCTCTACGCCGCCAGCCGGACCCGGCTGGCGGGGGCCGGCGCCGCGCTGGTGCTGGCCCTGGAGTGCTTCCTGCGGCTCTCCTCGCCCCTGCTGATGGTGGCCCTGCTGGCCCTGGTGTTGATCCAGGTGCCGCGCCCCCTGGCGGTTCTGGCGCCCCTGCTGGCGGGGGCGGCGGCGATGGCGCTGCTCACCATCGCCCCCTATGCCGCGCTCCCCCACGGGCCAGCCCTGGTCTGGGCGGGGGTGGTGCAACTGCCCCTGGAGGTGGCCAACGGCTTCCCGGCCGAGGGCGACCGACTCCTGCCGCTCCTGGGCAAGTTCCTGAGCACGCCGGTGGCCGGCCTGCCGATCTGGCTGATGGTGCTGGTGCCCTGCCTGGGGCTGGTGGACCTGGCCACGCGGGAGGGGCGCGAACCCGGGCGCCATGGCGAGCGCCTGCTGGTGCTGCCCGCCCTTTCGGTGATTTTTGTGCTCGAGGTGGTGCTCTCCTTCCAGCGCGGCGATTTCGAGACGCGCGACATGCAGCTTCTGGTGCTGCCCCTGGTGCTGATCCTGGCCTGCGGCTTCGCCGAGATGGAGCGCAGCAACCGCCGCTGGATCCGGGCCAGCGGCCTGGTGGCGATGCTGCTGATGACCCTGATCTTCTTCAACAACACCTTCGTCAGCTCCCTGGGGCAGCCGCCGCGGCGGCCGCGGGCCCCGGTGCGGGCGCTGGAGGCCGATCGGAGCCTGGCCCGCCGCTACCTGGCCGCCCTGCCCGCCTCAGAGCGGGGCTTCACCGCCCCCCAGGACGTGGCCCTGCAACGACAGCTGCAGGAGCGGGCGAGCACCGTGGGAATCGGGCCGGAGTGGAGCCTCAATCAACAGGGGCTGGCACCCAGCTGGGCCACGCTCCGCCTGGGCCTGCCCACCGACACGGCGGCCAGCTGCGGCCAGCTCACCGCCCCGGCGAATCGGCATCTGGTGTGGATGCGCACGGATCCGAGCGGTCCGAACAGCGAGTCCTTCCTGCGGGCCTGCCTGGCGCGCGAACCCGACCGCTGGCAGGAGATCAGCGACCAGCTCGGGCTGCGCAGCGGCCAATACCGCGTGTTCCGCCGCCGGCCGGCTCAGCCGCCGTAGCCGTCGGGATTGGCGCTCTGCCAGGCCCAGCCATCGGCGCAGATCGCCGCCAGATCACGGCGGGTGCGCCAGCCCATGCGGCGCTCGGCCGCGCTGGGATCGGCAATGCTGATGGCCGAATCACCGGCTCGGCGATCCACCAGCTCATAGGGCACCGCCCGGCCACTGGCGTGCTCGAAGGCGCGCACCATCTCCAGCACCGAATGGCCCTGGCCACTGCCGAGGTTGAGGGTGAGCAGCTGGGGGGGCTCCCCCAGCAGCAGGTCGAGGGCGGCGCGGTGGCCCTCCGCCAGGTCCATGACGTGGATGTAATCACGGATGCCGGTGCCATCGGGGGTGGGCCAGTCGGCGCCATACACCTGCAGGCATGGCCGGCGGCCCACCGCCACCTGGCTGATCAGCGGGAAGAGGTTGTTGGGGGGACCGTTGGGGTCTTCACCGAGGCGGCCGCTGGGGTGGGCGCCCACCGGATTGAAGTAGCGCAGCCGGGCGATCCGCCAGCCCGGGGCGCTTGCCGCCACGTCGGCGAGCAGCTGCTCCACGGCCCCCTTGCTGTGGCCATAGGGGTTGATCGGCTGCAGCGGAGCGGATTCGGCGATCGGCACCCGTTCGGGATGGCCGTAGAGGGTGGCGCTGCTGCTGAACACCAGGGTGCGGCAGCCGGCCCCCTCCATCGCCTCCAGCAGGGCCCGGCTGCCCCCCACATTGACGTCCCAGTAGAGGAGGGGCTGGCGCATCGATTCCCCCACCGCCTTGAGGCCGGCGAAGTGCAGCACGGCGTCAATCGGTCCGGGCGGCCGCTCAGCGGCCTCCGCGGCAGCGGAGACGGCGGTGGCGGCATCGCCGGGGTGGAACACACGCCGCAGATCGGCCGGGGAGCGCACATCACCGGCGATCAGGGTGAACCGGGAGGGCGAGGGCTGGGTGCTCCAGCGACCGGGGCCGCGCCGCTGCCAGCCGCCCAGGCCGGCCAGCTCTGCCACCCGCCGCAGGGATTCCGGACCACTGTTGGCGAAGTTGTCGAGCACCACCAGGCTGTGGCCGGCCGCCAGCAGCTCCAGGCAGACGTGGCTGCCGAGGAACCCGGCGCCGCCGGTGATCAGCACGTTCGCCACGGACTGGGCCCTGCCCCACTGGGGGCAGTTTAAGAAGGACCCCTGAAGCCCCCTCAGGGAACGCGAAGCCCGGCGCGGCAGGGGCAGCGAAGCAGCCGGCCAGACCGGAAGGGGCCTCCCAGGCCATTGGCAGTAAGGTCAGACAAATTATTTGCGTTGGATGGGAACCGCTCCCTCACCAATCCCTGCGTCCCCAACCTTCGCCAACGTCCCCGTCGAGGTGCGCAGCATTTGTTGCATTGGCGCCGGCTACGTAGGCGGGCCCACGATGGCGGTGATCGCCGACCGCTGTCCCCACATCCAGGTGACGGTGGTGGATCTCAACACCGCCCGCATCGCCGCCTGGAACGACGAGGATCTGAGCCGACTGCCGGTTTACGAACCCGGTCTCGACGCGGTGGTGGCCCGCGCCCGGGGCCGCAACCTGCACTTCACCACCGAGGTCGATGCGGCGATCGCCAGCGCTGACATGGTGTTCCTCTCGGTGAACACCCCCACCAAGACCCGCGGGGTGGGCGCCGGCCAGGCCAGCGACCTGCGCTGGATCGAGGCCTCGGCCCGCCAGGTGGCGGCAGCGTCGCAGGGGCACACGATCGTGGTGGAGAAGAGCACCCTGCCGGTGCGCACCGCCGAGGCGGTGAAGGCGATCCTCAGCGCGGCCCAGGGCAGCGCCGGCGGCAGCAAAACCTTTTCCGTGCTCTCCAATCCCGAGTTCCTGGCGGAGGGCACCGCCATCCCCGATCTGGAAAACCCCGACCGGGTGCTGATCGGCGGGGAAGACCCCGGCGCCATTGACTCCCTCGCTGCGATCTACGGCCAGTGGGTGGCGCAGGATCGGATCCTGCGCACCAACCTGTGGAGCAGTGAGCTCTCCAAGCTCACCGCCAACGCCTTCCTGGCCCAGCGCATCTCCTCGATCAACAGCATCGCCGCCCTGTGTGAGGCCACCGGCGCCGACGTGCGCGAGGTGGGCCGGGCGATTGGCACCGACAGCCGCATCGGCCCGAAATTCCTGCAGGCTGGCCCCGGCTATGGCGGCAGCTGCTTCCAGAAAGACATTCTCAACCTCGTGTATCTCTGCCGTCACTACGGCCTGGAGGAGGTGGCCCACTACTGGGAAGGGGTGGTGGAGCTCAACACCTGGCAGCAGAACCGCATCGCCCGCCTGGTGGTCACCAGCCTGTTCGGCACTGTCAGCGGCAAGCGGCTGGCGGTGCTCGGCTTCGCCTTCAAGGCCGACACCAACGACACCCGGGAGGCGCCGGCGATCCGCATCTGCCGCGCCCTGATCGAGGAGGGGGCGCAGCTGGCGATCGTCGACCCGAAGGTGGACCCAGCCCAGATCGCCCTCGACCTCGAGCAGGAACCGCTACCGGCCGACGCCCGTGGCCACTCCCTGGCCGGTGATGGCGGCTGGCTGCCCTCCCGCTCACCGGAGGAGGCCGCCGAAGGGGCCGACGCGGTGCTGATCCTCACCGAGTGGGAGCACTACCGCCGCCTCCCGTGGGAGGCCATCGCCGCCGTCATGCGCCGTCCAGCCTGGCTGTTCGACGCCCGGGCGGTGGCTGACGCCGACGCGGCGCGGGCCGCCGGCCTGATGGTCTGGCGCGTGGGAGAAGGCCGATGACCCGCCGCAACCTGATCACCGGCGGCGCCGGCTTCGTGGGCTCCCACCTGGTGGATCGCCTGATGCAGGCGGGCGAGGAGGTGATCTGCCTCGACAACTACTTCACCGGCCGCAAACAGAACATTCAGCAATGGCTGGGCCACGCCCGCTTTGAGCTGATCCGCCACGACGTCACCGAGCCGATCCGCTTGGAGGTGGACCGCATCTGGCACCTGGCCTGCCCGGCCTCGCCGGTGCACTACCAGCACAACCCGATCAAAACCGCCAAAACCAGCTTCCTGGGCACCTACAACATGCTCGGCCTGGCCCGGCGGGTGGGGGCACGCCTGCTGCTGGCGAGCACCAGCGAGGTGTATGGCGATCCGGAGGTGCATCCGCAACCGGAGAGCTACCGAGGCTGCGTCAACACCATCGGCATCCGCTCCTGCTACGACGAGGGCAAACGCATCGCCGAAACCCTGTGTTTCGACTACCGCCGCATGCACGGCACCGACATCCGGGTGGTGCGGATCTTCAACACCTACGGCCCGCGCATGCTGCCCAATGACGGGCGTGTGGTGAGCAACTTCATCGTGCAGGCCCTGCGCGGCGAGCCGCTCACCCTCTACGGCGATGGCAGCCAGACCCGCTCCTTCTGCTACGTCGATGATCTGGTGGAGGGCATTATCCGCCTGATGAACGGGGAGCACAGCGGGCCGATCAACATCGGCAACCCGGGCGAGTTCACGATCCGCCAGCTCGCCGAACTGGTGCGCGCCCGTATCCAGCCGGATCTGCCCCTCACCTGCCTCCCCCTGCCGGAAGACGATCCGCTCCAACGGCAGCCGGTGATCGACCTGGCCGAGCGTGAGCTGGGCTGGGAGCCGAAGGTGCCGCTGGAGCAGGGCCTGGAGCCCACCATCGCCTACTTCCGGAAGCGCCTGGAGGAAGAAGAGTGCTGAGCCGCCACCCGGTCCTGGTGACCGGGGCAGCGGGATTCATCGGTGCCGCGGTGTCGGAAGCCCTGCTGGCGCGGGGCGAGCGTGTGGTGGGCCTCGACAACCTCAACGATTACTACGACCCCGGCTTTGGTGGCCGCCACCGCACCGGATGGCGTGATCCATCTGGCCGCCCAGGCCGTCGCGCACCTGGTGTACGCGTCGAGCAGCTCGGTGTACGGCGGCATCCCGCTGCTGCCCTTCTCTGAGCAGCATCCGGTGCATGACCCGGCGTGGCACGCTTCGCTGCCTGGTATCGGGAGCACACCCGCTCCTGAGTGCGCGCGGCCGGGCACGATGGGAGGCCCTGAGTCCGTCCCCGGTGGAAGCGCTCCAGAGCCTGCGCGGCATGGTCGATCTGTTGCCCGAGCCGACCCGCCTGTGGCGGGCGATCGAGGCGACGGCGCGCGATCACTTCCGGCGGGCGGGCGTGGAGGAGATCCGCACGCCGGTGCTGGAGGCCACCGATCTCTTCGCCCGCGGCATCGGCGAGGCAACCGATGTGGTGGGCAAGGAGATGTACACCTTCCTCGACCGGGGCGAGCGCAGCTGCACCCTGCGCCCGGAAGCCACCGCCTCGGTGGTGCGGGCGTGCATCCAGCACGGCCTGCTGGGCCAGGGGGCCCAGCGGCTCTGGTATGGCGGGCCGATGTTCCGCTACGAACGGCCGCAGGCGGGCCGCCAGCGCCAGTTCCACCAGATCGGCCTGGAGCTGCTCGGCCTGGCCGATCCCCGCAGCGACGTGGAGGGGATCGTGCTGGCCTGGGATCTGCTGGCGGATCTGGGGGTGGGCGGGCTGTGCCTGGAGATCAATTCCCTCGGCGACCACGACGACCGGGTGCGGTACCGCAGCGCCCTGGTGGCCTTTCTGGAAGCGCGACGCGACCAGCTGGATCCGGATTCGCAGCAGCGGCTGGTGAGCAATCCGCTGCGCATCCTCGACGCCAAGGACGCCGGCACCCAGGTGGTTCTCGATGGGGCCCCCCAGCTGCTGGACACCCTCAGCAGCGCCAGCCGGGCGCGGTTCGACCAGGTGCTGGCCCATCTGACGGCCCTGACGATCCCCTTCCGGCTCAATCCGCGGCTGGTGCGCGGCCTCGACTACTACGGCCACACCGCCTTTGAAATCACCAGCAGCCAGCTCGGGGCCCAGGCCACGGTGTGCGGCGGCGGCCGCTACGACACGTTGGTGAGCCAGCTGGGGGGGCCCGCCACCCCCGCCTTCGGCTGGGCCCTGGGCATGGAGCGGCTGGTGCTGCTGGTGGCGGCGGGTGGGGGCGGCATGGCGGAGAGCGGCACGCCGGATCTCTACGTGGTGAGCCGGGGCGAGGCGGCCGAGGCGATGGCGCTGTGCTGCGCCCGCCAGTGGCGCCGGGCGGGGCTGGCGGTGGAGCTGGACCTGAGCGGCGCGGCCTTCGGCAAGCAGTTCAAACGGGCCGACAAGAGCGGCGCCCGCTGGGCGGCGGTGCTCGGCGACGACGAGGCGGCCGCCGGGCAGGTGGTGCTCAAAGACCTGCGGGGGGAAGCGGACGGGGATCGACGGGTGGCGCCGGACGCCGTGACGGAGCTGGTGGCAGGGGCAAGCGCAGCGG
>CAIVPT010000244.1 GCA_903907855.1 uncultured Synechococcaceae cyanobacterium | reverse complement strand
TGAAACCTCGCAAGCTCCGACCTTAGGAGCCGCTCCCAGCCTGGGGGCCTCCGGCGGGCTCAGCTTCACGGCTGGTTGTCGGTGGGGGTTGAGCGGCCATAAAAAAAGGGCCGGCATAGCCGGCCCTTTTAGGAACCTGGTGCCCTTGGGGTGCACCGTTCAGTCGTGTCAGTCGCGGCGGCCGCCACCCTGGAGGGCGATGATCAGCCGAAGGATGAACACGAAGAGGTTGATGTAGGTGAGGTACATGCCCAGGGCACCCGCCAGGTACTGGTCATCCCGGTAGCTGCGGGGCATGGTGTAGAAGTCGACGAAGGCGGCGCCCACGAAGATCACCGTGCCGAAGCCGGCGATCAGGAGCTCGAAGCCGTTGCCCCCGAATCCGGGCACGAAGATCGACCCCACCAGCTGGATCACCATCGCGATCAGCAGGCCGACGATGCCAAGCCCCACGGCAGCACCCAGGGCCTGGCCGACGCTGTCGCTCATGCGCTTGCCCACCACCGAGGCGATCACGAAGGTGATGCCCGTGGCCAGGGCGGCGGTGGCCACCGAGCCGATGCCAGCGGTGCCGATGGCCATCGCCACCAGCCCGCTGAGCGTGAAGCCGGTGATCAGGCTGTAGGTGGCGAGAAGGGGCAGCGCCGTGCCGTTGTTGCCCTTGAGAGCAACGTTCTGGGAGACGAAGAAGAGAACGAGGTTGGCGATGATCGCCACGATGAACAGGGGCTGGAAGATCGGCGTGCCGATCATCGAGAGGCCGCCCATCACCCCTGCGGCCGTGAGCACCATGCCACCACCCACATAGGGCAGGGCGCGACGCACCACGTTGGGGCCCACCAGGGACCCGGACTGGGCTTCCTGGATGGCCTGTTGGAAATTGCTGCTGGCCGGCATGGCGGCTCGAGAATTCAGACTTCGTTCATCCTGCCAGCGCCAGCCGATCACTGCCGGCAGCGGGTGTGCGGATCTCCCTATCGGCCCCGGCTCCGCCGCTCATAGGCCTGCACCAGCCGCTGCACCAGCGGGTGGCGCACCACATCGACGTCGCTGAAGCGGCAGATCGCTACCCCTTCGACCCCCCGCAGCACCTCCTCGGCCTCCACCAGCCCGCTGAGCTGGCCCGGCGGCAGATCGATCTGGGTGACATCGCCGGTGACCACCATGCGGGAGTTCTCCCCCAGCCGCGTCAGCACCATGCGCATCTGGGCGGTTGTGGTGTTCTGGGCCTCATCCACGATCACGAAGGAGTCGGCGAGGGTGCGGCCGCGCATGTAGGCCAGGGGGGCCACCTCAATCACCCCCTTTTCCTGCAGTTGCTCGGTGCGCTCGCGGCCGATCACCGTGTGCAGGGCGTCGTACAGGGGGCGCAGGAAGGGGTCGACCTTCTGTTGCAGATCGCCCGGCAGGAAGCCGAGGCGCTCGCCGGCCTCCACGGCCGGACGGGTGAGCACCAGGCGCTCCACCCGCCGTTCCTGCAGGAGGCGTACCGCCAGAACGGTGGCCAGGAAGGTTTTGCCGGTACCGGCCGGGCCGATCGCCAGGGTGAGATCGTGGCGCTCGATCGCGTCGACGAACGCCTTCTGGCGGGCGGTGCGGGGTCGTAGCGGGCGTCCCGTGCGGCTGATGGCCAGCACCTGGCGGCCCAGCTCCCGGTGCTGCTCCCCCCGGCCGGTGTCGAGCGCGGTGAGGGCGGTCTGCAGATCGACCGCCCCGATCGGCTCGCTGGCCTCCCAGAGGGGCCGCAGCAGATCGACCAGGGCGGCACAACGATCCACCTGGGCCGGGCGGCCCTGGATGAACAGCTCAAGACCGCGAAGCAGAAGGGAGGCTCCGGTGAGAGCCTCGATTCGGCGAAGGGTGGATTCAGCTTCCCCAGCCAGGGCTAAAGCCGCTGAGGGAGCAGCCAGGCTGAGCCGACGTCCCTCGGGCAGGGGGCTGGCCGAGGGCTCTTCGGTGGGGAAGGGTGCGCTCAGAGGGAGGGGTGGGGATCAGGCCTCGGCGGTTTCGGCCTCGGCCCCCGGCTCCTCAGCGGGAGCGGCGGCGGCTTCGGCAGCGGCGGCGGCGGCCTCGGCAGCTGCTGCGGCCGCCGCTGCCTTGGCTTCCGCTTCGGCCTTGAGGGCCTCGGCGGCAGCGGCGTCGCGGGCCTCAGCCTGCTTGCGCTTACCCACCCCTCGGCGGGGCGAATGGTCTTCTCGATCAACCCACCCTTTTCCAGGAGGTAGCGGACCGTATCGGTGGGCTGGGCACCCTGGCTCAGGCGGGCGCGAATCGCCTCGGTGTCGAGGCGGGTTTCCTTGGTGCGCGGGTTGTAGAAGCCGAGCTCCTCGAGCGGTCGACCGTCGCGACGGGACGTGCTGTTGGTGGCCACGAGGCGGAAGCTCGCTTCCCGCTTCTTGCCGAACCGCTTCAGGCGGAGCTTGATCATCGGAGCTGAATCGAGAACATACCAACGATTGACCCTATCACTCGGGCCTTCCCTCCCAGGGGTGGCGCCGCTGAACGCGCCAGACCTCGCAACCCAAAACTCGCCGCTCCCTCAGAGATCAGCGAATCCTTTGCGCGGTTTCTTGGGGCGCGGCGGCCTTGGTGCGCTGCCCCGTGGGGCGCTGCCTGCGGGGGCGCCCATGCCCGGCATGCCCCCGGGCATCCCCCCCATCCCCGGGAAGCCGCCCATGCCGGGGAAGCCCCCCATGCCCCCCATGCCAGGCATTCCTGGCATGCCGCCGCGGGTCATCTGCTGCATGAAGCCACGCATTTTCTGGAAGTCGGCCAGCACCTTGTCCACCTCGGCGGGGGTGTGGCCGCAGCCGGAGGCAATGCGCCGGCGGCGGGAGGGGGAGGCGGCCAGCAGGTCTGGATCCTGCCGTTCGCCCGGGGTCATCGAGCCGATCATCGCCTCGATCTTCTGGAGCTGCTGCTCGCCTTGCTTGAGCATGCCGTCGTCGATCTTGTTCATGCCGGGGATCAGCTTCATCAGCCCCCCCAGCGAGCCCATGCGCTTGATCAGGCGCATCTGCTGCACGAAATCGGAGAAGTCGAAGCTCGCCTCCTGCAGCTTCTGCTGCATGCGCGCCACATCCGCCAGCTCCACCTCCTTCTGGGCCTTCTCCACCAGGGTGAGCACGTCCCCCATGCCCAGGATGCGGCTGGCCATCCGCTCCGGATGGAAGGGCTGCAGCGCTTCCACCTTCTCGCCGGTGCCGATGAATTTGATCGGCGCCCCGCTCACCTTGCGGATCGAGAGAGCGGCGCCGCCCCGGGAATCGCCATCCAGCTTGGTGAGCACCGCGCCGGTGATCCCCACGCGCTCGTGGAAGGCGCGGGTGAGTTCGGCCGCCTCCTGGCCGATCATGGCGTCGACCACCAGCAGCACGTCATCGGGCTGGACGGCCTCGCGGATCCGCACCATCTCCCCCATCATCGATTCGTCGATCTGGAGGCGCCCGGCGGTGTCCACCAGCACGGTGTCGAAGCCCTGCTCCCGGCCCCGGGCCACCCCCGCCGCAGCGATCTCTTCCGGGCGGGCGTCGGTCCCGAGGCTGAAGACCTCCACGCCGATCTGCTGGCCAAGGGTGCGCAGCTGATCGATCGCCGCCGGGCGGTAGACATCGGCCGCCACCAGCAACGCCCGCCGTCCCTGTTCCTTGAGATGGAGGCCGAGTTTGGCGGTGGCGGTGGTCTTGCCCGCCCCCTGCAGGCCGGCCATCAGGATCACGGTGGGGCGGCCGCTGGCGTGGGCCAGGGGCGCGTTCTCGCCGCCCATCGTGTCCACCAGCTGCTCGTGCACCAGCTGGATGAACTTCTGGTCGGGGCTCACGCCCCGTACCACCTCGGCGCCGACCGCCCGCCGCCGCACCTCGTCGACGAACTCCTTGACCACCGGCAGGCTGACGTCGGCTTCCAACAGGGCCCGTCGCACCTCCTTCAGGGCGCCGTCGACGTTGGTCTCCGAGATCGTGGCCTGGCCGCGCAGGCCCTTGACGGCCGCTTCGAAACGCTGGGAAAGCTCGTCGAACATCGGGGGAGGGACGGAGGGGGGATCAGGGGGCGGGAGACTGGGCGGCAAAACGCCAGCGTCCATCGTCGCGCCCGAAGACGTAGACGTTGCGGATCGTCTGGCGGGGCGTGCTCTCCAGGACGCGCCCATCGGCCGCTTCGCGCCGGTCGCTGTAACGCAGCTCTGCGGTGGCCGCGATGCGGCCGGGGGAGGTCTGGTCGATGCGCAGGGAGGAGAGGGTCACCTCAATGGCCTGGCGTTCGCCGCGCACGGAATCGGCACTGCGCTCGGCGGCGAGGCGATCGACCTGCTCCGGTCGGGCAATGCTGTCGATGCCAGCGGGCATCGGTGCCCCCCCCAGCACACTGCCCTTGGCGGCCAGCCAGCTCTGCAGCAGGGCGCGCACCTGGGTCTCCTGGGGTTGGGGATCGCGCAGCGGCACAAGGGCAGCGGGGCGGCCCAGGGGTGTGGCGGGTGCCGTGGCAGGGGCGGCCGGGGCTGGCCGCACGCTCGTGGGCACCGGGGCTGGGCGGGGCCGCAGCCACCAGGAGCCCACCAGGGCGAGGCCGGCCACGGTGGCTGCAGCGGCTGCCGCGCCCGCGGCGAGCCAGGGAGCCGGTGGGAGGTTGGCCAGCCGCCCGCGCAAGGCGGATCGGGAGGGCAAGGGGGGAAGGGTGGGCCAGCGCAGGGGGCTCAGGCCGGCCTCCTCCTCGTCCTCCTCCGGAGGCCCG
>CAIVPT010000243.1 GCA_903907855.1 uncultured Synechococcaceae cyanobacterium | reverse complement strand
GACAGTGAGGTTGTTGTTGGGCCCATCGAAGTCCACCCCACTACTGTTACCGCCAGCAAAGGAGTCCCCCCAAGTGACGACAGATCCATCGCTGCGGAGTGCCGCAAAGGCGTACTTTGTGGAGTAGATCTGGGAGACGGTGAGGTTGTTGTTGGATCCGTCGAAGTCCACCCAACTACTGTCTCCGCCAAAGTTTTCGGATCCCCAAGTGACGACGGATCCATCGCTGCGCAGCGCCGCGAATGCAACTTCGTTCCTGAATTCGTGCCGTGTCCGCCCCGGAGAAGCCTGTGGAATCGGCGTGCTCTGGACCTGTACCCCCTGCGCCGCCAGTTCCACGATCTGCGGTGCTCCTGCTACCACGGCTACTCCCCAGTCGTTCTGCTGTGCCAGCGTGGCTTTCTGCTCAGCCGTAGGCCCATCACCCAGCAGCAACGCGGCAAACAGCTCCCCCTCGTCGCCGGGGGTGTCGACGCGGTTCAGGATTGCATCGAGGTGGTGGCCCAGCTCCTCACTGAGCACAGCCAGCACTCTCTCTCCATCGGCGGTTTGCAGCCACTCGGCGTTGAGGTAGATCGTGCCGCTGCTCCCGGCGTAGGCGCCTAGGCCACCGCCCATTGACGCTGTCTCCAGGAGCTCCACCGGCGGCAGGGCGCCCGCCTCACCCGCGGCCAAACGGGCCATCAGCTGCTGCAGCTCCAGCGGGGCCTCCGCCAGCTGCAAGGCCTCCATTGCGGCTGCCATCAGGCGGCCATTGCTGGCGGCTGCCTGCAGCAGGGTCCACCAGTCGGCAAGGAGGCTGGGCAGACGGTCTGCGCTAGTGATTGGCATCACGGAGCAGGGGAGAGGAGTAGTTCTGAATGCAGACTAGCACTTTCCATATTACCTTGCCGTGGCCCAATCCTCTCATGCCCCATTACTGGAATCCACTCCAGTGTGTGTGTCCTGCACTGTTTTTGCCTGAATCGGCCAGGGCTCTAGAGGCGTAGCTCACTCCCCTGTAGGCGCTTTGGGGCAGTGGTTGTCCAAGTTGAATAAATTTGGAAGGCCGGGCTGGCGGAAGCCCATGCCGCGCCTTTGCACCTCCGCCTGCCCCCGCCCCCATACCCGTGCGCCCCTCCCTGCACCTGCCAACCGCTGTTGCCGCCGTCTGTGTAGGGGTGGCTTGGGCGTTGAACAGCGCCTGGGTGCGGGCGATCTCGGGATGATCAGGACTGGCCTTGCTGGGGTCTTTCAGGCAGGCTGAGGGCAGCCCCTTACCCCTGATGCCCCGCCACCGGCTCTCTATGGGCCGGAGCCGCCGCTGCCGGCGGGGCTGGAGCGGATCGAGCAGGGCCAGCTGGGGGTGGTGCCGCTGGGGCCGCTGTTCGAGGGGGCTGTCGCCCCAAAGGCGTCGGGCAATGTGGAACCGAAAAGCTGAACCGCTGACCTCCTCACGCCCTCACCCCACCACCGGCTCCACCCAAGCCAACGGCGCCGCCACCGGACCCACCAGCGGCGAGAGCGGCTGCCACGAACCCCGCTGCGGTGCCCCGCCGCCTGCAGCTCGCTGCAGCTGATAGTCCTTCCCCAGCCACACCGGCCGCCGCAGCGACTCCTCCGCCGGCCCGTAGCCCAGGGCGGCACGGCCACCAAAGCCCTTGCTGCTCGGTGGAGGCGGCACCTCCCCCTCGCTCACCAAGTCGGGCACATAGAGCTGCACCAGCAGGGCGTGGACGCACAGCTGCTCCATTCGCGCCGCGGTGCCCCGTACCCCATCGGCGTCCCAATCCCAGAGGGATGGGCTGAAGTCGGTGTGATCCGGTTGCTGGGCCCGGGCGGCGGGGTCGAGCAGGTTGCTCGCCAGGTAGGTGGCGCCGTCCTCGCCCAGGCCGACGCAGGAGAGGCCGCCGCCGGAGGTCTGGAAGTTGTCGGGTACCCAGCCCTCGAGCGCTCGCACCTCGGCGACCACCACTGAGCGGATCTCGGGGCCCTCCTCCGAGAACAACGTGCCTTTGGGCAGCAGCAGGCGGAAGCAGCTGATGTCGCGGGGTAGATCGAGGGTGAGGGTGGGCTGCTCGGTCTGCAGGAACGCCTGGGCCAGCGCTGGCGAGAGACAGCGCGGCTCGGCGCCGGTTTCGCGGGCCCATTGGCAGACCATCGCGCCCCAGATCCCCACGTGGTCGTGGATGGCCTCGGAGCCCTCCAGGGCCAGCTCGACCGCCACGCAAGGCCTGCTGGCGTTCGAGCGGGGTGAGCGAGGGCTGGGGCATCACCACCAGCAGATCGATGTCCGAATCGGGCCGCGCCTCGCCCCGAGCCCTGGAGCCGAACAACAGCAGCCGCTTGGATTGGGGCTCAACCGCTGCCAGAGCGCTCCTCACCTCCTCCAGGTCGACGTCGATCGTGGGGACGGGACTGGGCATGCCAGCAGGGTATGGCGATCGTCAGGCTCACAGCGCTGACCTCTCCGCCGGTCCCTGATCAGTCGTAGTGACTCCACAACCGCAGCACCTTCACGATCCGCTCCTCATCCAGCACCTGATAGACGAGGCGGTGCTGGATGTTGATGCGCCGCAAACAGGCTCCACGCAGATCTCCCACAAGTGCCTCGTAGGGAGGTGGATTCTGGTAAGGATCGACCGCCAGAAGCTCCAGTAGGGACTGAGCCTTGCTCTTCAGGGCTGGCGACGCGGAGGCCAGTTTGCGGGCATCCTTCTGGGCCGTGCGGGTGAACAGGACCGTCCAGCTCACCAGCCCGGTTCGCTGCACAAGTCCTGCACCGTTGTCGCCATTCCCTCCAGGATCGACTCGCGCATGCCAGGGATCGACACCAGGTGAAGCGTTTCCTGGATGGCGCGCCAATCCGCTTCCGACAGCAACACGGCACTGCCGCGCTTGCCATGGATCTCGACCGGCTCGTGGGATTGCCCGACCTCATCGATCAAGGCATAGAGGCGCCTGCGGGCCTCCGTCGCCGACACGCTGGTCACGGCTTACCCTGCAAACGTACGCAATACCGTACCAGCCCTGGGCGGGAGACGACTCCCCACGGCCCAGCGGCGTTCAGCTTACTGGCGCATACGCATCATCATGGCTAGGGTTGGGGCAAATGCAGCGCCCCATGGCCTTCGTCGCCGATTCCCCGGCTGTCCCGCAGGTCGCGGCACCCCTCACAGATGGGGAGCTGCTCCTGCAGGCCGTGTTTCGCGCCGCGGATGAGCTGGAGCTGAGCCGCACCGCTCTGGCCAGGGTGCTGGGCAAAGACCGCTCCACGCTCAATCGCGCCAAGGGCATGGATCCAGCGTCCAAGACCGGCGAACTGGCGCTGCTGTTCATCCGCCTCTACCGCAGCCTCTCGGTGCTCGTTGGCCATGATCGCCAGCAGCTGCGCCACTGGTTTCACACCGCCAACCGCCACACCGGTGGCGTGCCAGCCGAACAGGTGCAGCGCACCGAGGGTCTCGTGGAGATCGTGCAGTACCTCGACGCGATGCGGGCTCCGATCTGAGCGATGGATCTACGCCCCATCGTTGCCGCAGCCCCCGAAGGCCCCCTGCAGGGAATCGTGCTGCGGCTTGTGCAGCAACAGGGCATCAACAGCCTGGATCCCCTGGTGGACAACCTCGAGCAGCTGGCACGCCTGGAAGCCCTGGTGGAAACCAGTAAGCCCCTTCCCCAGGCAACTGGCGCCGAGATCCCCAGCCATCCACTGCTCATCACCCCCTTCCGCTACCCGCCCCTGCGGCATGGCTCCCGGTTCGGCAGCCGGCAGAGCAGGGGGATGTTCTACGGGTCGCGCAGCCGCAATGGTTGCCTGGCGGAGGGCGCCTTCTATGCCCTGCTGTTCTGGGAGGGGCTGATCGATCCACCACCCGCGCCCATCCGCCGCCGCCAGACGCTGTTTTCCGTGCTGCTGAAGGCCAGCCGTGGCCTTCAGCTGCAGGCCATCGCTGATGAAGCGGTGCAGGCCACCCTTCGGGATCCCATCGCCTACGGCCCCACCCAACAGCTGGGTGCGTGGATGCGCGAGCACGGGATCGAGGCCTTCGAGTACCCCAGCGCCCGATCCAGCGAGGCACTGGTGCAGGTGGCTGTCCTGACTCCTGCGGTGTTCCAGTCCACCCCTTTCGACCATGTGGAGATCACCGCAGAGCTCAGCGCGGATCACATCTCCTTTCTTTGTCATGACGATGGAAAGCTGCATCCTTTCCCACGCGATCTGTTCCTGATCGATGGGCAACTTCCCCGGGCTGCGTCGTGATCAGGCCTGGGGATGATGCACCCGCTGCAACGGCCAAGCGCCCTTGGCAGCACTGGCATCCCCTCTAACCTGATGCCGCAGATCAGCCCCACCCCTTGCTCCCCTCCGTCGTCGCCAGTGAGCTGGAGCAGGTGGCGGCCGATGCCATCCGCACCGCCTTCCACCCCACCACCCCTGGCTTCGCGGGGCTGATCGATCGCTTTCTGGCCGACCGCCAGCGCCTGATCAAGGGGCCCTACGTGTCGATCGCCCTGCCGTGAGGCAATGCAGCTCAGCTATCCCGACCCCGACGGCGTGCACCGGCCGGTGCATGTGCACGAGAACCTCTTTGTGATCGGCACCATGAACATCGCTGATCGCTCCCTGGCTCTGGTGGACATGGCCTTCCGCCGTCGCTTCGTCCTGGCCGCGTCCCTTTGCGGGGCGGCTCAAGGATCGGGCCGGGCCCGCTGCCGCGGGTCCTTGACCCCGCCCCGCCGCTGGGGAGGGTCCTGCGCTGCGCCTTCTATGGCCTTCTCGCACGTCCGTTCCCACGTCCACCCCCATGCCCATCGCCGCCTCTGGCTGAAGGGCTCCAGCAGCTGGTTTCTGCTGTCGCTCAGTGAGGCTTGCTGTGCCCACTCGCTCCACCGGCTCGGGGAGCTGGTGGATCAGGAGCTCTTTGATCGCCAGGCTGCCGCTCCGGCAGTGGCGATCGATCCGGAGCTCGAGAAGTTGATCCCCTATTGAGGGCGCTTGGGGAGGCCGCGGGGCCTCCCCTTTTCCGCCGACGCTGATCGATCCATCAGATGACGCCGTCCTCACTCGTCTCGTCGAGCACCGCGGCCAGGCGATCGAGCACCTCCCGTACCGCCGGGCCCTTGGTCGGGTCCATCACGGCGGCGAAGGCGCGGGCGGTGACGCGGCTTTCGATCTCCTAAAGGGCGGCGGTGGTGTCCCCACGCG
>CAIVPT010000242.1 GCA_903907855.1 uncultured Synechococcaceae cyanobacterium | reverse complement strand
GCCCATCAGCGCCGTGCCCACCACCATCCCGAGCACATCGAAGGCCACCTCGCTGCGATTGCGGTTCGGATCGCTCACCAGCCGCGGCTGCAGCACCCGGTAGTCATTGGCCTCCACCCTGATGCGGTTGTCCAGCGGATCCCTGGTCTCCGCCATCAGCAGATCAAGGGCGTCGTGGTCGACCAGCGCCGATTTGCCGAAGGGATCTCGGATCCGCCTGGGCAGGAAGAAGTGGGCCCTTGCTGCCGCCAGCTCGGTGGCCGGGAGATCGACCGGATTGGGGGAGAAAAAGCTGCGGCCGGAGGGCAGCCACCAGTGCCCATTGCCGTCCAGGTCCACATAACCTCCCTGATCGCCACCCAGCCCCCCCAGCACCGTGGCGCGATCTGCGCTGGGCAACAGCGCCTGCGCCGGCTGATTGGCGCCGGGGCTCCGCTGGTAGACCTGTTCCAGGAGCCCTGGGGTGAAGGCCAGCTTGTAGCTCTCCCCTGGCAACGCCAGGGATTCCAGCTGGCCCAGGGGGAGGAGCTGGTTGGCATTGCCTGCTGCCGAACCCAAGTCGTTGGGGCGATAGAGGGTGCGCAGGTGTTCGATCGGCCGGCGTCGACGGCTGCCGCTTGCGGTGGCTTCGTAGGGCACCTCCGGGGGATCGAAGCGATGCCGAAGCTGATCGGGATCAACAGGATCGGGCTCAATAAAATCCTCGCCCTGATAGCGGCCCGCAGGTCCGGTGGCGGGAACCTCCGTGAGTTCATAGGTGATCGCCTCACAGGGCAGCGGCGTTCGGTACTGATCGTTGCTGTCGATCGCGTTGGTGAAGCTGTTTTCCGTGTAGGTCAGCAAAGGCGTGGTCTGGCGCTCCTGGTCCCAGATTTCGCTGAGAGGTGAGTTGCTGCGGCCATAGCCCACGGCTGCCTGCTTCCATACGTTGCCGTAGGCATCCACCTCCAGGGTGAGGGCGTGCTGGATGCGCGGATCGTCCGTCTTGCGCTCGTAGTGAACCGTAAGAGCCTCGCTCGGGTGGCTGATGAACACCGCATGGCGATTGCTGCCTCGCTCCTGCAGCTGTTGGAGGGCAAAGTTCTGCTCGCTCACTGTGTAGGGCGTGCGGGCCCGCTCGATCTCGGCCGCCGTGGCTCCGGGGTGATCAGCGTCGTCGGCATACACCTCCTGGCGCAGCATCATCCCCTTGAAAGCGCGGCAGGCCTCCCATTCCTCCGCCGCTGAGAGGCCCTCGGGCAGCAGGGTGTCGGGCAGGAGCTGATCGGCAATCTGCTGGGGAGTGAGGCCGGGCTCGCGGTAGTACTCCGTGGCGTACTGGCGCGACACCTGTTCCCGGCCCAGCCACACACCGGTGTGAAACCAGGTTTTGGTGTGTACGGGCGGCTGGGTGTGGGCGACCTCCTCGTTCAGAAAGCCGAGGGCGGGATCGCTCTGACCGGCCACCGCATCGAGGCGCTCCGTATCCCACTGCTCCACCATGCCGAAACCCCGGAACTCCCGCTCCTCGCCATCGAAATAACCGTGGTGGTAGGCATAGCGGCTCACGAAGCGGTTGCGGCTGATGTGATCGATCGTTTCCACCCGCTCCACCACATGCACCGGAAACGGCAGGCGCGTGATCCAGGGCCTGCCGTTGAGCTTGTCTTCCAGGTAGAAGCGCAGCGAGGAGCAGTACTGCACCCGCGTTTCGGACCCCAGGTTGTTGACGCTGCTGATGAGCAGATGGGGCTTGCCCTCGGCCATCAGCTTCACGTAGCGCATATGCCTGCCGCTGTCGCCCGCCAGCGGCGACGACCACACCAGACAGGCGGTGCCATTGCCGAGCAGATCGACAGTGGTGACCTGGGCAGCGCTGTGGATCGGCGGGAACACCTTCAGGGGCACCGCTTCGCTCCATCCGTTGCCCGCCTGGTTGAAATAGAGCCGCACACCCTCAGCGTGCAGGTAGATCAGATCGGTGGTGCCGCTGCCGTCGATGTCGGCCAGCAGCAGGCGCTTGGGATCAAACAGTTCCGGGTGGTCGAACAGGGGAGGGTTGTCCATCGACACCTTCGCCCCGAAGCGCCCGTAGCCCAGATTTGGCCAATAGCAGATCTCGCGGCCGTGCACGCCGGCGCGGATGCGCACCACATCCGCTTGCCCATCGCCGCTCATGTCGGCCAGGTGGATGCTTTCCGTTCCATCGGCGAACACCACTCGCGGCCCCTTCTCCTCATCCCATGGCAGCGGCAGCCGTTGGGCAGCCTCAAAACCCTGCTCCTCCAGGGAGCGGTGCCACACGAACACATCGCCCTCGCTGATCAGCAGATCGGCGTGGCCGTCGCCGTCGAGGTCGATGAAGCGCAGGTTGGGGTCG
>CAIVPT010000241.1 GCA_903907855.1 uncultured Synechococcaceae cyanobacterium | reverse complement strand
CAGCTGCACTTCTCCGATGAGATCCCGCGGGTGGCGATCTTCGTGAGCCGCCAGGAGCATGTGCTGCTCGATCTGCTCTGGCGCACCCGCTCCGGCGAACTGCCGATGACGGTGCCCCTGGTGATCGCCAACCACCCTGACCTGCGGCCGATCGCCGAGGATTTCGGCGCCCGCTTCGAGCATCTGCCGATCAACGCCGCCGATCGGCCCGCCGTGGAAGACACCCAGCTGGCCCTGCTCGCTGAGCACCGCATCGAGCTGGTGGTGCTGGCCAAATACATGCAGGTGCTCAGCCCCCGGTTTCTGGCGCGCTTCGATCGGGTGGTCAACATCCACCACTCCTTCCTGCCCGCCTTCCAGGGGGCCCAGCCCTACCACCGGGCCTGGGAGCGGGGCGTGAAGCTGATCGGCGCCACCGCCCACTTCGTGACCGAGGAGCTCGACGGCGGGCCGATCATCGAGCAGGCCACCGCCCACGTGAGCCACCGCGATGAGGTCGACGACCTGATCCGCAAGGGCCGCGACTGCGAGCGATTGGCCCTCGCCCGCGCCCTGCGCCTGGTGCTGCGCCGGCAGGTGATGGTCTACCGGGGGCGCACGGCGGTGTTTGATTGAGGCGCACGAACGGGTCGCGCTGATGCGCCTCGCTGCCCTCGACAGCCGCCTGCAGCAGCACCGCCCCGCCGAGGCCTCGCCCCTGGGCTGGCGTTGCTTCCAGCTGGGGCTGCTGCTGCTCGCGAGCAGCGCCTTTTTGGCGGGGCTCCTGTTGTTCGTGGCCCTGGTGCTCGGCAGCCGGCGGCGCCCTGCGCCCCTGGCCGATGGCGCCAACCGGGTGCTGCTCGCGGCCGCCGCCCTGATGGCCCTCGGGGCCTTTGGCGCCACCAGCGGCTGGCTGGCCTGGGTGGGGTTGGGCAACTGGTTGCCGTTCTTCTGGGCCTTCTGGGGCTACCAGCCCTACCTGGGGGAGGTGGCGGCGCGGCGGCGCGTGGCCCTGATGCTGGTGGCGGGCACCGTGCCCGTGATCCTCACCGGCCTGGGCCAGCTCTGGTGGGGCTGGCGGGGGCCGTTCCAGGCCCTGGGCGGATTGATCATCTGGCACCTGCACCCGGGGGGTAATCCGGAGGGCCGCCTGGCGGGCCTGTTCGATTACGCCAACATCGCCGGTGCCTGGATGGCGTTGGTGTGGCCCCTGCTGCTGGCGGCGCTGCTGCAGCGCGGCCTGCGGCCCTGGGCGCGGGGGGTGGTGCTGTTGCTCGCCGCCGGGCTGGTGACGGCCGTGTTTCTCACCGATTCCCGCAATGCCTGGGGGGCGCTGGTGCTGGCGCTGCCCCTGGTGAGCGGCCCCCTGAGCTGGCCCTGGCTGCTGCCGCTGCTCGGAGCGGCCCTGCTGCTCGTGAGCCTGGCCAGCGTGCCCGGGCTGCCCGCGCTGCTGCAGGCCCCCGCCCGGCTGGTGGTGCCGGAGGCGATCTGGGGCAGGCTCAGCGATCTGCAGTTCGCCGGGCACCGGCCGCTGGCGATCACCCGCCTGGCCCAGTGGGGCACCGCCGTGGGGCTGATCGGTGAGCGGCCGTGGCTGGGCTGGGGGGCCGCCGCCTTCAGCCTGATCTACCCGCAGCGCACCGGCCATTGGCACGGCCATCCCCACAACCTGCCGCTTGATCTGGCCCTCAGCCATGGGGTGCCGGTGGCGGCCCTGGTGGTGGGGCTGGTGCTCTGGCTGCTTATGCGGGGGCTGCGCGGGGGGATCCTGCGCGGTCCCCTGTTCGATCGGGCCTGGTGGGCGGCGGTGCTGGTGCTCGTCACCCTGCACGCCACCGACATGCCCTATTTCGACAGCCGCATCAACGTGGCCGGCTGGGTGCTGCTGGCCGGCCTGCGGGCCTGGCGGCCCGTTGCCGATCAGACCGGCACATCCAGTCCCCAGAGCGCATTGTTGGCCAGGCCGTAGAGGCTGCCATCGAAGAACAGGCCGGGCGGGAAGCTGCCGCTGGTGGTGGCCCCCAGGCTGGCCGGTTGCAGCACGAACACGTCTTCGTTGGCGGCGGTGAGGCTGGTGCCGCCGGTGGCGGCGCTGGCGGGCGCGCTGGTGGCGCCGGAGCTCACCAGGAACACCCGACCATCGGCAGCGACATCCACCGCCGAGATGTTCTCGGTGGATCCGGTGATCCCCATATCGCTGAGGTCGGCCCAGACGCTCCAGCTGCCGGCGGTGGTATCGCCGAGGCTGGACGGGTTGAAGCGCATCAGATCCTCGGCTGCGAACACAAACGTGCTGCCGCCGATGCTCACGCTGCCGCCGCCCCGGGTGGAGAGCAGCAGTGAGCCGTCCGCCAGGCCGGTGATCGCATCGATCGCCTCGGAGTTGGTGGTGAGGCCCACGTCGCTGCCGTCGAAGAGCAGCGACACCGACCAGCCGTTGGCGCCGCGGCTGAGGCGGGCCAGGTCGGAGTCGTCGAAGGCGATGCCCGCCAGGGTCACCGGGTTCTGGAGGGCCACCACCACCTCGTCGTCGCTGACGATGTGGAAATCGCGCAGCACCGCCCCCGCCAGCCCGCTGTTGTTGCCGTTCAGCCACGGGTGGAAGCGGCTGCCGTCGAAGGCCACGATGTCGTTGGTGCGGGCCGTCAGGCCGCCCATCACGGAGGCTGTGGCGGTGGTTACCGGGTTTTGCAGGGAGAAAAAGAGGATCGGCGGGGGCGTCACGTCTGCGGCGCTGAGGCTGTAGGTGCCACTGCCGGCGTCGAGGAAGGCGCCCGCCTCCAGGTAGAAGCGCCCGCTGCTGGTGGGGGTGAAGCGGATCAGGGCGTTGTGGTCGAGCGCCGAGAGGTCGTTGTGGCTGGCCAGTTCGAGGCCGCGGGCATCGCGCAGGCGCAGCAGGGGATCGGCCAGGGTGGTGCCGGTGAGGGAGAAGGCGTAGGTGCGGCCCGCCTGCAGGTCGACGGCCACCCAATCGCGGTCGCCGGCCAGCTCGAGCGGGCCCGCCAGGCTGCTGCCCACGCTGAGGAGGGCGTCGGTGCCGGCATCGCCGGGGAGGTCGTCGGGGACGATCTGGAGCTCGCCGCTGCTGCCATCGCGGCCGAGGTTGCCGGCGACGTCACGGGCTTCCACCATCAGCTCATAGATCTGCCCGGGCGCGAGCGGATCGCTCCAGGCCAGCGACCAACCGCCAGCGGCGTCGGTGCTGGCGGTGCGCTGCACGTCGCCGATCGCCACCGTCACCACGGCCACCTCGCTGACGTGGCCGCGCAACAGCGGCGTGGGGTTCTGGGTGTCGAGGGGGGTGATGCTCACCAGCGGCGCCTCAGTGTCGACCGTGAGCTGGAAGGGCTGGGAGAGGCGGCCGCTGCGGTTGCGGTTCGCTTCCACCACCTGGGCGGTGTAGGCGACGGTGCGGGTGCCGGTGGCCTCCTCCAGGGCGAAGCTCCAGCTGGTGGCTTCGGGGGTGGCGCTACCCACCAGCAGGCCGTCGCGGTAAAGGTTGATGCTCTGCCCGGCGGTGAGGGCCTGGCTGAGGGTGCCGCTGAGCTGCACCAGCGTGGTGTTGGTGATGGCGCCGCTGGCGAGGCCGCCGTTCACGGTGTCGATCGTGAGGCTGGGCAGCGGCGGACCGATGAAGCGCTCCAGCACCAGTTGGTAGGTGGTGGCCACACCGGCGAAGGAGAGATCCTCGAGCCCGTTCCAGACCTGGTCCACATCGGCGTTGCCGAAGGGACGGGAGAAGAGCAGGGAATCGCCAGCTGATTCAACCGTGAAGAGATCGAGCGATTCCTGGAAGGTGAGCGTGTCGATGCCGGCATCGCCGTAGTAGATGTCGGAGCCGAGGCTGTCGACGAACCAGTCGTTGCCGTCGCCGCCGCGGAAGGTGTTGGCGGCCTCGTTGCCGAAGAAGCTGTCGTTGCCGGCGCCGCCGGTGGCCGCTTCCAGGAGGGCGCCGACGGCGATCGAGAGGTTGCCAATCTTGCCGCCGATGTTGGAGAGGGAGGGGCGGCTGGAGCCGGGATCGGAGGGGGCCAGGTCGATGCGCTGGTCGACGCCGAAGTTGCTGACATCGAGCGTGTCGTAGCCGCCGCCATCGACGATGGTGTAGGCGGTGGTGTCGACATACACGCTGAATTCGTTCCAGAGGCGGCTGACGGCGGCGCTGATGGTGGTACCCACGCCGTAGATGGTGTCGCCGAGGAAGGCGTTGGCGGTGCCGTAGCCGCTGGGGCCAACCATCGCATC
Source organism: uncultured Synechococcaceae cyanobacterium (assembly GCA_903907855.1). Classification (GTDB taxonomy): domain Bacteria; phylum Cyanobacteriota; class Cyanobacteriia; order PCC-6307; family Cyanobiaceae; genus Cyanobium. The sequence goes on along the minus strand of CAIVPT010000241.1, from coordinate 4,460 downwards.
GAGGGCCAGCCAGTCGGCCGCCATCGGTGATTGCAGGAAGGCGGTGGAGGCGCCGGTGCCGCTGTAGGCGCTCTGGCCGAAGTACGACATCATCGACACCTGCCAGGTGTCGTTGGCGAACTGGGCGTCGTTGGCGTAGGAGGCGCTGCCGTTGTAGAGGCCCTGGTGACCGAGGCCAAGGGCGTGGCCGATCTCGTGCAGGATCGTCTGAACGGTGTAGGAGTCGAAGTTGGAACGGCCGCCGTTCCAGCCGCTGCCCACATTGATCACGGAATAATCCACGCCGTTGCTGAAGGAGGCGCCGGCGGCATAGGCATAGGCGGTGCCGGTGTCGTTGTCGGTGAACAAGAGATCGACGCTGCCGTCGCTGGCGGTGGTTTCGACGAAGCGGATGCCGGTGCTGGCCTGGTAGAGCTTGAACACCTCCCGCACCAGATCGCGGCGGGCGGTTGCCAGGCCGTTGGGGTCGCCGTCGGCGATGCCGTCGCCATCGGTGTCGAAGCTCCAGCCGCTGATGTTGAAGAGAAGCTCGCCGTCGTTGGTGTTGGGGCCGGTGTTGGTGAGGTTGTACTGGCGGGGAATGGTGCCGGAGGCCTGCCAGAAGCCCACGCGCAGGTAATCGGCCAGGGTCTGGAGGCTGGCGGCGGGGGCGTTGGCGCCGGTGGGGGAGGTGGTTGTCGTGGTCGCGGCTGTCGCGCCAGCGGCCGTCGCGGCAGTGGCCCCGGGCTCGGCGGTGGGGTCCCACGGGCGGCTGCAGGCGGCGCAGGCGCAGCGCCCGACGGGGAGGTGGACGCCGTGGAGCGCAGGGGAGAGGGAGAGAACGGTGGTGGCCGCCATGGCTCGGATCCCCGAAGAATCCCTTCACCGTACAAACACAATGCCGTTTTTTCAGCGCTCAGGGGGCCGCCCCCATCGTTCAGGGGGTGGCCTGCTCGCCCGCGAGTGCCAGGGCCTGGTCGTGGTGCTGGCGCAGGGTGGCCGGCGGCAGGGGGCCGCGCAGGTGGCTCCAGGGCAGCACCACCTCGGCCGACCAGGGGTCGTGCACCACGGCGGCCCAGGCGGGCGGGGCCGGCAGCTCGGCGCGGCCCGCGGCCTCCCGGTAGGCCTTCTTCCAGCGCCCCAGGCTGGCGGATTCGCCCCGAACGGCGGCGATCACCGGCGCCAGGCGGCGGTCGCCGCGGGAGAGAAGGGCCTGGATCACGCTCCAGCCGTAGCTCTCGGGCCGCAGCTCGATGCCCTTGGGTTTGAGGCGCCGGGCGAGGCGCTGCAGGCGTTTCTCGGCCTCCGGGCGCACCGGCTGCCACTGGAAGGGGGTGTGGGCCTTGGGCACGAAGGTGCTGACCCCCAGGGTGAGCCGCAGCCCGGGTACCGATTGGCGCAGGCGCAGCAGCAGCGCGGCGGTGGCTTCCACGTCGTCGTCGGTTTCCGTGGGCAGGCCCACCATCCCGTAGAGCTTGAGGCCGCTGAGCCCTCCCTGGCGGGCGTGGACGGCGGCGGCCTCGATCTCGGCCTCGCTGAGCTTTTTGTTCACCAGGTCGCGGATGCGGGCGCTGCCGCTTTCGATCGCGATCGTCAGCGAGCGGCTGCCCCGCCGCGCCAGCAGGCCCGCCAGCGCCGGCGACACGGTGGCGGCCCGCACGGAGCTAACGCTGAGCCGCACGTCGTCGAACTGGGGCTGGCCGAGCCAGGTGAGCAGGTCGTCGAACTGGGGGTGCTGGCTGACGGAGGCGCCGAGTAGCCCGAGCCGCCGCGTGGCCCCCAGGCCGGCCTCCACCGCCGGGATCAGGCCGTCGTCGAGGGAGGGGGTGCGGAAGGGGAGGGTGAGGTAGCTGGCGAGGCAGAAGCGGCAGAGCTCCGGGCAGCTGCGCACCACCTCCACCATGTGAATCGAAGGCCAGGCGGCCTCGGGGGTGATGACGGAGGAATGGCTGAGGGTGTTGCCGCGCCAGGTCTGCTTGTGCACCTGGGCGGGCAGATCGGCCGCGATTGCCTCCACCGCCAGGAGCGTGCCGTCGGCGTCGTAGCGGGGGGCGTAGAGCGATGGCACGTACACGCCCTCCACCCGCGCCAGGGCCCGCAACCGCTCGGGGCGCCCCATGCCGCGGCTGGCGAGCATGGCGTCGATGAAGGCGGGCAGCAGCAGCTCGCCATCGCCCAGCAGCACCGCGTCGAAGAAGGGGGCCAGCGGCTCGGGGTTGGCCGTGAGCACCGGCCCGCCGCCGAACACGATCGGGTCGTCGTCGCCCCGTTCTTCGGCCCAGAGGGGGATGCGCTGGGCTTCGAGCAGGTCGAGCAGCACCGGCCCATCGAGCTCCCAGCTGAGCGACAGGCCAAACAGCTCCAGCCCCGGCCCCCGTCCGCGCGAGCCCCCATGGGATGGATCACCGGCGTCGGTGAACAACCGCCGCACGTCCACGTCGTCGCGCCGCGCCAGGGTTGCCCACACCACCTGGTACCCCAGGCTGGTGATGCCCACCGAGTAGGTGCTGGGGAAGGCCAGCACGGTGCGCAGGGCATCGGCCCTGGGGGATGCGGGCTCGAACAGCAGGGTTTCCTGGTTCAGGGGCGAGGGCTGGCGGAGGGATTCATCTTGCAGGGGCGGCGGTGCGGCTGGGGTTGGGGGGTGAGGGTCATCGCTATAAAATTGTGCTGTGGAACGACGACAGGGGATTCGGCTTTATCACGCCACTGTCCAAAGGGCCGAATGTATTTGTTCACATCAGCCAGTTCCAGCATAAAAATCGGCGACCCTGTCTCAATGATCGTCTCACCTACGTGATCGGTGTCGACGAGCGAGGAAGAGCCCGCGCCATGGATGTGCGGGTTCTGAACAGCACACAACTACGAGCTCCGAGAAAGAAGCGCTTCCCGCTGTATCACGATGCACCGTCACCCAGGATGCGGCATGGCAGTACTTCGAGGAGAACCGCAAGGGCATGCACATTGCCCGATTGCAAGATCAATGCCGAGCTGATCGCTCTGGTCAGTCGCCTGCGGACAGTATTCGCAGTTCTCACTGGAATCAGCGGTTGTATCTAGACTATGCTCCCAGCAGAGTTGCCATTCGTTTCATGACCGATGTTCCTAGCCGCTTTCGTCTTGATGATCAACGCGTTCTCGTTACCGGTGCTTCGCGCGGTCTCGGCGCGGAAATCGCCACAGTTTTCGCTTCCGCCGGCGCCGACCTGGTCATCAGCGGTCGCGATCTGAGTGGCCTTGAGAACACGCGGCAGCTGGTGGAACAAATGGGCCGTCGCTGCCACGCAGTGCCGGTTGACCTGCGTAGCCCAGAAGATACGCGCAAACTGGCGGATCAGGCTCTGGCGTTGTTCGGCACCGTCGACATCCTCGTCAACAATGCTGGCATCGTGTTTGTTGAAGATCTTCTGCACACCAGCCTTGAGCATTGGGAGGAAACCCAGGCAGTCAATCTGCGTGCCCCCTTTCTGCTCTCGCAACAGCTTGTGCCCGGCATGATCAATCAAAGGCGGGGCAAAATCATCAACATCTCTTCGGTGGCTGCAGTGCTGGCCCCCGAGGGCCATGCGGCCTATTCGGCATCCAAGGGCGGCCTTAACCTCCTCACCCAAACGATGGCGGCGGAATGGGGCCGCTACAACATCCAGGCCAATGCCGTGGCACCCACCGTAATCCTCACCGCCATGGGTCAGAAAGTATGGGGGGAGGCCAGCAAGGGAGATCCGATGAAGGCCCGCATCCCCGCAAGACGCTTCGGCCAGCCGATGGAAGTGGCGGATCTGGTGCTCTTCCTGGCTTCCCCTGCCTCCAGTTTCATCTGTGGCCAGGTGATCCGCTTGGATGGTGGTTTATCGGCGGTTTGAGACCAACTGGATTATGCTCAGCAATTCTCCGCAACGCCCGTACGCGGATGAGGATCTCCAGGCGAGATAGCGGCTTTGGATCCAGTGCTCCTCGGCACGCTCTGAGCACACTCATGGCCGCGCTTGCTGCCCTGGTTGTGATGGCGCCCGCTACGCCGTCGGCTGCGCAATCGTTTTTTCCACCAACAGCCGTCGCAGAGTTCCTCGTCAACTACCTAGATCTCAGTACGATCCGCAGTTCCCTCGGGCCCCGCCGATCCATATCGAAGCGAACCTTCGCCAGCCTCGGCATCGTGCCAACCCACGTTGAGCCCGATGAGGCGGTTTTAGACAGCAACGAGTGGTACTACAGCCTGCGTGTCCTTCGCCGCGCCGATATCAATGGTGACGGCCTTGAGGATTTAGAAGTGTGCTTTACAGATCATGCCAAAGCGGGCACGTACTTATCTCAGCAGTCGCTACTTGTTACGCGCTATGCCGCAACGGGTTATGCAGTGGCGTTGAAGTACGAGGTCTCTGGTTGTGAGGCTTTTCTGGGATGACTCCCTTTCCGTACTTTGGCAAGTGCGCGCGGAGTGTTGCTCAGCGTGCTTCCTTTCTCCAGTACTTGTCCGCCTT
>CAIVPT010000240.1 GCA_903907855.1 uncultured Synechococcaceae cyanobacterium | reverse complement strand
GTCCAGGTGCTGCCGGCTCCCCCTCGCGGGCTCGCTCGGCCATCGCCTCGCGGCGACCTCTGAAACCTACATCACCGTCGGACCCTCGGTCGCTTCGGCTGGTAGGCACCCGCTCAAAAAGCCTCCTCGGCTTCTCTCGCAGGCCCGATCAACCTAGCAGGCTGACCGGTTCACCCCGTCCTTCGACAGGGCCGCGCTGCCTCTCGGCCGCGCAGTCCATAACCATAGCACCCCTGAGCAGGCAGTCAACCTTCGGCCGACACCAGCGCCTCGGCCCACGGCGTGAAACGGGCGAAGGTGTCGGCCCGGTCGGCTGCCAGCACGGGGAAGTCGGTCTGGGACAGATCGGTACCCGCCGGAATATGGCTGGGATCGCGGCTGAGCCAACGCAGCGGGCAGTCGAGTTCGTGAAGGACCAGCCAGGCAGCAGCGAGATCCCAGATCTTCGGCGTGGCCTCCAGGGCTGCGACGGTCTGGCCCATCGCCACGCTCACCAGATTGAGGCTGGCGACCCCGAGCATCCGGATCTTGCCGGGAAAGCGGCGATCCGGCAGCTTCTGCAGCACGCCGATCGAACGGCTGCAGAGAGAGGCGCAGCCGGCAGGGTGGCTATGCAAAGAAGGGGGGGAGAGGGGTTTGCCGTTGCGCCAGGCGCCGCGCCCCCGGATCGCCACGATCCGCTGCCGCAGCGGGGGGACATCGAGCACGGCGAGAACGGGAACACCGTCGTGGAAACGGGCCATGGAGATGGCCCAATAGGGGATGCCAGCGGCGAAATTGGTGGTGCCATCGAGAGGATCAACCACCCAGTAGGCCTCAGTGGCGGGAACGCGCTGATCGCCCTCCTCACTGAGCACCCCATCCTGCGGGAACAGCTCGGCCAGACCCCCGACCAGGGCGGCGTCGCTCCAGCGGTCGCAGGCCGTGATCAAGGTGCCGTCGGCCTTGAGATCGGACACCATGTGGCCGAAGTCGGCTCGCTGCCGCTCAGCCACCCGATCCACCAGGGCGTGGAGGGCCGGATCGACGCCGGGCTCTACAGCAACACTCACGATCCCACCTCCTGGGCCAGAACCCGTTCGAGCGATCCAACTGTGTCCTGGCGGAACTGCTGGATGTTGAGGTGGGAGAGCATCCTCAAGGCCAGAACGGCCACAGCAATCTCGACCGTGAGCACCAGGGCATAGGCCGGATAGGCCCCATCGCCGAAGGGAAGACGGCGTCCGAGATCGAGCAGACCACCGCCGATCAGCTTGCCTAGAGCCCTCGACATGGCCTGGGCAAGCCCCCACACCCCGACGAAGGTACCGGCCACCTGGGGAAGCGTGAGATCCAGCATGAGACAGAGGGCACTGTTGGTGCCGATGCCCGCCGCCAGGCCGAAGAGCAGCATCACCAGTCGCAGCAAAGCAGCGTTACCGGTGAGCCCGCTGGCCAGCAGGAGGGTCAAGGTGGTGACGATCATCTGACACCCCAAGCGCGCGGTGGCCAGTTTGCCCAGCTTTGGCACGATCCAGAAGCCGGCCGCCAGCAGGCCAAGCAACGTGCCCACCCCCCAGAAGGCATTCAATTGCGTGCGTGCGGCGATCGACAGGCCAAAGACCTGGGCGCCATAGCCCTCAAGAATCGGATCCTGCAGGAACAAGCCAAGGGTGAACAGGATCAGGAAGGTAAAAAAGACCAGCACTTGGCGGCTCGAGCGAACAAGGCGCCAGGCCTGAGCCAGGGTGACGGCGTCTTCCCTGGGCTGGCCTGGGCGTTCATCCGGGGCGGGGGTGACCGGAGGCTCCATGCCCCAGGTGGCGATCACCGTGAGGGCAAGAACCACAGCGGCCACCTTGACCATGAAACGCAACAGGGCGGGTTCGAGCAGGACGGGATCGTCGATGCCGTCGAGACCACGCAGGCTGAGGCTGATGGCGACGGCGCCAATGACGATGCCCACCGTGAGCATGCACCAGATAATGCCAACCGCACGGGGACGCTCCGTTTCGTTGGTGCGATCGATGACCAACGCCAGGTATGGGGTGGAGGCCAGGGAGATCGACAGGCCATAGAGGGAAAACAGGCCACAGAGGGCGGCGATGGCCAAGGCGAGCTGGGGCTGGCTGCCGTTCTCCAGCAGGCGGCCCACATGAAAGATCAGGGGCACGGAAAGCACCGCCAAGGCGCAGAAGAGGACGGTGCCTGCCAGGACATAGGGGACCCGGCGGCGGCCGGCGACGGGATGGGCGTCGGAGATCTGGCCGAACAACACCCTGGCAGGGGCAACGAATTGTTCGAAGGCCAGGGCACCGCCCACAAGCAGGCCGGGGAAGGCAAGCTCGCTGATCATCACGCCGTTGAACATGCCGGCAAAGACGACGGCCAACATCCCCAGGCACCCCTGGAACAGCCCCAGGCGGAGCGTGTCGGGCAGGGTGAGGCGGGCAGGGGTTGGGGGCAAGGCGCTCAGCGGCTGGACTTGGGTGTGGTGTCCGCCGTACAGGCCGGCAGCAGGGGGGTGGGCTCCACCGGCACCTGGTCCGTGGCGTCGGAAGGTGGCCGTGCGGCGGGCAGCGAGGGCCTGGGGCAGATGGCGATCTGATCGAGGCCGGTGAAGCGGCGCAGACGGGCAAGGCTGATGTTGTAGTCGGCGATGGCGTTCGACCAACGCACCTCGGCCTGGGTGAGGTCGCGCTGGTTGTCGACCACTTCCCGCTGGGTGGTGACGCCGGCCTGGAAACGCAAGCGCGCCAGCCGCAGGGACTCCCTGGCGGAGAGCACTTCGCGGGAGGTGGTGGTGATGTTGCGGTTGTTCTGCTCGAGTGTGTACCAGTTTTCTTCCACCTCGCGGCGGATCTGGTCGCGTTCGCGGGCAAAGTTGTAGCGGTTCTCCTCGGCCCGTTGCTTGCCGGCCCGGTATTCAGCCTGGGCCCTGCCGCCATCAAAGAGGGTCCAACGGACGTTGACGCCCACCGAGTTGTCGACATTCCAGCTCTCCACCTCGGTGGTAGGGGCAGGTTCGTTGAGGTAGCCGAAGCTGCGGCCACCGGAAAAACGGTTAAAGATGTTCAGCAGCGGTTGCACCTGCGCCAAGGACTCGTTGGCGTTGCTGTTGGCGATCGAGATATCAAGGAGCAGCTGATCGAGCTCCTCGCGGAAGGCGTAGGCGGCCACGATGCTCTCCTGCAGCGATGGCAGCCATACCCCCACGGGCCGGGAGGGATCCTTAGCGGTGGGGGTGACATCCTGCGGAAGGTCCAGCAGGGAAGCCAGGTTGCGGCGGGCCGCGGCCTGACCGATGCCGCTGGAGCTGCGGCCCAGCAGGGCGTTGGTGAGCAGCTGCTGGTCGCGGGCCAGCTGGGTTTCGGCCTCCAGCACCTCCAGCTTGGTGGCCACGCCGGCCTGGAAGCGGGCGCGGGCATCGCGCAGGCTCACCAGGGAGGCCCGCACGGACTGCTGGCCGATGCGTACCTGCTCATCGGCCTTCTGGAGATCGAAGTAGGCCTCAGCCACCTGGAGCCTCAGCTCGCGCAGACCGATCAAATAGTCGTTCTTGGCCTTTTCGTAGCGATCGCGGGCCGCGGCGATGATGGGGGTGCGGGATGGGTTGATCAGCGCCCAGTTGAGCTCCAGCTGGGCATCCATCTGGAAGATGCTGGTGCGTCTGAGGTCTGGCGGAAGGCCCACCTGGCCCCGAGAGTCCTCACCGGCGCTGTAGGTGGGGAAGTTGGTGGCGTTGAAGCTGAGCGTGGGATACCAACGGGAGATCTCGGCCCGCAGGGTCGACTGGGCCTGCTCGACCTTGCTCGAGAGGGCCTTGAGGTTGGGGTTGTTGACCTCGGCGAGGGTTTCCGCCTCCGGCAGACCCAGGGGGCGTAGCTCGCGGATCCGAACCTGCTCGGGTTTCACCGGGAGCGCCAACGGGGCCGGGGCGGAGAGATCCAGCTCCGAGGGGGGCAGCTCGGTGGCCGCTGGCGGCAGCAGCGAGGGATTGGATTTGGGCCGCTCCCCCTTGACGGCGGGGGCTAAGGGGATCGAGCGGCGGATGATGGCCCCGGCGGGATCCTCGGGGTTAACCCCAGGGACAGGAGCGGGCATCGGGGTGGAAGCGGGCGCCGGGGTGGAAGCGGGCGTCGACGCGGGGGATGCCGCAGGGGAGGAACCGCCAGGAGCGGCAGCCAGGAGGGGACTGGGTACGGCGACGGCCCGTGGGGGGAGAACGGGCGCCACCATCAGTGCAGCGAGCAGAAGATGGCGGCGGTTCACATCCGAACCCGAACAATCCGCAAGAGCTTAGGCAGTGGAACCGTCTCTTCCAAGGCAGACGGCCACCAGATCGTCCGCACCCCCGATCAGCCGCACCGGCACCGGCAGCCGTTTCTGCAGCTCCTCCAGGGTGCAGTCGTCGAGGAAAACCGGCGCCCCCTCGCGCAGCATCACCCGTGGCAGCAGCAGTTCCTCGCCCAGATCCCGCCCCATCAACCCCTCCACAAGGTCGGAGCCGGTGAGCAGACCCGTGACCACCTGTTCCTGCCCCCAATAGGGGCTGGGCAACCCATGCAGAACCAGCTCGAGCCCTTGCACCGCGTTGAGTCGATCCACCGCGGGCTGCAGGGCACCCGACACCAGGCGCCCCACCACCCAACTCAGCCGCCGGGGGGTGGGGATGGAGACCGGCAGGGACGCCGTGGCCCGCTCCAGCTCTTCGAGGAAGGCGCGGATGCTGCCGACGCCGTTCTCCCGCTGGGGCAGGTCCTCGTAGCTGGCCCTGGGCGGCAGGGGGCGATCGGCAATCAGATACCACTCATCCGCAAGCCAGGCGAAACGGCTCGTGAGCTCCTGCTGGAAGCGTCGCTGGAGGGGCTCCACCGCATCGATGACGGCCGCCGCGTCAGCCGGTGTGACGGGTCGCAGAGCATCGCCAGCGGGGCGAAAACGGGTGAGGCCCACCGGCACGACCGCCGTAGAGAGCACCGCCGGCCAGGCCCCCCGGCCGTGTGCCGCCAGGTCACTGAGGGTGCGCACCAGGGCCGGGCCGTCGTTGAGACCGGGACAAACCACCACCTGGGCATGGATCTGGAGGCGGCGCTCAGCGAACCATCCCAGTTGATCGCCCAGCTGGGCCGCCCGGGGGTTCACCAGCAGACGACTGCGCAGCTCCGGATCGGTGGCGTGTACGGATACGTAAAGCGGCGAGAGGCGCTGCGCCTCGATCCGTTGCCAGTCGGCGGGGGTGAGATTGGTGAGGGTCAGGTAGCTGCCGTAAAGGAAGCTCAGCCGGTAGTCATCGTCCTTGAGGTAAAGGCTGCTGCGCCGACCGGGCGGCTGCTGGTCGATGAAGCAGAACGGACAGTGGTTATTGCACTGCCGCAGGCCATCGAACAGAGCCTCGGTGAAGGCCAGACCCAGGCCCTCGTCCGCATCCTTCTCCAGCTCCACCAAGTGATGGCTGCCGTCTGGATCCTCCACCTCCAGCACCAGCTCCTCCTCGCTGCAGAGCACCTGCAGATCAATTAGGTCGCGGGGGCGGACGCCATTGATGCTGAGCAGGCGATCGCCGGGCTGGAAGCCCAGCTCCTCGCCGATGGAGCCAGGCTCGACGCCGGCGACGACCGCAGGCTGGGGAAGGCGGGGCTCCTGCCCCCCGAGCACACGGGCCTGGGCCTCGGCAAGGGCAATGCCCGCGGAGGGTTCATTCCACACGGCAGGTGGGGGGAGATCTGTTCCCAGTCTGCGGAGCGGCGGGCCGGGCCGACGGGATTGGTCAGCCCAGGGGCGTCTCGCTGGCGCGGAAAAACAGCAGGATCACCAGGCCGAAGACCAGGCGATAAGCCACAAAAATCCAGGTGCTGTGATGCTGCAAGAAGCGCAGCAGCCAGGCGATGGCCAGCCAGGACACCGCCGCCGCCGACAGGACCCCTACGAGCGTGGGCAGCGCCCCGCCGTTGGAGGGGTGGAGGACCGCCTCCCGCAACTCCACCAGGCCCACCAGGCTGATCGCGGGAATCCCGAGCAGGAAGGAGAGGCGGGCAGCATCCGCCCGCTCCCAGCCATCGAACAGGGACGCGGTGAGGGTGCTGCCGGAGCGGGAGACCCCAGGCACCAGGGCCAGGGCCTGGGCTGCGCCCACGAGCAGACCGTCGCGCGGCAGAACCTCTTCGATCCGGCGCTGACGGCGGCCCACCAGCTCGGCTACGGCCAGCAGCAGCGCCATCACGATCGACACGATCGCGATCGAGGTCATGCTGCGCAGAGGGGACTGCTCATAGGCCGGGACCCAAACCTTCAGCGCCAGGCCCGCCAGAAGAATCGGCACGGTGCCCAGGCCGATGGCCACACCGAGCCGGGCGGAGGGGTCACGCCACTGGCCGTGGCGGCAGGCCCGGGCCACGCCACGGCCCACTTGGACCAGGTCACGGCGGAAGTAGGCGAGAACCGCGGCGATGCTGCCGAGCTGGATCACGGCGGTGAAGGCGATGCCCGGATCGCCCCAGCCGAGCAGCACGGGGACCACCTTGAGATGGGCGGTGCTGCTGATCGGCAGAAATTCTGTAAGGCCCTGGACGACCCCCAGCACCAGGGCATGCCAGCAGGCCGCGCCCAGGGAGAGCGGCTCCGCGGCAGCGTTGATCGACATGCGCCGGGGGAAGACTGGGGCGACCCTATGGCGGGGTCGGGCAGGGCGCCAAGCCTCAGACCCCCTAAGGTTGGCCAACTTTCTTCACATCTCAGGTGACCGGGGTCCCCTCCACCCTCCCCAGACCTCCCCGCGACGTGGCCCCGACCCTGGCGGAGCCTGGGGTTTCCGTCTTGGCGTGGAACGGTGACCTCCCCCTTCCCCTGATCGCCGCCCTGCTGGTGACGGTGCCTGTTTTTGTGCAGGCACCCTGGGTGCGGATGGCTCCCATGGCCGCCGCCCTGTTCACCCTGCCGCTGGCAGCCCTGGGCGTGGTGCTCGAACAGCGCGCCAGCGGGCGGTTGCGCTCCCTGGGGGTGCTTCTGGTGGGCTTTGCCGGCAGCTGGCTTGGGGGAAGCCTGTTCTGGGGCTGGTGCCGCCTGCACCCCCTCTGGCACCTGCCGATCGAGGCCTTTGCGCTGCCAATCGCCCTGGCCGGGCTCCGCAGCCGCTGGCGGCTGGCGGCCGGCTTCTACCTGACCTCCCTGCTTGGCACCGCCGCCACCGATGCGGTGATGGCCCTCAGCGGCGTGATGGCCTTCTGGCCCTCCGTGCTGGCAGCACCGGCCACCGAAGCGCCGGCCCTTCTGCAGTCCGCGGCGGCGGCGGTTCTCCGGCCGGCTCCCCTCGCCCTGACTCTGTTAGCGGCCAGCCTGTTGGCCCAACTCAGCCGCTGGCTCTGGGGCCGCGGTGCCCTGGACGAGAAGGTGTGGGCCGTCACCCTGGTCACCACCCTGGCGGTGGATGGTCTGTTCCTCCTGGCCGCCGGAGTGGCCCCCAGCCTGAGCGGCCTGATCTGAAGAACTGCAAACGGCGGTGAACCGTCATGGGCCCCTTGTGGGACGCTCTGTAACGTTGTGGGGTCGCAGCGGTGGACCACCACCTCCTGTGACCGCCCGGGATCCCAAGAGTTCCCGGCGGCTGGGCTCCTTCTGGGTCCCGGCACCCTGGTTTTCCCGCCTTTCCTTTCTCTGGAGTGTCGTGATGAAGCGGCTGCTTGCCTGGTTGATGAGTGGTGTGGTTCTGGCCGGTCTGCTCATCGGTCTGCTGCTGCCCGGCCCCGCCTACGCCGAAGGCCAATTGCGCAACCTTGCCGATGACAAGATCGCCGAACGGGGCGACAAGGTGGACCTCAACAACTCGTCGGTCCGGCGCTTTCAGCAGTACCCGGGGATGTACCCCACCCTGGCCGGCAAGATCGTGCTGGGTGGGCCCTACAGCGATGTCGACGACGTGCTGAACCTCGACCTGACCGAGCGCCAGAAGGAGCTCTTCGAGAAGTACAAAGGCAACTTCACCGTCACGCCTCCCTCCATCGCCCTCAACGAAGGCTTCGATCGCATCAACGACGGCCAGTACCGCTGAGGCGACCCCCGTCCATCCCAGCTTCCGTCCCGCTGCCAGGGCCGTTCCTTCGGGGATGGCCTTTTTTTTGGCTGCCCCCGATCCCCCTGCCGACTCTTCTGCGGGCGCGCTGCCCACGCTCCCATAGGCTCACCAACAGCGGGCCGGAAGGATGGCAACGCAACCATCGTTATCCGACACCGGCGAGTCCCCCTCGCGGGGGGCCAGCGAAGAACTGGCGCCGGGCCCCTGGGACGTGGTGGTCGTGGGAAGCGGCGCCGCCGGTCTGATGAGCTGCCTCGAGCTGCCGTCCGAGCTGAGGGTGCTGCTGCTGAGCAAGAGCGCCACTCCGCGTTCGGCAAGCCGCTGGGCCCAGGGCGGTATCGCCGCAGTGACCCGCCCGGAGGACAGCTTCACAAGCCATGTGGAGGACACATTGAGGGCCGGCGCCGGGCTCTGTGAGCCGGAGGCGGTGCAGATGCTGGTGAGCCAGGCCCCCGGCTGCGTGGAGCGGCTCGTGGAGCTCGGCATGGCCTTCGACCGCAACGGCGACCAGCTGAGCACCACCCTCGAGGCCGCCCACAGCCATCGGCGGGTGCTGCACGCCCAGGACCGCACGGGCGGAGCGCTGGTTGATGCCCTGGAACGGGAGGTGCTGCACCGACAGGGCCTGGTGCAACGCAAGGGTCTGCTGGCCTTGCAGCTGTGGATGGAGGCAGGCCGCTGCGTCGGCCTGCAGGTGCTCGACGGCGATCGGCTCCGCTGGCTGCGGGCCGGGGCGGTGCTGCTGGCCAGCGGCGGCGGCGGCCATCTCTTCTCCCACACCACCAACCCCACCCAGGCCAGCGGCGATGGGGTGGCGATGGCCTGGAGCGCTGGCGCGGAGGTGCGCGATCTGGAGTTCGTGCAGTTCCATCCCACCGCCCTGATGCTGCCGGGAGCCCCCCACTTCCTGATCAGCGAGGCGGTGCGGGGGGAAGGGGCGCGACTCTGTGATGCCGCTGGAGCCAGTCCGGTGGCGGATCTGGCCGGCGGCGACCTGGCACCGCGCGATCAGGTGAGCCGGGCCCTGGCCCGTTGCATGCAGCGGCAGGGGGTGGAAAACCTCTGGCTCGACCTGAGGCCGGTGGGTCGGGCGCGACTCGAGAGCCAGTTCCCCACGATCCTGGGTCGTTGCCGGGCCCTCGGGCTTGAGCCCTTGCAAGCCCCGGTCCCCGTCGCCCCGGCAGCCCATTACTGGATGGGCGGCATCACCACCAACCTGAAGACGGCCACCACGATCCCGGGTCTGTATGCCGTGGGCGAGGTGGCAAGCACCGGGGTGCACGGCGCCAACCGCCTGGCCAGCAATTCCCTGATGGAATGCCTGGTGTTTGCCCGGCAGCTGAGCCGGCTGCAGCTGTCGGGCGGAGCGGGCGGGGAAGGGCGGCACAAGTCGGGGGAACCCTGCCACGTTCTGGACCAACCCGGCACCGATCCGGCGGCCACAGCCGCCGGGCTGCGCCAGGCGATCATTGCCCTGCGACAGCTCTGCTGGCAGGTGGCCGGGGTGGAGCGCCAGGGCGTGGCCCTCCGTCGGGCCCTGGCGCAGGTGCGAGGGCAGAGGCTGGCGCTGGAGCAGGAGCCATTGCTGCGAAGCAGCCGCAGGCTTGAGCCCGGGGCTCAGTTCCAGTTGGGGCGGGCAAGCCTCGGGTTGCTGCGCCTGCAGCAGGAACTGCGGCAGCGCCTGGTGCTGGCGGAACTGCTGATCGAAGCGGCGGCCTTCCGGCAGGAGAGCCGCGGCGGGCACTTCCGGACGGATGCTCAAGCAGCCCAGCCCTTCTGGCGGTGCCACACCCTGCAGCAGAGGCACCGACCCATCCGAACCGGGGCTGTGGGGGAAGGACCCCACTGACACCCTTCTGGAAGACCGGACTCAGAGCTTGCCCTTGAAGCCGCTGCGCAGGGCCAGCTCCGACAGGCTCTTCACACCGGAATCGATCTGCCCGTTGATCTCCCAGGTGGGATACCCCTGGATCTTCTTGCTTTCGCAGAGGGCTGACTGGCTGTTGCGGCCATCCGGAGCGCACTCGATGACGGTGAGGCGGGCCGCGGCCTCCTTGCCGAACATCTCCTTCTGCTCATGGCAGTGGGGACACCAGTAGGCGGAATACATGCGCGCTCCGCTGGCGGTGAGGTGTTCCGCCAGGGCCAGGGTGGCCGGGGTGCTGGGCCCCGTCACCGGGATGGGGGCACCCTTGCCCAGATCGGCGGGACGGTCGACGGCGGTCGCCCAGCCCAGGCCGAGGAGCATCACCGCCAAACCGACCAGCACGGAGCGAAAGATCAGCTGGCCCCGGTCCGCCCATTCGCCGCCGATCAACGCGAGCACGAACAGGGCGAGGCTCAACAGGGCGGAGAGGATGCAGAAGGCGCAAATCGCCTGGATCTTGAACACCATCACACCCATCAGCAGCAGGCTGAAGACCGCCATGCCGGTGCTCAGGAGCAGCAACCCCCACCAACTGGGCTCGGCGACAGCGCTGCGGGCCTCACCACGCAGAACCAGGGGCAACAAGGCCAGCACAATCACCGCCAGATAGGCCAGGCAGCCAAACAGCGACAGGGGCTGGCCGAAAAGGGAGCCCCAGGCGCTGTTGAGGACCTTGTCGCAGGCTTCCGCGCCACCGGGGCAGGTGAGGGGGCCGATCAGCCCCCAGCGCTTGAGGGTGATGGCGCCGGTATCGATGGCGCCGATGGTGGCGAGCACAGCCATCGCCACACGCACCCAACGGCGGCCGAGATCACTGCGGCGTCGGGAAGTGCTCAGTCGGCTGGCCAGGCGGGTGGAGGTCACGGCGATGGCGCGGACGTGGTCGAATCGATTGTGGCAGGCCTCTCTGGGTAGGGTGAGGGATCGGGCTCTCCTGGGAGCTACGCCGCCAGCCGCCGCCATGCACGAACCGAGCCGCCCCAGCGTCGCCTTCGCCCACCTCGGCTGCGAGAAGAACCGGGTGGACACCGAGCACATGCTTGGGCTGCTGGCCGAAGCCGGCTACTCGGTGAGTGCCGATGAAAACCAGGCCTCTGTGGTGGTGGTGAACACCTGCAGCTTCATCCAGGACGCCCGGACGGAATCGGTGCGCACGTTGGTGGAACTGGCGGAACAAGGCAAGGAACTGATCATCGCCGGCTGCCTGGCGCAGCAATTCCGGGAGGAGCTGCTGGAGTCGCTGCCGGAGGCCCGGGCGATCGTGGGAACGGGTGATTACCAGCACATCGTCGACGTACTGCGGCGGGTGGAAGCCGGCGAGCGGGTCAGTCAGGTGAGCGAGGTTCCCACCTTCGTGGCGGATGAGCATCTGCCCCGCTACCGCACCACCTCCGAGGCGGTGGCCTATCTCAAGGTGGCCGAAGGCTGCGACTATCGCTGCGCGTTCTGCATCATCCCGAAGCTACGGGGCGACCAGCGCTCCCGGCCGATCGAATCGATCGTGGCCGAGGCCAAGGCCCTGGCGGCCCAGGGGGTGCAGGAACTGATCCTGATCAGCCAGATCACCACCAACTACGGCCTGGATCTCTACGGCCGCCCCCACCTGGCAGAACTGCTGCGGGCCCTTGGGGAGGTGGAGATCCCCTGGATCCGGGTTCATTACGCCTACCCCACCGGCCTCACCCCGGAGGTGCTGGCGGCGTTCCGGGAAACACCCAACGTGCTGCCGTACCTGGATCTGCCCCTGCAGCACAGCCATCCGGAGGTGTTGCGGGCCATGAACCGCCCCTGGCAAGCCGAAGTGAATGAAGGGCTGCTGCAACGCATCCGCGATCAGCTGCCCGATGCGGTGCTGCGTACGAGCTTCATTGTGGGTTTCCCGGGCGAGGGGGAGAGCCACTTCCAGCACCTGCTCGACTTTGTGGCCCGTGAGCGCTTCGACCACGTGGGGGTCTTCTGCTTCTCGCCGGAGGAGGGAACCGCGGCGGCGGATCTGGGCGATCCGGTGCCGGCGGCGGTGGCGCAGGAGCGCCGCGATCGGCTGATGGCGTTGCAGCAGCCGATCGCGGCCGAGCGCAACGCGGCCTGGGTGGGCCGCATCGTCGATGTGTTGATCGAGCAGGAAAACCCCGGCACCGGGGCGATGCTGGGTCGCTGCGCCCGCTTTGCTCCCGAAGTGGATGGGGAGGTGCAGGTACACCCTGGGGCGGGGGGCCTCAGCGCCGCCCCCGGCACGATGGTGCCTGTGCGGATCACCGCCGCCGACACCTACGACCTGCAGGGCGAGGTGGTGGGGGCTGCGGCAATGGTGGCTGATCTACGCGCCGGCGGTTCCGGCCGTTGAGGGGCCTGGCCCGGCGCCTGCGGCACCAGCAGCGCAGCACCTTTCTCGTGGCCTCGGGCCTGAGCACCGCCGGCTCGTTCGCCGGCCTGATCGCCAAGGGTTGGATTCTGCTGCACGGCACCGGCAGCCCCCTGCTGCTGGCGCTGCACTTCGCGGCACTGTCCCTACCTGCGCTGCTGATGAGCGGCCCGGCGGGGGTGCTCACCGATCGGCTGGGCTGCGAGCGCGTGCTGATTCGCTCCCAGTGGGCCCTCTTCGGCGCCGGCTGCCTGGGGGCCCTGGCGATCCCGCTGCTGCAGGGCAGGGCCCAGGTGCTGATGCTGCTGTTGAGCACCTTGTTGGTGGGGCTGGCGAGCACCTATGAGCTGACCGCCCGCAACAAATACTGCGCGCTGCTGGTGGACCGCCCCGACCAGCTGGCGCCCTATCTGACGAGCTTCTCGGTGGTGTTCAACGTGGGCAAGCTGGTGGGACCGCCGCTGGGGGGCTGGCTCGTGGCGCTGGCGGGCCCGGCGATGGCGCTGGCCATCGATGCGGCGACCTATCTGATCCCGATCGCCACCGTGATCTGGCTGCTGCAGCCGAACCGGGATCGGGAACAGCGCAGCCAGGCTGGAGCTGCCGCCAGCCTGGGCACCGCCTGGCGGGAGTGCGGGCCAGTGCTGCGGCATGTGCTGCGCTTCACGGCCCTGGCCTGTCTGGTGGGCTTCTTCCATCCCGGGCTCGCTGCCCTGATCGCGGCGGAGCTGCTCGGACCCACTCCCCAGGCCCTGGGGTGGTTCACCAGTGTGCTGGCAGCAGGGAGCGTCAGTGGCGGCTTGCTGCTGCAGCGGCACAGCCAGGTGCTCAGTCGGCGGCCGGCCTGGCTGCTGGGGGGCTGTGCCGTTCTTACCGCCCTGGCTCAGCTGGGGATGGCCCTGTCGCTCGCCTGGCCGGACTCCGGGGGCAAGACCACCCTGAGCCTGGCGATGACATTCCTGATCGGAGCTGGTACAGCCTGCCTGCTGGCGGGCACCAATCTGATCGCCCAAGTGGGAGCCCCGCAGGTGTTGCGAGGGCGAATGGCGGGCCTTGGCCAGATTGCCTTTCTCGGAGGGGGCGGCCTGAGTGGCCTGCTGGCGGCGCTGCTGACGATGCGGCTCGGACTGCTCTGGTGCTTCGCCCTGCTGGGATTGGCCGGACTGGCGATGGGGCTGGTCGAGCTGGGACAGCGACGGCTGCGGCTGGAGCCCGCCTGAGGCCTCAGATCAGGCGGATGCCACGCAGGATGGTGGAGGCGACGAATGCGGCCACCAGACCGCCGCCGACCAGACCGAGATAAATCGCCACGCCCATGGCCAAGCCTGTGAAAAGGTGCTGCCATTACAGCAGACAGCAGGGGCTACCCGCCGCCCGTCGGCACAAAACCCTCTAGTGTTGCCCAACTAACCGTTTGATCCCCTCGCGCTGACCGTCGCGCCCCACCTCCCCCCAGATCCTTTCCCCGTCCCCGGCCGCCCGCCGCCACTTCCCCAGCATGCGCACCCTCTTCATCTATCCCGAGTTCCCGAAGACCTTCTGGAGCTACGAGAAGATTCTCGAGCTGGTGAACCGCAAGGTACTGCTTCCGCCCCTAGGCATGGTGACGGTGGCGGCTTTGCTGCCGCAGGACTGGCCCATGAAGCTGGTCGACCGCAATGTGCGCGAGGTAAACGAAGAGGAGTGGGCCTGGGCGGAGCTGGTGGTGATCTCCGGGATGATCGTCCAGAAGGCCGATATGGCGGTTCAGATCGGCAAGGCCAAGCAGCGCGGACTGCCGGTGGCCGTGGGTGGGCCTTTCGCCAGTTCCACACCCGACGCCCCTGAGCTGGAGCTGGCCGATTTCAAGGTGCTGGATGAGGGGGAAATCACCCTGCCAATGTTCATCGAAGCCATTCAGAAAGGTGAACAGAGCGGCCGCTTCAGCGCCAATGGCGAAAAGCCCGACGTAACGAACACCCCCATTCCACGCTTCGACCTTTTACAACTCGAAGCCTATGATTCGATGTCCGTGCAGTTCTCAAGGGGCTGCCCATTTCAGTGCGAATTCTGCGATATCATCGTTCTTTATGGTCGCAAACCTCGCACCAAGAATCCCGATCAACTAATCAGCGAACTTCAATACCTCTACGATCTTGGCTGGCGCCGCTCCATCTTCCTGGTGGACGACAACTTCATCGGCAACAAGCGAAACGCAAAACTGCTGTTGCCAGCCCTTAAGCAATGGCAGATTGACCACAGTTATCCGTTCAGCTTTGCCACCGAAGCCTCTGTTGACCTTGCCTCCGATGACGAATTGATGAACATGATGGCCGAGTGCCGCTTCGACAGCGTCTTTCTCGGCATCGAAACCCCCGACGAGGCCAGCCTCTCCATCGCCGGTAAGCACCAGAACACCCGCAGCTCGCTGGAGGAGTCCGTGGATCGCATCACCTCCTACGGAATCCGCGTGATGGCCGGTTTCATCATTGGCTTCGACGGTGAGAAGACGGGCGCTGGCGATCGGATCGTGACCTTTGTGAGCCGCACTGGCATCCCGGCGGCAATGATGGGCATGTTGCAAGCACTGCCCAACACCGGTCTCTGGCATCGCCTCGAGAAGGAGGGGCGCCTGATTCAAGAGAAGCAAGACGCCAAAGGGGTTAACCAAACCAACCTGCTGAATTTCGTACCCAGTCGACCCATTCGCGAAATCGCCACCGAATACGTGGATGCATTCTGCCGCCTGTACGAGCCCAACGCCTACATCGACCGCGTCACCCATTACTACACCAAGATGGGCAAGCCCCGCTGGCAACCCTTTGCCAAGGCCGTCAGCTTTGGCAAGTCTGGACTACCCAGCTGGACGGACATCCGCGCCCTCTCGATCGTGATCTGGCGCCAGGGCGTGGTTCGGGACACCCGCTGGCGCTTCTGGGGCTCCCTGCTGAAGATCGCCCGCGTCAACCCCGACAACTTCGAGCAATTCCTGGTAACGCTCGCCCACAATGAGCATTTCCAGGAGTATCGCAGCATTGTGACCCGCGAGATCCAGGACCAGCTGGCAGCCCTTCCCCCCGAACCCCCGAACGCGACGGTATCCCCCACTCGCGAGCTCCAGCCTGCCTGAGGCAGATCTCCTTCAGTCCTGCACGTAGGGAAGCCCCGCCAGGAGACACTGCTCAGCCTTCTGCAGCTCGCGCCCCAGGTAGAGGGCGTGATCGAGCCGGCTGACGGGCAAGGGTCCCTCGGCCTCGGTGAGCTGGATCCCGAGTTCTTTGGCCGAACGGCCTCGAAAGACCGCCGTAGGGCTGCGGGGGGCGCTGCCCCGACAGGCGAGCACCTCGCCCGTCTCCGGGTCGGTGGCCAGACCACGCTCATTGATGGCGTTGCTGTAGTGCTCGGCCACCAGCTCGCCGGCCTCCGCCTCGACGCGGATCAGGAAATAGCCAGCCGGATCAAGGGCGATGAAGCGCTGGGAGAGCTGCTCATCCAGCCGCTGCCGATCGGAGAGAGTGGGAATCTGGGGCATGGGGGGGATCGTACGAAGCCGTGAAGGGCATATCGGCATTGATCGCCTCGATCTCTGTCAGCATCTGACGATTGGCGCCGGGCAGCCACTGGCTCAGGATCGTGTCGAACTGCGGATCCAGCCAGCGGTGCAGGCTGGCGCGGGGCTGGGCCATGAAGCCCCGACGGCGTTTATGGCTGCCGCCGGCGCCCGGATCGAAGCGGCAGATACCGTGCTGGATCGCCCACTCGATCGGTGCGTAATAGCAGACCTCGAAGTGCAGGTTCTCGACCTCCACATCGCTGCCCCAGTAGCGCCCCCATAGCTGCTGGCCGTCATGCACACACAGGGACATCGCCACCGGATCGGCGGGATCGCCGTGGTGGGCGCTGAACAGCACCAGGGAGTCCCTCAGCTCCTCGGCGGCAGCGGCAAAAAAGTCCTCGGTAAGGTATTTACTTCCCCAGGGGCCCCAACGGGCGCAGTGCTGGGCGTAGAACCCATGCATGCGGCGCACCAGCTGCGGCGTGAGATCGGCACCGGCCAGGGCGGTGACGCAAAGGCCTGCCTCGGCCACGGCCCGTCGCTCGCGGCGGATATTGCGGCGCTGGTTGGCATTGAAGCTGGCCAGATAGGCCTCGAAGTCGGCGTGGCCGGGGTTGAGCCAGAGGCTTTGCTGGTTGAGCCAGAGGGCGCAGCCCGCCGCCTCGGCCAGGGGGCGCCAGCGGGGATCAACGTAGAGAAAGTTGCAGCTGAGGATGCCGTTGGCGCGACAGAAGTCGTCGATCTGATCAAGCATCAGCGCTGTCAGGGCGGCCGGGTCCTCGCCGGGAGCGAACCAGAAGCGATAACCCTGCACCGGGCTCACCGGACTCATGCCCACCAACTTCGGGTAGTAGCGCAAACCGAGCTGGCCGGCGAGCTGGGCGAAGGACTGGTCGAAAACGAACTCGCCGTAGCTGTGGCCTTTGAGATAGAGGGGGGCCAGCCCCACCAGCCGCTCACCGCGCCAGAGGCCCAGATGGCACGTCTGCCAGCCCTGGCGGGGAACGATGCTGCCACTGGCCTCCAGCTGGTGGAGCCAACGCCAGGAATAGAAGGGGAGGGCCTCGGCCGGGCCATCGGGCTGGCTCTCCAGCAGGGCCTGCCACTGGTCCTGGGGGAGTTCCCGGGTCGCGCGATGCCAGCGGGCGGTGAGCTCGGCCATGGCCCGGGGTGCGGCAGGGGCGTCAAAGGCGCAAACTAGCCGGGTTTCCCCTTCCTCTGAAGAAGCGATGGCGGCACGGCAGCGGATGCTGGGGGTCTGCCTGACCCTGGCCTGGGGGGCGGGATCCTGGGGCATTCCCCGGCCCGCCGAAGCCGGGCTGCTGCGGCCGGTGCTGATGTTGATGCGCCCCCAGCTGGAGAACCGACTGGCCCAGGTGTGCGTGGAGGCCGCTGCGGGCGGCCGTGCCGACCTGGAGCGAACCCTGCAGGATCCCTGCCGCAAATTGGCGATCCCCACGAGCCGCTGCCTGATCGAGGAGACGGACAGCACCGGCCGCGGGTTGGGGGTGCTCACCGAGATGCTCGGCGGTCGCTTCGGGGATGACAGCGAGGTGGTGGTGAAGCGCTGCCTGGCCCGGATGTTCGGCCTACCGCCGGAAAGCCTGCGGGAGGTGCCGCTGCGGGAGCTGGGCCGGCGCTTTGCCAGCCGCAGCAGCAGCACCCAGTGATCGGCTCAGCCGGCGGCCAGGGCGGCCAGGGCGTCGGGCTGTTGATCGAGGCGCGGCAGTTCCGCGAAGACCTCCGCAGCGTTGTTCGGGCTCTCCTGCACACGCACCCGATGCAGGTGGGCGCCACTGGCAGCGATCGGCCCCTGCAGCCGATCCGCGATGTGCAGGGCGATGTTCTCCGCCGTGGGAACGGTGCTGGCGAAGTGGGGCACGTCCTTGTTCAGGAAGGTGTGGTCAAAGGGTTCCACCACCAGCTCCTCCACCAGCTGCTGCAGGGCCGCCAGATCGCAGACCATGCCGGTGCGCGCATCGATGGAGCCACGCACGGTGACGTCGAGCAGATAGTTGTGGCCGTGGCCGTGGGGACGGGCGCACTTGCCGTAGATGGCCTCGTTCTCGGCCTGGCTGAGTTCCGGGCGCGCCAGGCGGTGGGCGGCGGCGAAGTGGGTACGGATCGAGAGGAAGGCTTCCATGGGATCGGTGGAGGGGGCGGCGAGCACGTCGACCCAGAGGCTGGGCTGCTCGTAAAGGCGCAGGCCCACGAGGGGCAGGTGGGGGTGGAGGCGGTCGCGGATCGCCAGGACCAGGGCCTCGGTGGTGGGCAGGCGACCCTCCGGACGGGCCAGGTCGAATTCCGGCCAGACCCCATTGAGGAAATGGAAGTCGAGCGGGGCGGTGACCTCGCGGCGGATGGCGTGCTTCACATCCGAGAGATTGAGGACCATGCCATCGGCATCCAACGGACCCCCCATCGCCACGATCAGCTCGTAGTTGTGGCCATGGCCCGGTGCCAGGCTGCAGGGGCCGAACCGGCGGGCATTCTCCTCGTCACTGAGTTCCGGAAGCCGGTAGAGATGGCTGGCGCTGAAGCTGGCGCGGCGGGTGATCACGCAGGGGCGCCCCCGGCCGTGGGTGGCGGGCGCCGCCGGGGCCGCCGCCGGAGGGGGGGCCGTGAGCCCTGTGGGGGTCATCAGACGGATTCCGAAGGGGGCCATCCTAGAAACAGCCTCCGTTTGCTGGCCGATCCCCGATGGAGCCCGATCGCCCCGACCCGACCGCCGCGGCCGCCCCCCTCCCCAGCCACCGGGACCTGGCCCAGCGCCTGAAGGGCCTCAATCTCTATCTGGTGGGGATGATGGGGGCAGGCAAAAGCAGCGTCGGCCGGCCCCTGGCCGAGGCCCTCGGTTATCGATTCCTTGATGCCGACGCGGTGGTGGAGCAGGCGGCGGGCCAATCGATTGTGGAGATCTTTGCCCGCGAGGGGGAGGCCGGCTTCCGCGCCCTGGAGACGGCCGTTCTTGATCAGCTCGCCAGCTGGCATTCCCTGGTGGTGGCCACGGGCGGCGGCGTGGTGGGACGGCCAGAGAACTGGGGACACCTGCGCCAGGGTGTGGTGATCTGGCTGGATGCGCCCGAGGAGGTGTTGCTGCAGCGGTTGCGGGCCGATCCCACCCCCAGGCCCCTGCTGGCCGAAGCCGACCCGGCCAGCCGCCTGGCCGCCCTGCTCACCGCCCGCCGCCCCCTCTACGCCCAGGCCGACCTGACGGTGCCCCAAGGGGGGGGATCACCCGCCGAGGTGGCCGCCCAGGTTCTGGAGGGGCTGCCGACGATCCTGCGGGACCCCCACCAGACCCCACCAGCCCAACCGGCGGTGCTGGTGGACGAGGACGGGGCTCCCCGACGGGAGTTCAACACTCCGGCCCGGCCGATCGCGCCGGGGGATCCAGACGCACCGCAAACCAGCGGATCGTGAGGCCGGGTGCAATCTCAAGCTCGCAGGCGGTCTCCAGGAGCCGCTGGGCGCGGGGACCGGCGCCCGCCAGATCGGCCAGATCGGCCGGCGGCTCGGGCATCGCCGCCAGCCGCTCGCTCAGCCACTCCAGGGTTTCGGCGGCCGTGAGGATCGTCTCGCCACCGCCGGGCTCCAACACCACGTAATGATCGAGTTCCCGCAGGAGAGGATCCGACATGGGGAGAACACGGCTGGGCGCCATCCTGGCGGCGGGGCTGGTGGCCTGGCTGGTGGGGGGAGTGTTGGCGGGACTGATGATCATTGGGCCGTCGCCGGCCCTCGCTGACGGGACGGGCACCCTGGAGCAGCGGCGCACCCGCTGGCCGCAGTGGCGGCTGCCCGCCCCCCTGCCCCGCCCCGGCCGCGGCGACCTGGAATACCCGGCCTGGTTCGCTGGCGACTGGCAGGTGAGCAGCTGGGAGGCGGAATCCTCGCCCCAGAGCGCTGTGCGCTGGACGGTGCGCTTCCGCACCGGGCCCAACGGCGCCGTGGTGGGGGAACGGGCCAGCAACGCCCAGGCCGTGGGTCGGGCCCTGCTGGGGGATGCCCTGCAGGAAGTGCGCGACGATCCCGCCAACCCCAACCGGCAGCTGGCGCGGCTGCGGGGGGAACAGACGCTGGAATCCACGGTGGTGGGCCGGCGCAGCGAACAGCCCGCGGGCAACGCCAACCAGTTCCTGAGTGACGAGCTCAGCCTCCAGGTGCTGCATGGCCCCGGGGATCCCCGGGTGAGCCGCATCGAAACCCTCAGCCGCTATGAGCGTCGTGAGGAAGGGGGCCGGCGCTGGATCGAGGCGGAGCAGTGGCAGGCCCGCTACCCCTCGCCAGCCCAGGGGCTGGTGGCGGCGCCCAGCGGCACCAGCCACTGGCGGCTCAGGCTCGACCCGCTTCCGCCAGGATCCGATCCCGCCAGCTGAACAGGGGCGCGAACATCGGATTGTCCGCCAGGCCCGCCACACCGCGGCCCGCGAGGGGGGCCCCGGCGGATTCGGGGAAGCGCAGCAGCGTGAGCTGGGCCGCCACCGCCAGATCGGCAAGGCTGAGGCGATCGCCTTCCAGGTAGTCACCTCCCTCCACCAGGGCGCTGAGCTGCTCGAGGTTGCGACGCAACTGGCGGGCCTCGCAGGGGGCCAGCACCTCTCCCACCGCCTCACTGACCGGGCTGAGCATGGCCCCGGGCAGCGCAGTCACCAGTTGGCGCAGCGGGGCGGGGGTGGTGTCGGGCAGCAGGGCGCCGCGCAGCACCGGATCGGCGGCAGCCGCCTGCACCAGGGCCTGGCGGCAGCCGGAGGCCAGGGCGGTATCCGCCCAGTCCTCCAGCAGCAGCACCCGGGCGCGGGATCGGGGCTCGCGGGGCAGCAGGGCGGGCTCGGGATGGCGCTCCTCGAGATGGAAGGCGATGGCGGTGGAATCGGCAATCACCTCACCGCCATCGACCAGAACCGGCACCTGCCGCTGGCCGGAGAGGCGAAAGAGCTCCAGCTGGCCGAGGCCCGGGCTGACCTCCACAACCGTGTGGGCAAGGCCCTTGAGCGCCAGGATCAGGCGCACTTTTTCGCAGAAGGCGGAATGTCTGAACTGATGCAGTTCCACAGCGCGTCGGGCGGCGTCGGGGGCGGATCGGAGCGGAACGGGAAGCGATCGGTCGTTGCGGCCCCGCCCGCGGCAGAGTAGCCCGCAGTTCCACAGTGATGCCGCCGGAGGGCGGTGCCCGGGCCGATGAAGGATTTTCTGGTCAACGTCACCCGCTATCCGCGCTACCTGATCGCCTTCAGCCTCGGGGTGATCAACTCGGTGGTGGAACCCCTGGCCCAGCGGCGCAGCAATCCCGTCACCGCCATAGCCCTGTTGGGCGCCTTGATCAGCGGCATGCTCAGCCTCGGCCTTGTGCTGCGTGCGATGGTGAGTTGAGCCGCTGCGGGATCACCATGGCCCAGGGCCGACGGGTGGAACGGATTGCCGCCCTGATCCGCCGTGAGGTGAGCGAGCTGCTGCGGAGCGGCATCAAGGACGAACGGGTCCACAGCGGTCTGGTGAGCGTCACCCACGCTGAGGTGGCGGGAGATCTGCAGCACTGCCGCATCTTCGTGAGCGTGCTGGGCAGCGAAGACGACCGCACCCAGGTTCTCGAGGGGCTCAAGGCGGCGGCGCCGTACGTGAAGGGCGAGCTCGGGCGCCGCCTGCGGCTGCGTCGCACCCCGGAGGTGGCCTTCCAACTCGACCGGGGCCTGGAGCGGGGCACCTCGGTGCTGGAGCTGCTCCATCGTCTGGAGGGGGAGCGGCAGGAGCGCGGTGAGTCGGCGGACAACGAGATGGACGACGAGATGGACGACGACCACGATGCGAGCCGCCGCGATCCGGCCTGATCCCCCGTCGATGAGCAGTTCCGCCGACAGCCTGCGACGCCGCCTGGCCGCGCTGCTCGTGGTGCGCGCCAGTGGCCACCTGGCGGACGACCAGCGCCGCTATCCCCGCTGGGAGCTGGCCAACGACGACCTGCGACGCCTGCTGGCCGAGGGGGTCGGGGGCGTGATCCTCCTGGGGGGCAGCGCCGCTGAGGTACGGCTGCGCACACACCAGCTGGTCGCCTGGGCCGGGGCGCCCCTGCTTCTGTGCGCGGATGTGGAGGAGGGGGTGGGCCAGCGATTCGAGGGGGCCAGCTGGCTGGTGCCGCCGTTGGCGGTGGGCCGCCTGCACCCCAGCGATCGAGCCGGGGCGATCACCCTGGCCCGGCGCTACGGCCAATGCACGGGGCGGGAGGCGCGACAGCTCGGGCTCAACTGGGTGCTCGGTCCGGTCTGCGATGTCAACAACAACCCGGCCAACCCGGTGATCAATGTGCGCGCCTGGGGGGAGGAGCCTCAGGGCGTCGCCGATCTGGCCGAAGCCTTCTGCCTGGGTGCCCAGGGGGAGGGTGTTCTCTGCTGCGCCAAGCACTTCCCCGGCCATGGCGACACGGCGAGCGATTCCCACCTGGAGTTGCCGCTGTTGCCGCACGACCGGGAGCGGTTGGAGGCCATCGAGCTCCCGCCCTTCCGCCGCGCCATCGCCGCCGGCGTCGCCTCGGTGATGACCGCCCACCTATTGCTGCCGGCCCTCGACCCCCAGCGGCCCGCCACCCTCTCCCCAGCCGTTCTCGACGGCCTGCTGCGGCGAGATCTGGGCTTCGACGGTCTCATCGTCACCGACGCCCTGGTGATGGAGGCGATCGCCGGGCGCTGGGGCAGCGGCGAGGCGGCGGTGCTGGCCCTGGAGGCCGGCGCCGACCTGGTGCTGATGCCCGCCGACGCCGACGACGCCCTCGACGCGATCGTGGCGGCGGTGCGCAGCGGCCGGCTGAGCGAAGGACGGTTGGAGAAGAGCCTGGCCCGCCGCCGCCGGGCGCTGGAGGGCCTCCCCCCCGACCCGCCGGAGGCCGCTGCCACCGAACCCCTGGGGGGCCTGAGCAATGGCCCCGTGGCCGAGGACCGGGACCTGGCGGTGCGGCTCCTGGCCGGCAGCCTCGAGCGGCAGGGCCCCACCTGGGCCGTCGCTGGCGGAAGGGGTGAGGGCGGCGCGGAAGGCGTGAATCTGGTGCGGGTGGATTCCGGCCTGGGCAACCCGATCCTGGGCCCCCTGGCCCCTGCCCT
The DNA here is from genome assembly GCA_903907855.1 of uncultured Synechococcaceae cyanobacterium. Lineage (GTDB taxonomy): Bacteria > Cyanobacteriota > Cyanobacteriia > PCC-6307 > Cyanobiaceae > Cyanobium. The sequence continues at coordinate 12,336 of CAIVPT010000240.1, read as the reverse complement.
GGTGCTGCCGGAAGCGGCGGGCCTGCGCACCCGCCTGCTGGAGGGGCGCAGCCCCTCCCCCTGGAGCGGGGATCCGGAGCGGCCGCTGGCCCTGGAGCGCCTGGGAGACGGCCCGGTGTTGCTGCAGCTGTTCGTGCGGGGCAACCCGTTCCGCGCCAGCGCCAGCAGCCCCGAGCCCTGGCCGCAGGTGCTGCGCCAGCTGCAGGAGGCCCAGCGGCTGGCGGGGCTGGCGGTGCTGGGGAGCCCCTACCTGTGGGAGTCGCTGCGGCCCCTGCTCGGGGAGGGGATCCCCGCCGCCTACAGCCCGGGTCAGATGCCCCAGGCCCAGCAGCACCTGCTGGAGAGCCTCGGATTCGGCCGGGACCGAGCCCGCACCGCAAGCGGCGCCGACGAGTTCACCGACTGAGGGAAAGCCGATGCTGAGCCTCTCGATGATCGTGCGCGACGAAGCCGAACGGCTGCCGCAGTGCCTGGCGTCCGTGGCCGACTTCGTCGATGAGATGGTGGTGCTGGACACCGGCTCCCAGGACGACACCGTGGCGGTGGCCCGTTCGCTGGGGGCGACGGTGCATGAGATCGCCTGGCCAGGGGACTTCGCCCCAGCCCGCAACCGGGCCCTGGAGCTGGTCCAGGGCGACTGGGTGCTGGTGCTTGACGCCGACGAACGGCTGCGGGCCGAGGCACGCGCACCGCTCCAGCGGCTGATGGAAGAGCCCGACGCGCTGGTGATCACCTTGCTGCGGCGGGAACTGGGGGCGGCCCAGGCGCCGTACTCCACGGTCAGCCGACTGTTCCGCCGCCACCCCTCCCTGCATTGGAGCCGCGCCTACCACTCCCTGATCGACGACAGCGTGCTGGCCCTGCAGGCCTGCGAGCCCCACTGGCAGATCCGCCATTGCCCCGAGCCGGCCCTGCTGCATGACGGCTATCGGGCCGAGGCCCTGGCGGATGGCCGCAAGGCCCGCCAGCTGCGGGACGCCATGGAGAGCGAACTGCGCCACCGGCCGAACGACCCCTACACGATCGCCAAGCTCGCCGGGCTGGAGCTGCAGACAGGCCAGCGGCAACGGGCCCTGGCGCTGCTGCGCCGCGGGTTGGCGGCCTGCCCGCCCGGGGCCCACGCCGAGCGCTTCGAACTGCTGCTGCCCCTGGCCATCGGGCTCACCCCTACCGATGCCGGCGAGGCGGCCTGCCGCTACGAAGAGGCCCTGGAGCTGCCCCTTGATGCCCGGATCACCGCAGCGGCCCGCCTCAACCTGGCGCTCCTGCGGCAGGAGCGGGGCGAGCTGGCAGAGGCAGCCGCTCTGGCCCAGGCGGTCACCGCGACCGCACCGGAGCTGCTGCAGGGGTGGATGGCCCTCGGCAGGATCGAGCGCCAACGGGGCCGCCTGGCCGAGGCCATCGCCGCCTACCGCGAGGCCCTGGCGCGGGACCCCTCCCACCCGGAAGCCCATCAGAATCTGGCCGTGGCCCTGCTGTTGGCCGGCGACATCCCCGGCGCCCGGCAGGGCTTCCGCCAGGCCATTGCCCTGTTGCGCGACCAGGGGCGCACCGGGGAGGCCACCGCCCTCGCCAACCGTGCCGGTCCACTGGTCCGCCTCGATCCCTAACCGCCGCTTCCCCCGCGATGTCCGATTCCCCCGCCCTGAGCGGCCGCACCATCGCCGTCACCCGTGCCGACCAGCAACTGGGCGCTGCCCGCCGGCTGTTCGAGGCGGCGGGAGCCGCTGTGGTGGATCTGCCAGCCCTGGTGATCGGTCCCCCGGACCACTGGGGCCCTCTCGATGACGCCCTAGCGGAGCTCGACCAGTTTCACTGGCTGGTGTTCTCGAGCGGTAACGGGGTGGAGGCGGTGCAGCAGCGGCTAGCCCGCCTGGGCGGCAGCCTGGCCCACCGGCCGTCGGGGGTGAAGATTGCCGCCGTGGGGCGCAAGACCGCCGCGGCCCTGGAGGCCCTGGGAGCCGCCGCCGATTTCATCCCCCCCGACTTCATCGCCGAGAGCCTGGTGGAGCATTTCCCGGTCTCCGGCTGGGGCCAGCGGCTGCTGCTGCCGCGGGTGCAAAGCGGCGGGCGCACGGTGCTGGCGGAGGCCTTTGCCGAGGCTGGCGCCCGGGTGGTGGAGGTGCCCGCCTACGAAAGCCGCTGCCCGGATGGCCTGCCCAGCGCCGCGGTGCGGGCCCTGGACCGGGGGGAAGTGGATGCGATCACCTTCAGCAGCGGCAAGACCGTGTACCACACAGCCCAGTTGCTGGAGGGGGCTTTCGGGGATGGCTGGAGGGAGCGGCTGGCGACGGTGCGGGTGGTCTCCATCGGCCCGGCCACCAGTGAGCGCTGCCACGCCGTGCTCGGCCGTGTGGATAGCGAAGCCAACCCCCACGACCTGGAGGGACTGGTGGCCGCCTGCGGGCTGGCCCTCAGAGCTCGGCGCTGACCCGCTGGCCGTTCTTCTGCAGGGTGATCAGGCCGCGGTTGACGTCGATCGCCGCCACACTCCAGCCGGAAGGGAGCAGGTCGGTGGTGCGGCCCCCGCGGTCGCCCGGGCGCAGGCTGCCGCTCAGGGCTCCATAACTCACCACCGCCTCGCTAAGGCCACCGCTGCGGATCACACCGCTGATGCTGAAGCCGGGAGGCAGCTGCAGGGGAGCCATGGAGCGAGCGGCCTTTCCACCACCCGCCGTTGCTGGGCCGCCACCAGGCCGAGCACCGCCAGCCGCAGCACCCTGGGCAGCACCACCGCCGGGAGCAACGCCCGCCTGGTTAACAGGTAGGGGCTTGCCATCGGGCCCGATCAGCGTGGGAAGCCGGCTGATCGAGGCACCGAAGGGATCGAGACGGCCAAGGTCCACGGCTCCCACGACCTGTTGGGGGGTGGCAAGGGGGGCGAGGTTGGCGCCGGCTGCCGCGGCCGTTTTGCCGTCGCTGGCTCCGGCGGGCGTGACCGCCGTGGGGGCCTTGCGGACTGGCGGGGGCAGGAGGACGTTGGGATCAACGGGGGGGGGCGGCTGAACGCAGCCCGCCATCAGCAGCGACAGAAAAGCGGCAGGCAGGACCGGGAGCCTGGCGATCAGGCGGGTCGCGGGGGTCAGCAGGACAGGATTCGCCATGGCGTCAGCCGGCCTGCACCAGATCACGGAAACGATCCAGATTGGCCTGGAGCTCTTTGGTCACGATGCCTCCCATAATGCTGGGTTCCATCAGGGGTGCAAGTACGGCAGGGAGCTCGTAGCTCACGGTGAGCTTCACCGCGGTGCGCTGGCCGCCCAGAGGATAGAAGCGGACAGCCCCTTTGGTGGGCAGGCCGCCCACCGATTCCCAGTGGAGCTGCTGGGAGGGCACCCGCTTGGTGATGCGGGCTTTCCAGTGGAAGCGGAAACCCTGGGCCGCCAGGGTCCAATCGGTGAGATCGGGGTCGTCGAGGGTCACCACCGACTCGATCCAGCGCATCCAGCGGGGCATGGCCTCCAGATCGCTCCACACCTCCCAAACCCGCTCGACCGGGGCTTCGATCTCCGTGGTCACACTGTGCTCGAGCCACCGTCCCATGTCCGCGTCTCCTAGGCGACCGCCGCGTTCTGGGCCAGAGCCACCGGCAGCTTCAGGATAGCAGCGGCGGCAAGGTGGCCGCTCATCGTGGCCCCCTCCATCGAATCGATGTAGTCCTGGCGGGTGTAGCTGCCGGCGAGGAAGAAATTGGGCACCGGCGTGCGCTGCTCCGGCCTGTAGGGCTCCATGCCGGGGGCTTCCCGGTAGAGCGACTGGGCCAGCTTGACCACATGGCTCCAGACCAACCGCAGATCTCGGGCGGAGGGGAACAATTCGCGCACCTGGCGATCGGTGTGGGCAACGATTTCTTCGGTCTTCCTGGGAATCCAGGGGTCGCCGGGGGTGAGCACGCACTGGAGCAGCGAGCCGAGGCCATCGCGGCGGTAGTCCTCCGGGCTGGCCAGGGCGAGGTCGGCGAAGCAGCTGAAGTCGGCGTCCGCCGTATAGAGAAGGTTGTTGAGGCCGGCCGGCTGACGGGTGTTGCTGCGGGCAGCGGCTGCCTCTTGCCCGGCCCCGAGCTCGGTCACCCAACCGTCGTAACGCAGCTGGACGGTGGCCACCGGCACCGCCTCCAACCGGTGAATCGCCTCGAACAGCGGATACCGCCGCCAGGCAGAGGGCAGCAACCGCTGGATGCCCGGCACATCGCAGGCAGCCAGATAGATATCGGCCTCCACCCGCTGCTCCCCCTCCGGGGTGCCCAGCGTCAGGCCGGTCACCAGGGGGGCACCGTCACGCTCTTCAAACTGCAGCTCGGTGACGCGATGGCGCAGGTGCAGCCGGCCGCCGCGGGCCTCGATGTAGCGCAGGATCGGGCCCGTGAGCCAGCGATGGGGAGAGCCCTTGAGCAAATTGAGCTTGGAGGCCTCGGTGCGGGTCGCAAACATCAGAAAGATCGTCAGCATGCAGCGAGCCGAGATCTGCTGGCAGTCGAGGAAACCGAGGGCGTAGGCGATCGGATTCCACATTCTTTCGATGCTGTGCTCGCTGCCGCCGTGGCCCACGAACCAGTCACGGAAGCTGATGCGGTCGAGATCGCGGATCACCCCCATCGCCCCCTCGTAGTCGACCAGACCCCGCACGATCGGGCTGGTGCCCAGGGCCAGGGCGTTGCGCAGCTTGTCGATCCAGGAGAGCTGGGGTGTGGTGAAAAACGCCTTGAGACCGTTGAAGGGGGCGCCGACGGGAAAGCGGAAATCAAGGGCGCGCAGATCGCCGCCCCGGTTCACGAACAGGTGGGTGTGCTCCTTTGGCAGCAGGTTGTCAAGGGCGCCCACCTTGCCCATCAGGGCAAAGAGATTGGCGTAGTTGTAGAAGAAAACGTGCAGCCCCATCTCGATGTGGTTGCCATCGTCATCCACCCAGCTGCCCACCTTGCCGCCCATGAAGGGGCGTGCTTCATAGAGATCCACCCCGTGGCCCGCATCGACCAGATCCACAGCGGCAGACAACGCCGCCAGACCCGACCCCACGATGGCGACCCGCACCTGCTGCTCCCGGATGGCACCGACTCTATGGAGCGACGGGAGGGAGTGCCGAGGGCCGAGGGTCGGGAGAACCGGCCTGGGGGGCGGGGGGCTCCACCCCAGGAAGTTCTCCTTGCTCCCAGGTCACCTTCCTAGAGTGGGGTCACGATGTTCTCTGCCGCCGTCTGTCATGTCGAGTGAAGGAGCCCCCACCACGGCGCCCCCGGCCCCCGTGGCCACCCCCAGCCCCGCCCACACCGACCGGGAGGGCCGCGGCATCCTGATCACCGAGCCAGCCCTGCGCCAACTGGCCGTGCTGATGCAACAGCAGGGGGGCGAGGCGGTGTTGCGGGTCGGCGTGCGCTCGGGCGGCTGCAGCGGCATGAGCTACACGATGGATTTCAGCGGCCGCGACGCCATCCGCAGCGATGACGAGGTCTACACCTACGAACCGGCGGACGCCCCCGCCTTCCAGGTGGTGTGCGATCCGAAAAGCCTCCTTTACATCTACGGCATGCAGCTCGACTTCTCGAGCGCCCTGATCGGCGGGGGCTTCAACTTCACCAATCCCAACGCCACCCAGACCTGCGGCTGCGGCAGCTCCTTCGCGGTGTGACCGCCCTCGACTACGCCGGCATGGGAACCTGAGAAGACCGACACGCCCGCCGCGACGCTGCCATGACGGCCACCTCCCCTTCGGATACCTCCCTGTTTGACCAGGCGATCGCCCGTTATCAGGGGGGGGCGGCTCCCGAGGAGCTGATCGGCGACTTCCTGACAATCACGGCCCAGAGCCCGCGCCAGTCGGCCGGCTGGACCTGCCTGGCCTGGCTCCAGCTTCTGCTCGACCAGCCCCAGGCTGCCCTGCAGTCCGCACGCACGGCGGTGCGCCTCAATCCCCAGGACCCCCAGGCGCGCATCAACCTGAGCGTGGCGATGCTGGAAACCGGCGCCAAGGGGGTGCGGGAGCATGTGGAGATGGTGCGCCGCATCCTTGTGCTGGCCCCCGATCTCAGCCAGGAACTCACCGACTCCATGGCCGACGGCCTGCGCCGCCGGCCCGGTTGGCAGGCCCTGGAGAAGGTGCGGAGCTGGCTGCAGGATTGAGGCCGCTTCTGCTGCTGAGCAACGGGCACGGCGAGGATCTCAGCGGCGCGCTGCTGGGTCGGGAGCTCCGCCGGCAGGGCTTGCCTGTAGAGGCGATGCCGTTGGTGGGCCATGGGGGGGCCTACCGGCAGGAGGGGATCGCCGTGGTGGGCGGCCCCACAAGGGAATTCAGCACCGGCGGCCTGGGCTACACGAGCCTGACGGGGCGTCTCACGGAGCTGCGGCAGGGACAGCCCTCCTACCTGCTGCTGCGGCTGGTGTGGCTGTGGCGCAGCCGCCGGCGCTACGGCCTGGTGGTGGCGGTGGGCGATCTGGTGCCCGTCCTGGCGGCCTGGCTGATGGGGCGGCCTGCGGCGGTGTACCTGGTGGCCTACTCCAGCCACTATGAGGGGAGATTGCGATTGCCCTTCCCCTGCGGCTGGCTGCTGCGGGCCCGCTGCTGGCGGGCGATCTGGAGCCGGGATGCGCTGACCGCCGCGGATCTGAGCGGCCAGCTGGGGCGTCCGGTGACCTTCCTGGGCAACCCCTTCCTCGATCTGGTGGCCGCCGGGGGAAAGGGGCAGAAAGAAGGCGACTCGGCTCCTTCCCCCTCCGCCTCCGGGCGCCAGTCGCTGGCGCTGCTGCCCGGCAGCCGCTTACCGGAGGCGGCCCGCAACCTCACGCTGATGCTGCGGGTGCTGGCGAACCTGCCGGAGGCACTGCAGGATCCGCGGCGGCTGCGGCTGCAGGCGGCCCTGGTGGGGGCCCTGCCGGCAGAGGCGGTGGCAGCGCTGGCGGAGCGGCTGGGCTGGGGGAAGGAGGTGGCCGACCCCATGCGCGAGGACGGTGCCACCCTGGTGCTGCGCCACGGATCCCTGCGGCTGCAGCTGCACTGGGGCCGCTTCGCCACGGTGCTGCGCGGCAGCGATCTGGTGCTCTCGATGACCGGCACGGCGGCGGAACAGGCGGTGGGCCTGGGGCTCCCGGTGCTGCAGCTGGCCGGCGACGGCCCCCAGTTCACCGCCGGCTTCGCGGAAGCGCAGCGGCGCCTGCTGGGGGCTGGGGTGGTGTGCGCCCCGGGGGCGGTGGGGGAGGAGATCAGCCTGCGGCGGGCGGCCGACCTGGCGGCCACGCTCCTGGCGCGCCAGGCGGATCCGCAGGCGGGCCCGGACTGGCGGCGGCAGCTGCGCCAGCTGGCCGAGGAGCGAATCGGGGCCCCGGGGGGCAGCGCCCGCCTGGCGGCAGCGATCATGGGGCTCACCCGGACGGCTCCCCGATGAGCGACTCGCCTCCCGACTCCCCCCCCCCGGAGCGGCTGCAGCAGATCCGCCAGCTGATCGACAGGTTGCTGGTGGCGGACGTGTTCCTGGTGCTGGCCGGTGCCCGGTGGTTCGCCGTGGCCGTGCTGCTGCACGGCTGGCATCGGGACGGTGCCTTGCTGCTGTTTCAGCGGCTCTGGCAGCCCCTCTTCACCCCGGCGATCTCCCTGCTGATGGCCGCAGCACTGATCAGCGGGGCGCTGGGGTGGTGGCAGCGGCGAGAGCCCCGTTGAGCTCGGGGTACTGCCACTGGAATCCCTGGGCAAGGGCGCGGCCAGGGAGCACCTGCTGCCCTTCCAGCACCACCTGGGCGCCATCACCCAGCAGCAGCTGAAGAATCGGGCCGGGCACCGGCAGAAGGCTGGGACGGCGCAGGCAACGGCCCAGGGCCGTGGCGAAGATCCCCATGCGGGTGGGCTCTGGGGAAACAGCGTTGTAGACACCGTTCCAGGCTGGATCCTCAAGCGCCGTGGCGATCATCCGGCAGAGATCGTGACGATGGATCCAGCTCATCCACTGCCGGCCGGAGCCCACGGGCCCCCCGAAGCCCGCCCGGAACACCGGCAGCATCTTGCCGAGGGCACCGCCATCGGGGCCGAGCACGATGCCCAGGCGCAGGACCACCACCCGGCAGGGGCTGGGGGCCGCCAGGGCCGCCTGCTCCCAGCGCTGGCACAGCTGACCGAGAAAATCCTCACCGGCCTGGCTCTGCTCGTCGAAACGGGCCTCGAGACTGGTGCCGTAGTACCCGACGGCCGAGGCATTCACCAACGCCCGCGGCGGCTGGGGCAACCGGGCCATGGCCTCCACGAGGAGGGATGTGGTGCGCAGGCGGCTGTCGAGCAGCAGCTGGCGATGGGCGGGGGTCCAGCGTTTTTCGGCGATCGGCTCGCCCGCCAGGTTCACCACCCCCTCGGCGGCTGCCAGGGCCTGGCGCAGCTCGTCGCGCTGCCAGGTAGCCGGATCACTCGGATCAGCCTGGATGCAGGCGAGCCGGTCGTCGGAGCGGGGCGGAAAGGGCTGGCGCCGCCGGCTCACCAGGGTGAGGGTGTGACCGAGCCCGAGCAGATAGGGCACCAGCTCTCGCCCCACGAATCCCGAACTCCCCAGCAGCAGCAGGCGCACCCTTCGTCCCCGTTGAATCAGCCCGCCGAGGCTAGGCCGAGGCGCCGGGCGAGGGGGACCAGCGAAAAACCCTGCAGCACCAGTCCGAGGAGCACCACCCCCAGGGCAAGGGGCGGCATCTCCCGCCCCCAGACCGCGGTGGAGGAGGCCGCCTGGATGGCCAGGGCGATCGGCACCGCGCCCCTCAGGCCGGAGGCGGTGATCATCAGGCGATCGGCACGCCGGAATTCGCTGCGCAGAAGCACCGCCTCCACCATCAGCCAGCGGGCCAGCTGCATCACCAGGAACAACACCAGCACCCACAGGCCATCCCGCACCACGTGGGCGGGGTCTACCACCAACCCCAGGCAGAGGAACAAGCCAAGCTCGGCCATCTTCGCGAAGCCGGCATGGGTCTGCTCCAGCACTCCCCGGTCGCAGCCGGGGGTGTTGCCCAGCACCAGACCGGCCACATAGGCGGCCAGGATGCCGCTTCCCCCGAGCAGCTGGGTCGCCCCCACCAGCAGCATCAACACCGCCAGGCTCACCACCGCCAGCAGGGCGGGATGGCGCAGGCGCGGGCTGTGCACAAGCATCTGAGCCGCCAGGCTGCCCCCCAGGAAGCCGAGCAGGGCGCCGAGCAGGAACTGGCGCAAGCCGGAGATGAGCAAGGTGGTGGGGTCCGCGACCCCATGGCCCGTGGCCAGCACCAGGGCCACGCCGGCGATCACCACGGCCACCGGATCGTTGAAGGCCGACTCGCATTCGATCAGGTCGATCAGGCGACGGGGAAGATGGCCCGCCAGGGGGCGCAGCAGCACGAGCACGGCGGAGGCATCCGTGCTGCACACCATCGCCCCGATGAACAGGGCTACCGGGAACGCAGGATGAACGGCGGTGATCGGCAGCTGGCCCAACAGCAGCACCAGCGCTGTCACCAGGCCCGCCGTCAGCAGCGATCCGAGGGTGGCCAGGCGCAGGGCCGGGCGCAGCACGCTGCGCAACTCCTGCCAGTTGCTGGTCAGTCCGCCGAAGAACAGCACGAGCACCAGGGCCAGCTGGGAGATCTGGTCGGCCTGCTCCAGGGAGAGGAGCTGGCTGGGGCCCGTCGGCAGGGCATCGACATCGTTGGTGGTGAGCAGCCCCAGCAGCAGCACCAGCAGGATGCCCGGCACCCGCAGGCGGGCGGCGATGTCGTCGAGGAGAACCGCCACGAGCAGCAGGGCTCCGAAGACGGCGAGCAGCAGGGAGAGGGTGAAGCTCAACGACCCGGGGGTGAAGCGGCCGCCCTAGCCTGCCGGTACCTCCATCGCCTGTCATGGCCGAGCCCACCACCTCCGCCGCACCCACCCCCGCACCGGCGCTCAAGAAGGGTTCCCTGGTGCGGCTGAACGTCACGGCCTACCGGGGCAGCCTGGAGGCGGAGGCCAGCGATCCCGAGCTGCCTGCCTACGTGATGGAGGGGCCGGGGGAGATCCTGGCCATCCGCGGGGAGTACGCCCAACTGCGTTGGCGCCGCCCGGTGCCCGATGTGTGGCTGCGGCTCGACCAGCTGGAGGCCTGGAGCGGCTGAAGACCAGGAGCGCGGCGGAAGAGGGCACGGCGGCCCTCAGATCTCCAGGCGGCGGCGCTCCTCCTGGAGGCGCAGCAATCGCAGGCCCGCTTCCCGCAGCATCTCCCGCCCGTCGTGCAGGTAGCCATCCACGTAACCCATCGTGTAGCGCTCGAGTTCTGCCAGGGCGTCCTGCACCTGGCCGAGGCAGTGGTAGAGGCTGAGGCCAAAACCCTGGGCTGAGGCAGGGCATATCCGGGAGCGATAGAGGCTTTCCACCTTCTCCATCCTCTTCTCGCTCTGGGCGAGGAAGGCACAGAAGGCATCCATCAGCCGGTCGTCATAGGGATCGTCGGCCAGGGCCCGCAGCTGGGCGGGGAAGGGGTCGATCACCTGGCCAAGCAGCCGCTCGATCGGGGCGTACACCTGGTCGAGCCATTCCGCCAGAAGGCGATCGTTGCTGCTGCTGCGGCGGCGGCCGGCGCGGGCTGAGCCAGGGGCGGGGGCGTTGGTGCCGTTGGTGGGGGCGGCTGCCGACCCGCCGCGCACCTGCTCCCGCAGCACTTCCCAGGCCGCATTGAGATCCACGATGCGTTGGGCATCGCCACCGGCATCGGGGTGGTGGCGCTTCACCAGGGAGCGATAGGCGGCCTTGATTTCGGCGGGGGAGGCCTCCGGCGTTACCCCCAGCACGGCATAGGGATCGCTGGCGGGGCGACGGGACGGAGGCAAGGCAGCAAAACGACAGCGGAAAGGCAGCGCCCATCATCAGCCAGGCGGGCCATGAAAAAAGCCCCCCGGTGACGGGGGGCTGGCAGGGCGAAGGGGTGATCAGAACCGGAAGGTGGTTTGGATCAGGCCGCCGAGGGTGCCGAAGTCGTCGCCATCACTGAAGGAGGGATCGGTGATGACGGTCTTGGCGCTGGAGCCGGCGGTGGTGAGGGCACCACGGGGCCGGGAGAGCCAGAACAGGGACGGGGTGACGGCGATGTTGTCGGTCACCTGGAACTTGTAGTACACCTCGAAGGCATAGTTGCCATCGTTGGTGTCAATGTCGTCCCCGTCGATGCCCGTGAGCGAGGTGATGAAGGTGGGCTGGCCGACTGCGAAACCGAGGGCGTTGCCCTTGGCGAACAGATCACGCCAATTCAGGCCCACATACCACGACTGGCTGGCGGCCGAATCCACCAACAGCGTGGTGGAATCCACCGTGCCGCCGTACTGGTAATCGTTGTAACCCCAGCCAGCGCTGAGGGAGGGGAACCAACCATTTTCCAAGGGCTGCCAGTAACCGGCCACGCTCCAGGAATTCACCCGGCCGGAACCATTGCCGTTGTAAACGTTCGGCAGCAGGGCCTGGCTGAGGGGCGTACCAGCAATGTTCACGCCGGCACTGTTGTAGGTGTAGGCGCCGGTGAGGTTCCAGCCCTTGCCGGTGTAGGCCAGCTGCAGGGTGCCGCTCTGCTGGGAGGAACTGTTGCCGATGCCGCCGCAATCACCGTTGTAGCTGTTGCAGGCTTCGCTGTTGGGGGAGCCGGCGTCGCCGTTGGCGGAAACGTAGACACCACCAAAGCTGAAGCCGGTCTTGCCGGGCTGCTTCCACCACAGGCCACCGCCGGCACCGAGGAGCTGGCTATAGGCACCGGGGGCGCCGTTGAAGTCCCAGATTTTGAGGATCTTGTCGGCGGTGTAGACACTGGGCTTGACGGCCAGACCGTCGTCCTGACGCATGCGGCCACCCACCACGGCGGTGAAGCTGGAGCCGATCGGGAAGCGATAGAAGAGGCGGTTGATCGCCACCACGTCGCCGCAATCGGTGCCGGTGCCGCAGCTCTCCTCGAAGGCGGCGTCGAGGTTGGCCAGCGGGGAGACCGCGTTGGAGCTGCTGAAGCCGCTGTCGCGGAAGTTGCCGGCCCGCAGGGTGGTGCGCAGCAGATCCTTACCGCTGAAGCTGGTGTCGAAGTTCAGACGAACGTCGTAGTTGAAGGTGAGGGCTTCGCGCAGGTTGACGAACTTGCCGTTGGTGCCATAGACACCGTCTTCGGCCTGGTTGCCGCTGTAGTTGAGGGCGCCGAGCACCCAGCGGGTGTCGCCGCGCAGCTTGGTGGTGGTGGAGAACTGGGTAGCCTCCAGCTCACCCACCTTGGCCTCCAGGCCATCCACGCGGCCGCGCAGCACCGCCAGCTCCTTCTCGAACTCCTTCATCAGGCGCTTCAGCTCGTCGGTGACTTCGCTGATGCGGTCGAGGCAGGCGTTCAGCAGGGCG
>CAIVPT010000239.1 GCA_903907855.1 uncultured Synechococcaceae cyanobacterium | reverse complement strand
GTCTGGGCATGGAAGTGATGCACGAGCGCAATGCGCACAACTTCCCCCTCGACCTGGCTGCGGCCGAAGCCACCCCTGTGGCCCTCACCGCCCCCGCCATCGGCTGAGGCTGAGGCTGAGCGGGCCCGGCGTAAGCTGAGCCCCATCTCTTCTGGAATCCCCCAACCGGCTTTGGCCGGAGCTCTGCCCCCTCCTCTGGAGGGGGCTTTTTGTTGGGTGCCCACTCCCCTCGATAGGATGCAGAGAGGCAACTAGGAATCCATGACGTCAGAAGAACGCAACCGCAGAATGAAGTACGGGCACGAAGTACCACGATCCTGGATCCCTGAGTTCAACGCAACTCACCCCAATCCCACAAACACCCCTCGGGGCAATCGAAGCGGAAGCGGTGCGACTGAAAGCGCAAGAACACACTCAGAAATCTACAAGCTAAAGAGACGAATAAGAACAGCCAGCCTGCAACGGCAGCAGGCAAGCGCCAACCAAGTCATCCGATGGATGCAACAAATCACCGCCGCTCTGGTTGTCGCTATTGGATTTCTTGCGGGTGGCTATCTTGGCCTAGCAATCGGCGCCGTAGCCGGACTGGGCCTCATTTCGCTCCGCGTCAAACTCTATAACAACTCCCAATAAGTACCTACAACACAGCAGGCTGCATTTCGTGGCTGGGCCCTCGAGATGATCTAATCATGGCGATCTAGTGAATACATCCCCTGCTATCCGCCTACCTGCAATCAGCCCAACGCAAGCAACCCTGAGCCCGATTGCACGCCTGATAAGCTGCTTCGGATGATGTCATGATCCAACCGTTGGCTTACGCCGCTGCAACTCCGCTGAGCGACGCCGGCAGCAACGAGGAGCTTCACGACGACTTCCTTGGTGCCCTCGCGGCACTGGGGGGTTCCGCTGGCAACGGCCGGCTTCGCGACGTGCTCGAGTGGGATGAGGGCACCTACGACACAGTCAAAGCCCTGCTGCTGAACCGCGGGCTGATCCTGCCCGGCCGGGGCCGTGGTGGGTCCGTCGCGCTGACTGATGCGGAAGGCGCTTCACCCCCCACAGCCCGGAATGGCGAACGCCCCGCCGGCCGCACGCGCCAAACCCGTGGTTCCAGCAGCTCCACCGCCAGCAGCTTCGAGACGGCCTTCCGCGCCATCGACGCCTGCCTGCGCAAGGAGGCTGGCTGCGGCACCGAGCTCGACTACACCGAGCAGACCTCCTGGCTGCTGTTCCTCAAATACCTCGACGGCCTGGAGGATGACCGCGCCGCCATGGCCGCGCTAGAGGGTCGCAGCCCAAACCCGATCCTGGAGCAGGCCTACCGGTGGAACAGCTGGGCGGCGCCGAAGGATGCCAACGGCCAGCTGGATCACCACGCCGCCCTCACCGGCGACGACCTGCGCGATTTCGTGAACCAGCGGCTGTTTCCCTACCTGGAGCGGTTCAAGGAGCGGGCCAGCGGCTCCAACACGATCGAATACAAGATCGGCGAGATCTTCGGTGAGATCCGCAACAAGATCTCCAGCGGCTACAACCTGCGCGAGATCATCGATCTCATCGATGGTCTGCGCTTCCGCTCCCAGGCGGAGAAGCACGAGCTCTCGATGCTCTATGAGGAAAAGATCAAGCGGATGGGCAACGCCGGCCGCAACGGCGGCGAGTACTACACGCCCCGGCCATTGATCCGGGCGATGGTGCAGGTGGTGAACCCCCAGATCGGCGAGACGGTGTATGACCCGGCCGTGGGCTCCGCAGGCTTCCTGTGCGAAGCGTTCGAGTACATGCGCAAGGGCGGCGCCAGCGGCCGTGAGCTCAGCACCGCCGATCTCGACACGCTGCAGACACGCACGTTCACCGGCAAGGAGAAAAAGAGCCTCGCCTATGTGATTGCGATCATGAACATGATCCTGCATGGCGTCGAGGCACCCGACATACAGCGGGTCAATACCCTCACAGAGAACCTCAGCGATATTCAGGAGCGGGACCGTTTCGATGTAATCCTGGCCACTCCACCCTTCGGCGGCAGCGAACGGAAGGAGGTGCAGCAGAACTTTCCAATCCGCTCCGGTGAAACGGCGTTTCTATTCCTGCAGCACTTCATCCGCCTGCTGCGGGCTGGAGGCAGGGCCGGCGTAGTGATCAAGAACACGTTCCTCTCCAACACCGATAACGCCTCGGTGGCCCTGCGCCAGAAGCTGCTGGAGGAGTGCAATCTGCACACCGTGCTCGACTGCCCCGGCGGCACCTTCCAGGGCGCCGGCGTGAAAACGGTGGTGCTGTTCTTCGAGAAGGGAGCCCCCACCCGCAGGGTGTGGTTCTACCAGCTCGATCCCGGCCGCAACCTGGGCAAGACCAACCCCCTCAACGACCGCGACCTGGCGGAGTTTGTGGAGCTGCAGCAAAGCTTCGCCGATTCCGCCAAGAGCTGGAGCGTGGAGGTGGAGGCGATCGATCGGCAGAGCTGGGATCTTTCGGTGAAGAACCCGAATGCCGCTGAGGCCACGGAGTTGCGCAGCCCGCAGGAAATCCTGGCGGAGATTGCGGCGCTGGATGTGGAGGCTGCAGAGGTGCTGGCGAGGATTGGGGGGTTGCTGGGATGAGCATGAGCGGGCACACCAGCGATCAGGGCTATGTCGGCTTTCTGCTGGAGGTGAAGGCGCGCATCCGCCAGGGCCAGTTGCGGGCCCTGCAGGCTGTTAACAAGGAGCTGCTCGCTCTCTACTGGGATCTGGGCGAATCCATCCACCGCAAACAAGAGGAGCTCGGCTGGGGGAAAGGAGTCGTGGAAAACCTGGCGCG
>CAIVPT010000238.1 GCA_903907855.1 uncultured Synechococcaceae cyanobacterium | reverse complement strand
TCTTGCTTCCACTTCTTGCGATTTCTGCATTTCTGCCATGACGATCATTTCCACCACTCCCGCCGGCACCAACGGCAACGGCCACACCACCAACGGCCACCGGCCGCCTGCCCAACGCCCCGGCCAGCCCGGCGTGATCCAGCTCCTGCGCGAGGCCGACGCCAGCGAACGCCCGCAGGCCGCCAAGCCCCAGAGCCCCGCGGGGGCGACCGAGGCCCGCCCTGCAGGCTTCTCGCCGGACCAGATCGCGGCCCTCTCGGCCCCCCTTGATCGTGCCCGCATCAGCTCCCGCGAGCAGGGCCGGGGCCGCGTCAATTACCTCCAGGGCTGGGTGCTGATCGAGGAGGCGAACCGCATCTTTGGCCACGACGGCTGGCAACGCCAGACCCTCTCCTGCCAGTGCGTGACCCAGGCCCAGCGCCTCATCGGCAGCAAGAGCGAGGGCCGGCCGCAGAAAGAGGGCTGGGGCGTGACCTACATCGCCCGCGTGCGCATCACGGTGAACGCCGGAGATCGAGGCCTGCTGATCCGCGAGGGCACCGGCGCCGGCCACGGCATCGACGTGGACCTCGGCCTGGCCCATGAATCGGCCATCAAGGAAGCCGAGACCGACGCCATGAAGCGGGCTCTGGTGACATTCGGCAATCCATTTGGCCTGGCGCTGTACGACAAGAGCCAGCGGCAGGTGAGTGGGGCGCCCGCCCAGCAAGCGGGCCACCAGCCGGCCCAGGCTGCCAATGGGGTGGTGCGGCGGCCCCAGGCGGCGGCACCCGTGGCCCAGGGCCCCGCGCCCCATGCCCCGCTGGATCCGCCCACCATCCGCTCCCTGCAGGACCTGATCCGGGGCCTGCTGCCGCCCCAGCTGGCCGCCTTCTCCCGTGCCTTCCGATCCGCCTTCCAGGTGCCGGAATCCACGACTTCGATCGCGGGGCTGATCACCGAGCAGCGGCACCGGGCTTGGATTCAGCAGTATCTGGCGCAGGGGCTGGGGCAAGGCCAGGCCCGAACGGCCTGAGCTCGGCACGCTGATGCCACATCCACGCGGGGCTCCAGTGGGCCCCGCTTCCCTTCCCTCCGCTCACCCGACCATGCGCCACAACCTTGGCCGTGTGGTGGCCACCGCCGCGGTGGCTGCCGCCGTGCCCCACCACCAGATCACCGCCCTGCTCGATCGCCATGCCGCGGGCGACTGGGGCGACATCAGCGAGGACGACATGGCCGCCAACGACGAGGCCGCGCGCACCGGCTACGGGCGGCTTTTCTCCAGCTACAGCACTTCGGAGCACGGCAAGCTCTGGGTAATCACCGACGACATCCGTGGGGAGGGGGAAGGCCCACTCACCACGGTGCTCTTTCCAGACGACTACTGGCGGGGCGCCAGGATCCGGCGGCAACAGCTCAGCTGCAGGCCTCCCAACCCATCGGCGCCTCCAGGAGCTGGTGCCATCCCCCCCAAACAACAGCCCCGGCGCAGCGGCGGGACCGAATCCCTAAGAGGCCCGACGGCAGGCGGGCCTCAGACTGGTGAGGGATCGGCGCAAGGCGGTGGAGTGTTGGGGCGCCGAGCGGTGTTGCCTTCCGGAATCAGCACTCCACCCGTAGGCCACACGGGGCAGCGAGTCGGGGAGCTCCTGCCAGGCCAGCCGCGACAGCATCCCCGCGTAGGTGCGCAGGGCATCGCGATAGAAGCCGGTGGGGCGGGCACAGGCGCTTGATGTAGCAGGTCTCGGGCTCTTCGATGCCGCGGGGGATGTACACCGGCCGGCGGCTGGTGCCGTCTTCGAGCTTCAGCAGGGTCCAGCAGTCGTAGACCAGCTGAAGGCGGTCTCGAAGGCCGGAGAGGGTGGGGTGCTCGAGCCAAGGGGGCTCAGCAGGGGCTTGGGGCTGCGGCGCTGGCAGGCAGGTAGGGCTACTGGAGGTGACTGACCTGCGGCGGCGGGTGGTGGGCACGGGCTGCTGGTGGGGTCAGGGCCATTGCCAGAGGCAGTGATTGATAGCAGCCGTTGCCATCTCTTGCTCCGCGCGCAACATCCTCGCCAGAGGCCGCTGGCAGATCAGGATCAACCTGTCGCAGTCAATACAGAGAGCCTGATCTCGTGCTGACCAGGTGAAGAAACATCCTTGATTTGCATGACGGGCGGCTGTGTTGTGGCGTCGTCCCAGCGCCGTGGCCATAACAGAAGAACCGCTCTGCATCCTCCGATGGACGCCCCCATGTCCGGGACTGGTCAACCCAGATCCGAAGGACGGGCGATGCAGGGTCCCGGGGGTGACAGCAGCCAGGGGCAGAGCCATCAGATCCAACCCCCCAGCATCTCCCTGCCCAAGGGGGGCGGCGCGATCCGAGGCATGGGCGAGAAGTTCGCCGCCAACCCGGTCACCGGCAGCGGCTCGATGAGCGTGCCGATCGCCACCAGTCCGGGGCGCAGCGGCTTCGGGCCGCAGCTCAGCCTGAGCTACGACTCCGGCGCCGGCAACGGGCCCTTCGGGTTCGGATGGAGCCTGGCGCTGCCGGCGATCACCCGCAAGACCGACAAGGGCCTGCCCCGCTACCGCGACTGGAGCACCGATCCGCAGGAGGCGGATGTGTTCGTGCTTTCGGGCGCAGAAGAC
>CAIVPT010000237.1 GCA_903907855.1 uncultured Synechococcaceae cyanobacterium | reverse complement strand
GCGCTGGACCCCCAGCACCCTTGCCGAGCTCCAGTGGCAGGGGGCGCCAATCGCCGAACGTCTGGGCCTCACTCCCGAGTGGATCGATACCTGGCTGCCGAAGCAGGCCGACCCCGGCGCCTCCCCAGCCCAGTGCGAAGCACTTCTGGTGATGCGCCTGCAGATGCTGCTGGAAACCCAGCCCCGCTCCGCCCTCTGCATCGGCGGCATGGAGGGCATCGAAGCGGAGGCCCGCCTCTACACCCATCTCTGCGACCAGGGTCTGCTTCCCGGCGATGGGGTGGTGCACGTGCTCGCCAGCACTTACGGAGCCGCCGCCCAATTGGAAGGCGACCGGGTTCACCTGGTGGATGGCCGCCGCCGCCCCAGCCCCGACACCGCCAGGACCGACCTGCTGGAGCGGCTCGCCTACGACGGCGTGATGCGCGAGTTGGTGGCGGAGGTGTCAACCGGGAAAGGCTGATTGCCCTGGCGGTAGCTTCCCCCACTCTTTCCCACGCAGGCAGCAATCAGGCGGGTGATCGCTGGTCTGGGCCTCTGGATGGTGTTGCTCTCCCATGCCTCCGAGCTCAGGCAATACCCAATCCCACAGTGAATGCCTGGATTCCGCTGCCTCCGCCCACTACGCCTCACGCTGGATAGGTTGAGCAGAGATAACCCTGGATCTGGCGTCCCATGACCCCCCAAGAGGCGATCCTCCAGCTTCGGCGCACCGTGAACATGGGCAATACGCTGGAGGCGCCGCGGGAGGGGGAGTGGGGCTTCCTGATCAAGCCCGAGCACTTCGATCTGATCCGTAACGCCGGCTTCAGTGCCGTCAGGATTCCGATCCGCTGGAGTGCCCACGCTGGCCAAGTCGAGCCGTTCGCCATCGAGCCCAGCTTCTTCTCCCGGATTGATGAGGTCGCCCGCTGGGCGATCGAGCGGGGTCTGGCTGTGATTCTGAATATCCACCACTACGAGGAGATGGCTGCCGATCCTCGCGGTCAGGAGTTGCGGCTGCAGGCCCTCTGGCGGCAGATTGCCAGCCACTATGCGGGGGCTCCCGCCAGCTTGTTCTTCGAGCTCCTCAACGAGCCCAACGGCGCCTGTGACACCAACCTCTGGGGGCAGCTTGCCACCAGGCTCATCCCCATCATCCGTCAGAGCAATCCCACACGCCCCCTGATCCTGGGGGGCGGCAACTGGAATTCCCTCGATCAACTCCCCGTTCTCACGCTGCCGAACGACCCTGGTTTGATCGCCACATTCCATTACTACCAACCCTTCAAGTTCACCCATCAGGGGGCTGAATGGATGGAGGGTAGTGATGCCTGGCTTGGCACCACCTGGACGGCTAACGAGGCCGAGTGCGCCCAGGTGGTGGCGGATTTCGATGGCGTTGCCCAGTGGAGTCGCCAGACCCAGGTGCCGATCCTGCTGGGGGAATTTGGTGCTTACTCCAAGGCGCCCCAGCCATCGCGCCTCGCCTGGACCCGTTTCATCCGCCAGCAGGCGGAAGCGCGGGGCTTCGGCTGGGCCTACTGGGAGTTTGGCGCCGGTTTCGGCCTCTACGACCGTGCGGCGGGACGCTGGCGGCAGGATCTGCTACAAGCCCTGCTCGTGGATTGATGCGCTTTCCCGTTGACGTCCGACGTGTCTGATCCGGCAGATCCTGATCCCGCAGATCCTGATCCCACCGCCCCGTCCCTGGCCCGGCTGGAGCTGCGCGGCTTCGGGGTGGTGCAGGGGGTGGGGCTGCGGCCGCGGCTGTGGCAGCTGGCGTCGGAGCTGGGGTTGGTGGGGTCGCTGGCGAATGGGGCCGGTGGGGTGGTGCTCGATCTGCAGGGGGAGCGGCTTGCCCTGGAGCGGTTTCTGGAGCGTTTGGAGGCGGTGGTGCCAGCGGCGGCGCGGGTGGAGCGGTGGCAAGAGCGCTGGCTGGAACCGCGGTCGCCGGGGCCGCGGGGGCTGCGGATCCGGGCCGCCCGGCCGGTGGCGCTGGGCGCCGGCCTGGTGGCCCCGTCGGTGTCGCCCGATCGGGCCCCCTGCGCCGACTGCCGCCGTGAGCTGCTCGATCCGGCCGATCGCCGCTTCCGCTACCCGTTTCTGAGCTGCAGCGCCTGCGGACCGCGCTATTCGATCGCCACCGCCGAGCCCTTCGCCCGCGGCCGCACCAGCCTGGCCCGCTTCCGCCTCTGCGCCGCCTGCCGCCGCGAG
Organism: uncultured Synechococcaceae cyanobacterium; assembly: GCA_903907855.1. GTDB lineage: Bacteria > Cyanobacteriota > Cyanobacteriia > PCC-6307 > Cyanobiaceae > Cyanobium. The sequence goes on along the minus strand of CAIVPT010000237.1, from coordinate 2,329 downwards.
TTCACCGATCCGGCCGATCGGCGCTTCCATGCCGAAACCATCGGCTGCCCCGCCTGTGGGCCGCGGCTGCAGCTGCTCGATGCCCAGGGGAGGGCGTGGGCTAGCGAGACGGGCGAGCCGTATGTGCCGTGTGAGGCGGGTCAGGCGCCCGATGCACACCCGTTGACGACGGCGGTGGCCCTGCTGCGCTCGGGCGGCATCCTGGCGTTGCAGGGGGTGGGCGGTTTCCAGCTGCTGGTGGTCGCCTGCGACGCGGCGGCGGCGGCGGTGGCGCGGCTGCGGCAGCGCAAGCGGCGGCCCCACAAGCCCTTCGCCCTGCTGGTGCACGATCCCCTCCAGCTGGCGGCCCTGTTGACGCCAACGCCGGCTGAGCAGGCTGCGCTGGTGGATCCGGCGGCGCCGATCGTGCTGCTGCCCTGCCCGGAAACCCGCCACGCGGCGGTTCTGCCGGGGGTGGCGCCGGGAGCGCCCGCGCTGGGGGTGATGCTGCCGGCCTCGCCGCTGCACCTGCTGCTGGCTCGGGAGGTCGGCGGGCCGCTGGTGGCGACCAGCGGCAACCGCAGCGGCGAACCCCTCTGCATCGATCCGGCGGAGGCGGTTGCGCGGCTGTCGGGCATCGCCGATGCCTTCCTGGTGCACAACCGCCCGATCGCCCGTCCGCTGGATGATTCGGTGCTGCAGCTGATCGATGGCCGGCCAGCGCTGTTGCGACGCGCCCGCGGGTATGCCCCCGCAGCCCTGCCGTTGGCCGCCGCCGGCCCCGCCGTGGTGGCCCTGGGCGGCGACCTCAAGAGCGCCCCGGCCCTGGCGGTGGGCGATCGGTTGTGGTTGGCGCCCCACCTGGGGGATCTGGCGGATGCCCGCGCCCATGGCCTCTGGCGGCGGGGCGTGCTCGAGCTGCTGCGGCGGGAGGGGGCCTCGCTGGCGGCGGTGGCGGTCGACGGCCATCCGGGCTACGGCAGCCACCAGGAGGCGCCCTCCCTGCTGACGGAGACGGGCGGGGGATCGGCGCTGCCCCTGCGGCGAATCGCCCACCACCGGGCCCACGGGCTGGCGGTGGTGGCTGAGCACGGTCTGGGGCTGCCGTGCCTGGCGCTGTGTCTCGACGGTCTGGGATACGGCGACCCCGAAGGCCAGGGCGAGGGCGATGGCGAAGACGCCGCTCCCCTCTGGGGCTGCGAGCTGCTCTGGCTGGAGCCCGAGGGGGCACGGCGACTGGCCTCCCTGCGGCCGTTCCCGTTGCCTGGTGCGGAACGGGCGATGCGGGAGCCCCGCCGTTCGGCCCTGGGTCTGCTGCACACGGCCGGCCTGCTCGGCCATTCGGGCGCTGCCGCCGTGCGCGAGGCCTTCTCGCCAGGGGAGCTGACCCTGCTGCAAAGCGCCTTGCAAAGCGGCCTGCAGGCCCCCCTCACCTCCAGCGCCGGCCGCCTGTTTGATGCGGTGGCGGCGTTGCTGGGGCTGGTGAACGTCGCCAGCCACGAGGCCCAGGCGGGCCTGGCGCTGCAGGCGGCGGCCGACCAGGCTGCCGATCCGTTGACGGACCCGGCATCTGAACCGGTGGGTGCCTATCCCCTGCCGCTGCGGCCGGGCGCTCCCCCTCGCCTCGACTGGCAGCCCCTGCTCAGCGCCCTGCTGGACGACATCGCCGCCGCCGAGCCCGTGGCCGTCTGCGCCGCCCGCTTCCACAACGGCCTGGTGGCGGGTCTGGCGGCGGCGGTTGCGGCGGCGGTTGTGGCGGCGGCGGTGGCGCAGGCCGGGGAGCCCGCGGCGGCAGCGGGCCCGGTGCCGGTGGCCCTGGCGGGCGGCTGCTTCCAGAACCGCCGCCTGCTGGAGGGACTGATCGCCGCCCTGCGGGCCCAAGGCCTGCGCCCCTACTGGCCCGAGCGGCTGCCGATCAACGACGGTGGCCTGGCGGCCGGCCAGATCCTGGCCCTGCGGGCCGATCCCGAGCTCACCCCTGCCCCCGCCGCTGGCGCCAGATCTCCTGCACCACCGGCTGGATCTCCTCCACGCGCACCGGCCGGCGGAGGGTGGCGCTGAAGGCTGCGGCTGCCTCCGCCGAGAACAAGCCCCGTGCCGGCCCCTCGCTTGCCGCCACCCGATCGAAGACCGCCGAGGCCAGCCCGCCGATCTGTTCCACTTTGAGCAGCTCCAGGTCGGCGGATGCGCCCCGCAACGTGGTGGCGATCACCGGCAGCAGCTGATCGGGCCCCAGATCGCCGCCGGCGCTGGCGCGCAGCTGGGCCAGGGCCCGCAGAAATTCCTCCGGCCGGTGTCCCAGGGCCTGAAACGCCGCCCAGGCCGCCCCCTCCGACGGCAGCAACGCCAT
>CAIVPT010000236.1 GCA_903907855.1 uncultured Synechococcaceae cyanobacterium | reverse complement strand
CGGAAGTAGTTGTTGTTGATCAGCCGCTGACCCGTGGCTGCCTCCCAGAGGTCGTAGATCATCTCCCGTTCGCGGAAGATGTAAAAGAACGGTGTCTGGGCACCCACGTCGGCGAGGAAGGGGCCGAGCCACAACAGGTGGTTGGCGATGCGGTTGAGCTCCAGCATCAACACGCGGATGTAACTGGCGCGCTTTGGTACCGGAATGTCGGCCAGTCGCTCGGGGGCGTTAACAACAATCGCTTCGTAGAACATGCCGGCCGCGTAATCCATGCGGCTCACGTACGGCACGTACATGATGCTGGTGCGATTTTCCGCGATCTTCTCCATGCCGCGATGGAGATAGCCGATCACCGGCTCACAATCGATCACATCCTCGCCATCGAGGGTGACCACGAGCCTCAGAACCCCGTGCATCGAGGGGTGATGGGGGCCGAAGTTGACCACCATCGGCTCGGTGCGCGTTTCCAGCTGGGTCATGGGGGAGCGGGGCCGGGTGGGGGGATTGTAGGCAGCGGAACGGGTTGTCAGGCTGACCAGGGCTGACCTGCTGGCAGACCTCTTGGCAGACCTGCTGGCCGGTGGCCGTTCCGATCGCCGGACAGGCTGGGGAGTGGACTCAGAGAACCCAGACCTGCGAGCCGCTGCCGTCGCTGCTGCTGAACCCTGTGATGCCGGAGACGTTTTGCAGCCGGATCAGCAGGTCGTTGGCTCCGTTTTCCTGGAAGATGTAGGTGTCACCAGCCAGGGTGAAGGCGGCGGTCTGCTGCGGCGCGGTGACGATGATGCGCGCGGCGCTCAGCCATTCCTCCACCGTGTTGAGATTGGCGGTGGCCCCGGAAAGGCTGAGAACACCCTGGCTGATGGCTCCGGTGATCGTATCGGCTTCCGGCGTGGCGGCCGAAACATCGATGCCCGCGGCATTGGCGGGGATGAGGGGGACGCCTTCGAGGTCGAGGCGGTCGCCGCTGCTGCCCTGATAGTCGGTGATTGTGTCGAAGGAGGTGCCGCTGATCACGCCGGCTGCGCTGGCGTTGAAGCGGAACACATCAGCGCCGGCCAGTCCGCTGAAGGTGTTGCTGCCCGCATTGGCCACGAAGGTGTTGGCGTTGGCGTTGCCGGTGATGGCCAGGTCGCCGGCACCACCGAGGGTGAGGGAGTCGGCGGCGTCGAGGAGGAAGGAGACACCGCTCACCCCGGCTTCGGCAAGGACGGTGAGGTTGGCGCGGTTCACGCGCACGGTGCCTTCGGCGTAGGCCCCGCTCAGCAGGGTGACGCTGCCGCCCGGGGCCACCCGGTTCAGCGCTTCCTGCACACGGCCACTGGCGCCAAACTGTCCGCCCAGAGGGGTAACGGCCAGGGCGGAGAAATCGGGCTGGAAGCCGGGAGTGGTGCTATCGCTGTCCGTGCCGGAGAGCAGGAACGGACCGAAATCAATCTGGCCTGTAGCCACGCTGGCCAGGCCAGCGGCGATCGTGCTTTCCACGTTGCTTCCCCACCAGTTGGTCGACATGTCAACGGTGGTGGGGAAGAAACTGCTTACGGCGTTGGTCCAGCCGGTGAAGCTGTTGTTGGTGAAGATGGCATCGCCGGAGCCGTAGCTGGCGCTGAGCCAGAGGGATTCAAGTTCGGTGGAGTTGTATACCGTTCCAGCAATACGCGAGGCGTTGATGATGTTTTCGCTGAACGTCATCTGGGGAGGGTCGCTGGCCCCCGCTGTGCCCAGGTTGCTCACCTGAATGCCGCGGAAAACCACCGGAGTTGTGAAGGCTCCGTTGACCCTTGAGCGGGTGCCTGTCCGATTATTGGCGGCTACCGTGATGACATTCTGACTCCACTGGACCGGAGCCGAACCATTGGATTGAACGTTGGCATAGAGCCCCACCAGTCCTGCAGAGATGGTGTTTCGCTGGATGGTGCTTGGCGTGGGATTCGCCTGCGGCATGAACTGAATACCAACGGACATGTTGGTGATTGCGTTGTCTTGAATCGTTCCGGCTGTGTTGCGGATGTAGAGCCCGCGGTTGAAAGAGCTGTTGACATTGGGGCCGCCATTGATCTGATTCCTCTCAATCAGAAGGCCGCTTGCATTGCTGCTGCCAAGAATGTAAACAGGAATCTCCGAACCGTACATTTTATTATTGCGGATCGTGAGATTGTTGGCTTGTGTCGCGGAGATTAGGTAAAAATAGTTCGGCAGCGTGGTGTCCGGGCAATCCAATTGCAGGCCATCCAGGGTGACGCCATTCACGCCATCGGCAATGGTTACCAGCGGCGTGCCTGGGCTGGCGGTGGTGGGAATGGCGATGCGGGCCTCGGTTGTTCGGTTTGTGGCACTGCCCGTTTTGCCGGCGTTGGGCCCCAGGAGGGTGAGGGGCTTGTCGATGATGATCTGCTCGGCGTATGTGCCGGGATTCAGCATCAAGGTGTCGCCGGGTATTGCGTAGGTGATGGCATCCATGATCGTGGCAAATGCCCCTATGCCAACCAGCAGATAGGGACGCACGTTGTCGAAGCCGCTGGCGACCACTGCGTTGCCTGCCAGGTCGCTGATGGTGCCGACAAGTGCTCCGGAAAGCGCTGTTTTCAGCGCCTCCACGTTTAGGGTGGCGGCTGGGGTGTAAGTAAAGGTAAGTCGAGTTGTGCCGGTCCCGGAGGTGTAAGTCGCACTGTCGCCATTGTCAAGTTTGATCGTCGGGGTGCCTGTAACCCTGACCGCCTCGCTGAAAGTGACAGCAATTGTCATCGGGGCACCGTAGGCCAATGTTGCGCTGTAATTACTGAACACCATGGTTGTCACTGTGGGGGCGGTGCTATCCACCAGGACAACCCCTGGAGGGTTGAAATTATCAAACCCAAGCGCGACGATGGCATTGCCTGCGTTGTCGCGTATTGTGCCATTGCCGCCAAGTGAAGCTGTGCTTCGCGTGCTGAGATCCGCGGCGCTCTCTCCTGCGGTTGGGCTGTAGGAGAACGTGAGGCGGTTGGTGCCAGAACCACTGGTGTAAGTGGCAGAGCCACCACTATTGAGAGCCAGGGTGGGTGTGCCGGTGACAGTCACACTTTCGCTGATGGTAGCTACAAGATTGATAGATTCGCCAATGGCAAGTCGCCCATCATTAGTGCTGTAGGCGATGGTGGTGGGAGTGGGAGCGGTGGTTTCAACCGCCACAATCCCCGATGGATTCAGGTTGTTAAAACTACTGGTGCTCACAGCCGTGCCCAGTAGATCAGTGATGCTGCCCACGAGGGCACCCGTTAGTATTGTGGTGAGATCCGCGCTGGATTGTCCTGCGGTGGGCACATAGCTGAAAATCAGTTGAGTGCTGCCATTACCCGATGTATAGGTGGCTGACCCGCCTGTATTTAAGGCGATGGTTGCGCCTGGGTCTGCGTTAACTTCTTTATTGAAGGACGCGATCAGGGTGATGGTTTCACCGGCCGCAAGGTTGCCGTCGTTGCTTCCGTAGCTCAATGAGCTGAGCGTGGGGGGCATGGTGCTTACGATCAGGTTGTTGCTGCCTGCGTCGATTGCCGCTGTGGTGGTGAGAAGATTTTTCCCGTCCCCATCTCGGATCGTGGCTCCATTGAGATTGAGGGCGTTGGCATTGGCTGTGATCCCTCCACTTGCGTCGCTGTCGCCGTTGATAACGTTGTAGCTGAAAATCAGTGTCTGTGTGCCGCTCCCGGATAGGTAAGAGGCGTTTTTATTGATACCTCCAATGTTGATAGCAACAAATGGAGTGCCGCCTGTCGTGTT
>CAIVPT010000235.1 GCA_903907855.1 uncultured Synechococcaceae cyanobacterium | reverse complement strand
CGCAGCAACAGGGGGCTGCTGCGCGGGTCGAGCCGCACCGAGGTGATCAGCACCCGGCCGCCGGCCAAGGGGCGCACCTGCCGGTCCCACTGCAGCTGGGGCCCGAGCAGCGCCAGCAGCCGTGGGTCGATCGGTGCCGGAGCGCCGTCGCCTGCCTGAGGCTCCCCCGCGGCCGCCGGCAGGTCGATCACGATCCGGGCCGGATCGCCGAGGGTGAACACCCGCCGGGGCGGCTCCGTCTGGCTGGCCAACGCGAGCGCGCCGGCCTCCTGGGCGCTGCGCAGTCCCAGCGCCTCCAGGGCCCGCAGCTGGGCGGGGTCCGCCAGCAGCGCCAGCCGCAGCGATCCGTCGTCGCCGCTGCGCAGCAGGGCCGGGCGGTCCAGGTCGAGCACCACGCGCCGCAGGCCTGTCGGGCGGGCCTGGCGCACCCCCAGCAGCCGGGCCGGCGCGCCCTCCAACTCCAAGGTGTCGCCCCGCAGGCTCAGCCGAACGCCGCTGGCCTCCAGCAGCGCCGCCACCTCCACCCCCACCTCATCGCCCAGGGGGCGCTGTGCGGAGGGGGGCACCAGCAGCCCCCGCCCGAACCATTCCAGATCGAGGCTGCCGTCGCTGCGGCTGCGGCTGCGGAAACCCAGCTGGTTCTGCAGAACCTCCAGGGGCAACCACACCTGGCGCCGACGTTCGCCTCTGCCCTCCAGCCACTCCCAGGCGGCCTGTTGGGGGCGCCCCTGGATTCGCAGGGCCGAACCGCGGCGTCCCGTCAGTGCTGGGGGGGCGGGTTCGGGTCGCTCCGGGGGGGCGCCGGCCGGCGGTGCGGGCGGCGGGGCCGGCGGCGGCAGCGGGCCGGCGGGTACGGGGCCCAGCGGCGCGGCTGCGATCACCGTGGCGGTGAGGCCTGCGGTGAGGGCGGTCCAGGAGTGCAGGGCCATCGTCGCGCTCGCCGGAACCCGAAACGTAGCCGCGGCGAACGACGCGAGACGGCCGCTCCCTAGGATCGGCTGTTCTCCCCGCTGCTGCCGGATGAGGCTGCTGCGGGGAGACTCCGCCAGCACCCTTCGAAGACCGTCGGTCCCGGCCCATGCCCCATCCCTCCGTTCCTGCCTGGCCCCACCGCGACAGCCCCGCGCCGGCGATGGTGGCCGGGGAGAAGGACGCCTGTGGCGTGGGCTTCCTGGCCCGCCTCGACCGCCAGCCCAGCCATTGGATCCTCCAGCAGGCCCTGCGCGGACTCCGCTGCATGGAGCACCGCGGCGGCTGCGGCGGCGACAGCGACTCCGGCGACGGCGCCGGCATCCTCACCGCCATCCCCTGGTCCCTGCTGGAGGTGCTCTGGCCGGCGGCGGCCGCCTCGGCCCAGGCGGTTCGGGGTCTCGGCCAGGTGTTCATGCCGGCGAACCCGGAGGAGCGTGAGCAGTGCCGCGCCCTCTGCGACGAAGAGGCGACCCGCCTGGGCCTGCGCAGCCTTGGCTGGCGCGTGGTGCCGGTGGATGCCTCCGTGCTCGGCCCCCTCGCCCGCGAGACCGCGCCGGTGATCGAGCAATGGCTGCTGGAGGCCCCGGAGGCCTCCCCGGCGGCGTCAGCGGATCTGGATGCCCTCGAATCGCTGTTGTTCCGCCTGCGACGCCGGGCCGTGGACCGGGCCCGGGAGCGCTGGGGAGCCGATTACACCCAGTTGTATTTCGCCTCGATCAGCGCCCGCACCATCGTCTACAAGGGCATGGTGCGCTCGGAGGTGCTGGATCGCTTCTACGCCGATCTGCGCGACGAGCGCTTCGTGGTGCCCTTCGCCGTGTATCACCGGCGCTTCAGCACCAACACCCTGCCCCGCTGGCCCCTGGCCCAGCCGATGCGGCTGCTTGGCCATAACGGGGAGATCAACACCTTATTGGGCAATATCAATTGGGCCAGTGCCGCCGAAGCGAATCTCGAGGCGGTCTGGGGCGAAGCCGCCTGTGATCTGCGGCCCCTGGTGAACGCCGCCTTCAGCGATTCCGCCAACCTCGATGCCACGCTCGAGCTGATGGTGCGCAGCGGCCGGCCGATCACGGACAGCCTGATGACCCTGGTGCCCGAGGCCTTCCGCGGCCAGCCGGAGCTGGCCGACCAGCCGGATATCCAGGCGTTCTACGAATACAACGCCTGCCTGCAGGAACCCTGGGATGGCCCGGCCCTGCTGGTGTTCAGCGATGGCCGCATGGTGGGGGCCACCCTCGATCGCAACGGCCTGCGCCCCGCCCGTTACTGCCTCACCAGCGACGGCACGGTGGTGATGGGCTCCGAGACGGGCGTGGTCGAACTTGATGAGAGCACGATTATTGAGAAGGGTCGCCTCGGTCCGGGGCAGATGCTCGCCGTCGACCTGGAAAACGGCCGCCTGCTGCGGAACTGGGAGGTGAAGCGGGAGGCCGCCGCCCGCTATCCCTACGCCGCCTGGCTGGCTGAACACCGCCGCAGCCTGGCCCCGGGCGTGTGGGAAGAGGGCCATCGCCTCGGCGACCTCGACCTGCTCCAGCAGCAAACCGCCTTTGGCTTCACCGCCGAAGATCTCGATCTCGTGATCGAGGACATGGCAGGCGCGGGCAAGGAACCCACGTACTGCATGGGGGATGACATTCCCCTGGCGGTGCTCTCGAACAAGCCCCACCTGCTCTACGACTACTTCAAGCAGCGCTTCGCCCAGGTCACCAACCCGCCGATCGACCCGTTGCGGGAAAAGCTGGTGATGAGCCTGGAGATGCACCTGGGGCGGCGCGGATCCGCCCTGCGTCCCGATCCGGCCGGCGCCGCGGTGCTGCACCTGGCGTCGCCGGTGCTCAACGAGACAGAGCTCGCAGCCCTGGGGGACCAGGGCCTGCCCACCACCTCCCTCTCCACCTTGCTGCCGGTGGCCGACGGCCCCGGCGGTCTGGAGAAGGCCCTGCAGCGCCTTCGCTTTGAGGCGGAGGCCGCGGTGCGCGCCGGCAGCCAGATCCTGGTGCTCTCCGACCGGGTGGGTCCGGGCGGGCAGCCCACCACGATCAGCGCCGGCACCACCTACATCCCGCCGCTGCTGGCGGTGGGCGCCGTGCATCACCATCTGTTGCGCCTGGGGCTGCGGCTGCAGGCTTCGATCGTGGTCGACACGGCCCAGTGCTGGAGCACCCACCACCTCGCCTGCCTGATCGGTTATGGCGCCAGCGCGGTGTGTCCCTGGCTCACCTGGGAGACCACCCGCCACTGGCTGGCCCATCCCAAGACCCGTTCCCTGATCGAGCGGGGCAAGCTGCCCGCCCTCACGCCGGCCCGGGCCCAGGCCAATGTGCGCACCGCCTTGGAAGACGGCCTGCGCAAGATCCTCTCGAAGATCGGCATCTCCCTGCTGGCCAGCTACCACGGCGCCCAGATCTTTGAGGCGATCGGCATCGGCGCCGATCTCATCGAGCTGGCCTTCACCGGCACCACCAGCCGGGTGGCGGGCCTGAGCCTCACCGATCTGGCCAGCGAGACCCTCAGCTTCCACGCCAAGGCCTACCCCGAGCTGAACCGCTCCAAGCTGGAGTTCATGGGCTTCGTGCAGTACCGCACCGGCGGCGAGTACCACATGAACAGCCCGGAGATGGCCAAGGCGCTCCACAGCGCGGTGGAGGCCGGCCCGGGTTACGACCACTTCAGCACGTATCAGAAGCTGCTCGAGGCACGGCCGGTCACGGCGTTGCGGGATCTGCTGGAGTTCCGGCCCGCTCCCACACCCCTGCCGCTCGACCAGGTGGAGAGCGTGGAGAGCCTCTGCGCCCGGTTCTGCACCGGTGGCATGAGCCTCGGGGCCCTCTCCCGCGAGGCCCACGAGGTGCTGGCCGTGGCGATGAACCGCATCGGCGGCAAGAGCAACAGCGGCGAGGGCGGTGAGGATCCGGCCCGCTTCCGCCCCCTGGCGGACGTGGATGGGGAGGGGTGCTCGCCCACGCTGCCCACCCTGCGCGGCCTCCGCAATGGCGACACCGCCTGCTCGGCGATCAAGCAGATCGCCTCGGGCCGCTTCGGGGTCACCCCGGAGTACCTGCGCAGCGGCCGCCAGCTCGAGATCAAGGTGGCCCAGGGCGCCAAGCCGGGCGAGGGCGGCCAGCTGCCCGGGCCCAAGGTGGACCCCTACATCGCCTGGTTGCGCAACAGCAAGGCGGGCGTTGCCCTGATCTCGCCGCCGCCCCACCACGACATCTATTCCATCGAAGATCTGGCCCAGCTGATCCACGACCTGCACCAGGTCAATCCGGCCGCCAAGGTGTCGGTGAAGCTGGTGGCGGAGATCGGCATCGGCACGATCGCTGCCGGTGTGGCCAAGGCCAACGCCGACGTGATCCAGATCTCCGGCCACGACGGCGGCACCGGTGCCTCACCCCTGAGCTCGATCAAGCACGCCGGCAGCCCCTGGGAGCTGGGCCTCACCGAGGTGCACCGCAGCCTGTTGGAGAACGGCCTGCGCGATCGCGTGCTGCTGCGGGTCGATGGCGGCCTCAAGACCGGCTGGGACGTGGTGATGGCGGCCCTGCTCGGCGCCGAGGACTACGGCTTCGGCTCGGTGGCGATGATCGCCGAGGGCTGCATCATGGCCCGCGTCTGCCACACCAACAATTGCCCGGTGGGAGTGGCCACCCAGAAGGAGGCCCTGCGCAAGCGCTTCACCGGCCTGCCGGAGCATGTGGTCAACTTCTTCCTGTTCGTAGCCGAGGAGGTGCGGCAGCTGCTGAGCGTGCTCGGGGTTGCCCGCCTCGATGAGCTGATCGGCCGCACCGATCGGCTGGCCCCGCGCGCCGTCAGCCTCGCCAAGACCCGCTCCCTCGACCTCTCCTGCCTGCTGGCGCCGCTGCCCGAGGCGGCCGACCGCAGCTGGCTGCGCCACCGCAGCGAGGCCCACGGCAACGGGGTGATTCTCGAGGATCAGCTCCTCGCCGATCCGGAGGTGATGGCGGCGATCGACGGCCACGGCCACGTCAGCCGACGGCTGGCGATCGTCAACACCGACCGCAGCGTCGGCGCCCGGCTCAGCGGTGAAATCGCCGCCCGTTATGGCAACACCGGCTTCCTGGGCGGCCTCGACCTCACCTTCGAAGGGGCCGCCGGCCAGAGCTTTGCCGCCTTCGTGCTGCAGGGCATGAACGTGCGCCTGGTGGGCGAGGCCAACGACTATGTGGGCAAGGGGCTCAATGGCGGTCGTGTGGTGGTGGTCCCCCCGGCCGGCGCCTCCGATCCCGGCGACAAGGTGATCCTGGGCAACACCTGTCTGTATGGCGCCACCGGCGGTGAGCTCTATGCCCTCGGCCGGGCCGGTGAGCGCTTCGCCGTGCGCAACAGCGGCGCCCGCACCGTGGTGGAGGGCAGCGGCGACCACTGCTGCGAATACATGACCGGTGGAGTGGTGGTGGTGCTCGGCAGCACCGGCCGCAACGTGGCCGCCGGCATGACCGGCGGTGTGGCCTTCCTTCTGGATGAGAGCGGCGGTCTGGCCGAACGCCTCAACCCCGAGACGGTCGCCCTCTGCGAGCTCACCACCTCCGAACAGGAGGCCCTGCTGCTCCCCCTGCTGGAAGCCCATCGCGACCACACCGGCAGCGCTCGGGCCATCGCGATCCTGGCCGATTGGCCCACCTGGAAGCGACGCTTCAAGGTGCTGGTGCCCGCCAGCGAGAAGGCCCTCGTGGGTCTGGCGGAACGGCAGGAGGTGGTCGCCTGAGGCGGCTCTCCATAGGCTCGGGTCCCCGCTTCGGGCATCCCGTTCCGCCATGCCTCCCGAGTTCGCCCAGCAGCTGCAGCAGCTGTTCGCCTGCCAGATGGCGTGGCCTATCTCCACCGCTGTGCTCATCACCATCTGCCGCTCACCCTGGTGAGTGCCCGCCTGGAAGGCCTGGAGCAGCAGGGCTAGAGCGAGGTCTGCCTGGCTCTGCGAGCGGAGTGTGAGTCTGTGGACTGAGATGTTCCCGCGCACTGATGCTTCCGGGGCCGGGGCCGGCGCCCGCCGCTGAATCACACCCCTTCCGGGACCCCGGAGGATTCCGCCCCTTCCCCCACGTCCAGCGCAGCGTCGATCTGCTTCGGCGCTCCGGAGCCCTGCTGCTCCGCTGCGGCAACGCCCAGCTGGCTTCTCCATGGCCCCGCTCCGCCATCGGCCGGTGATCAGCGGGGATGGTCGCGCATCAGCCGCCGCACCTCGCCGGCGTGGTAGCTGCTGCGGGTGAGCGGTGTGCTCACCACCTGCAGGAAGCCCAGTTCCTCCTCCCCCTGGCCGCGGTAGGCGGCGAACTGGTCGGGGTGGACGAACCGCTGCACCGGCAGGTGTTTGGGGCCCGGCGAGAGGTACTGGCCGATCGTGACGATGTCGACGGCGTGGGCCCGCAGGTCGGCCAGGACCGCCAGCACCTCCGCATCGCTCTCGCCGAGCCCCACCATCAGCCCCGATTTGGTGTAGGCCCGCGGCCAGCCCTGGCGCACCCGCTGCAGCAGCTCCAGCGACCGCTGGTAGATCCCCTGGGGCCGCACGCGGGCGTAGAGGCGCGGCACGGTTTCGATGTTGTGGTTGAGCACGTCGGGGCCGGCGTCCATCACCGCAGCCAGGGCGTCCCAGTTGCCGCAGAAGTCGGGGATCAGCAGCTCGATGGTGGTGAGGGGGGAGCGGCGCCGCACCTGCTCGATGCAGGCCACGAACTGGGCGGCGCCGCCGTCGGCCAGGTCGTCGCGGTTCACCGAGGTGATCACCACGTGGCTGAGGCCGAGCCGCGCCACCGCCTCCCCCAGCCGCTCCGGCTCGCTGGGGTCGAGGGCCCGCACGCTCTTGTCGAAGTCGATGTCGCAGTAGGGGCAGGCTCGGGTGCAGCCCGGCCCCATGATCAAGAAGGTGGCGGTGCCGCCGGCGAAGCACTCGCCGATGTTCGGGCAGCTGGCCTCCTGGCAGACCGTATTGAGCTTGAGGTCGAGCAGCAGGTCGGCCACCGCGCCGATCCGCTCCCGCTGCGGTGCCTTGACCCGCAGCCAGTCGGGCTTGGTGGTGGCCGAGCTGCCGGCTTCGCCGGTGGCGCTGGCCGTGGGCTGGGGATCGTGGAGCGTCACGGGGCCAGGGCGGCACGGGGGCGACTTTAGGAACCCCCCGCCCTTGGGTTTCTTCCCGCCTGCCTCGCCTGCCACTCGGCCACCAGGTCCCCCGGAAGCCCTTGGGGCGACCGGCGGGCGATCCCTTACACTCCCCCCATCGGGATGTAGCGCAGCTTGGTAGCGCACTTCGTTCGGGACGAAGGGGCCGCAGGTTCGAATCCTGTCATCCCGACTTAACCCTCACCCCAGCTCCGCCCCGGGGTAACCCCGTGGCGTCACCATCCAGCCGTCCTGCTGGCGGCTGGTGCTGTTGCCCACCAGCACCAGGGTGAGCATGTCGACGGCTTCCACCGGCAGGCTTCCCAGGGTGTGCAGCTGCACGCTTTCCTCAGCCCGGCCCAGCTGGCGGGCCAGCACCACCGGCGTGGTGGCCGGTCGGCCCTCCAGGAGCAGGCTGCGGGCCCGCTCCAGCTGCCAGTCGCGGTCGCGGGAGCGGGGGTTGTAGAGCGCCACCACGAAGTCGCCGGCCGCGGCGGCCCGCAGGCGCCGCTCGATCACCTCCCAGGGGGTGAGCCGGTCGCTGAGGCTGATGGTGCAGAAGTCGTGCATCAGCGGTGCCCCGGCCCGGGCCGCCGCCAGCTGCAGGGCCGAGAGGCCCGGGTGCACCGCGAAGGCCGGCCGATCGGCCGCGGCTGCGGCCAGCCAGAGTTCCAGGGCCAGGCCCGCCATGCCGTAGATGCCGCTGTCCCCCGACGACACCAGCGCCACCGAGAGACCCTGCTGCGCCAGCGCCAGGGCCTCGGCGCAGCGCTGCCGTTCCTCTGTGAGGCGGCCGTCGCGCCGCAGCTGGTCGGGGCGGCGCAGGGGCTCGAGCAGATCGAGATAGAGGCCGTAGCCCACCCACACCGTCGCCTGCGCCAGGGCCTGGCGGGCATCGCCGCTGAGCAGCTCCAGCCCGCCCGGACCGCTGCCCACCAGGTGCAGCGCCCCCCGGGCCGGGGCCCACTGGCGCTCCGCCAGGGCCACCGCCAGGGTGGCCGCCCCCCGCTCGCCGGAGGCGGCCCGTTCAATCCGTTTGGCCATCAGCAGCGGGGCCGGGGTGTCCGGGGTGCCGCCCGCCTCGGCGGCGGCCAGGCGCGCGGCGGCCTCCGCCACCGAGGCCGTGCCCACCTCCCGGGCCACCGCCGCCGAGGGGGTGGGCACCGGCACCGCCGCCAGCCGCTCGGCCGCATACAGCCGCAGGGGCCAGCCACGCCGTTGCGCCAGGGCCAGCAGGGCCGGTTCGTCGCCCTTGAGGGTCACGCTGGCCAAGCCGGCCACCGCCTCCGGGGCGAGATCGTGCTCCTGCAGTGCCGTCTCCACCAGCCGCTCCAGCAGGGTCTCGCTGGTGTCGCGTTCGCAGCCCAGGCCCAGCCACAGGCTGGGGGGGTGCCAGCGGCAGCCCGGCCCGCGCCGGTGGCTCACCACCAGCTCCTGCGCCGTCGCCGCTTCCGCTGGCTCCGCATCGACAAGGCTTGCGGCCGCCGGCAGGCTCCGCCAGAGCGCCAGGCCGCTGTGCTGATGCACCGCCACCGACTCGCTGCCGGCGGCCCTGGCCATGAGCGACCGCCAGTCGCCGGCGCCTCGCCGCCAGCCCCAGGCGCTGCCGAAGGCATCCAGGGCCAGGGAGCCCCGCGCCCCGCTCGTTCCCGTAAGCACGGCCTCCCCCCCCAGCAGCGCGGCGATCTCCTGGGCCAGGGCCTCCCCGCCGGCGGCATGGCCCCCCAGAAGCGAGATGGCGTACCGACCTGCGGCATCCACCACCACCACCGCCGGGTCGTGCTCCTTGCCCTGCAGCAGCGGCGCGATCAGCCGGGTCACCAGCCCGCAGGCCCCCACCGCGACCACGGCCGTGGCAGCGTCCCAGCGATCGGCCAGCCAGGCCGCGCTTTCGCCGTCGCCCCCGCCGGATCGGTGCGTTTCGCTGGCCAGGCCGCCGGCCTCGAGCTGGCGGAGAACCGAGTCGGCGCCTGGGCTGAAGGCCAGCACCAGGAGGCGACGTTCCCCCTTCCTGTCGTTCGCCATCGTGCCCACGACTGCAGCTGTCATCGCCCCAACCTCTCGCGTAGCCCCGCCAGGGGCCCAGTCCTGGGCTCCCGGCGAAGGGTGCCGTCAGGGTTCACCTCCTCGCGCGCGGACCGCAGGGGAAGGGGATCGGGCTCCGGATCTGGCTGCGGTTCCGGGGGTGTCTTCGGCTGCGGCAGTGGCAGCGGGTCGCCGGGCCCATCCCCAACGGGGGCGATTTGCTCTTCCTCTATTCCCCCGTCCTTTTGGGTGCTGGTGTTCTGCCCTTCTGTTTTTGTGACCTCGTCGTTTTCCTCGCTGACCCCGTCTTCGCTTAGGGCCTCCTCGCTCAGCGACTCCTCATCCGGCGCTGCATCGGTGAGTGCGGCCTCGGTCCCCTGAGCGCTCGGTTCCTCGGCGTCCTCGTTCCCGTTTCCGTTGCTGCGCCCACCCTCAGGTTCAGCACCAACAGCCTCCGACAAGGGAGGTAGTGGGGCCGAAGGGGGCGCCTGCCCCAGCAGGATCGCCAGATCCGAGCTTGTGAGAAGCCCGCCCTGCCAGGCGGGCCTTGGCAGGTTCGGATCGAGGCGCACCTCCTGCACCAGGCTGTTGAACGGAGGGTTGAGGGGTTCGCCTCGTCCGTCCAGCAGCTCCAGCTGTACCGCATTGGCGCCCCGCCGCCAGCCCCGCAGCCAGAGGGGGGTCTGGCGATCCACCAGGAATGAGTCGCCGTTTACGGTCACCCGCAACCGCCAGCGCCCATCGTCTTCTCTCAGATGCTGGAGGGGGGCATCCACCAACAGCCAGTCCAGCAGCAACGGTTCGGCGGCGGCGGTTGCCGCCGGGCTCACGGGCAGCAGCTGGGGGGATCCCGCGGGAGGGAGCGACAGCGGATTGGCCGCTGTGCGATGCACGACGATCTGGGCCATGGCCCCGGGGCTCTTCACCGCCTCCCCCCAAGGCCGGGCCGCCACCACCGTCACGCGGTGACTGCCAGGGCTCAGGGCCGGCAGGGTGGCCTCAGGGCGGGTGAGGCGCAACGGCTCCCCCCCATCGATTCGCACCAGCAGGTGGGGGCCCAGTCCCAGGGCCCCTGCATCGACCAGGGGCCAGTCGTCCACCTGCAGGCGCAGGGTCCAGGGCTCGTCGCCCAGGAGGGCGCCAGCCGCCGGCGCCAGGATGCGCACCTGGGGTGCCCGATCGGCCAGGGCTGCCTGCAGCTGTTGGACCGCCGCCGGAGGGGGCACCTCCTGCAGCCTCTGGGTACTCGAGACGCCCAGGGTTTCCCGGGGGGGCGGCGCACTGCGGCCTGGCCAGTCGAGGGCCAGCGCCCGTCCATCCCCTGCGGGCCCCGGCAGCAGTAGCCAGAGGCAGAGCAACAACAGAACCAGCGGGTCCCGCCACCACCGAAACCGCTTGCCGGCGCCGGTTGCCCGCCTGTCGTCCGCCCCGCTTACGCCGTTCAAGCCCCACTGCCGCAAAGGTGCTGTTCATTCTGCTCAAGGGTGGCGCCGGGGCTGAATTGCTATATCCACACCGGTGCCACGCCGGCAAAGGCTATTGGCAACCTCCTCTCATCTGGCCTCTAGCGCTATTAACAACCCTTGGTCAGACCCTAGTCAGAGCCTGGGGAGCGCCGGGATTGAACCTTTGTAACTGGGGCGCAATTCTGCTTGTTCCTGGCCCCTATACTTCCGCCAGCGGTCCCCTTCAGGGGCCCAAAGCTCCAGTCGTGGCAAGGGTTCTGCCCTGCCGCACTGGTGCCCGTGGTCTGGGCGGCCTGTCGGCTGCCATCGACCATCGGGTCCCATCGGCGGTCTTGGATCCGTCTCCAGTCGCGTTTTCCGCGGCCGGTGCCGGTTCTCAATCGCCAGGGGTGGCCCTCCACCTCGATCCCGTCCCTCGAGGAACGTCTCGATGACCATCAGCCCACCAGAGCGTGGGAAGAAGGCGGAAGCCATGGTTGACCGGAACCCCGTTCCGGCGACGTTCGAGCTTTTCGAGAAGCCCGGACATTTCGACCGCAGCCTCGCCAAAGGTCCCAAAACCACCACCTGGGTTTGGAACCTCCACGCCAACGCTCACGACTTCGACAGCCACACGAGCGACCTCGAAGAGGTTTCTCGCAAGATCTTTTCGGCTCACTTCGGCCACCTGGCCGTCATCTTCATCTGGCTGAGCGGCGCCTTCTACCACGGAGCCCGCTTCTCCAACTACACCGGCTGGCTTGCCGATCCCCTGCACGTCAAGCCGAGCGCCCAGGTTGTCTGGCCGATCTTCGGCCAGGAAATCCTTAACGGCGACGTCGGTGCCGGCTTCCACGGCATTCAGATCACCTCCGGCCTCTTCCATGTGTGGCGGGCCTGGGGGTTCACCAGCGAGTTCCAGCTCCTCTGCACCGCCATTGGTGCCCTGGTGATGGCCGGTCTGATGCTCAACGCCGGTGTGTTCCACTACCACAAGGCAGCCCCCAAGCTCGAGTGGTTCCAGAACGTTGAGTCGATGCTCAACCACCATCTGGCCGGTCTGCTTGGCCTCGGCTCCCTTTCCTGGACCGGGCACCTCCTGCACGTGTCGCTGCCCACCACGCAGCTGATGGATGCCATCGATGCCGGCAATCCGCTGGTTCTCAACGGCAAGACCATCGCCTCGGTGGCCGACATCCCGCTGCCCCACGAATTCCTCAACCAAGACCTGCTGGCCCAGCTCTTCCCGGGCTTTGGTGCCGGCATCTCCGCCTTCTTCACCGGCAACTGGGCCGCCTACAGCGATTTCCTCACCTTCAAGGGCGGGCTGAATCCTGTAACCGGCAGCCTCTGGATGACCGACATCGCCCATCACCACCTGGCGATCGCGGTGCTCTTCATCGTTGCCGGTCACATGTACCGGACCAACTGGGGTATCGGTCACAGCATCAAGGAGATCCTGGAAGGTCAGAAGGGTGATCCCCTCCTGTTCCCTGCTCCGAACGGTCACAACGGCCTGTTCGAGTTCATGACCACCTCCTGGCATGCCCAGTTGGCTGTGAACCTGGCACTGCTGGGCTCGCTCACCATCATCGTGGCGCACCACATGTATGCGATGCCTCCGTATCCGTACATCGGGGTCAGCTACGCCACCCAGCTGTCGCTGTTCACTCACCACGTGTGGATTGGTGGATTCCTGATCGTTGGCGCAGGCGCCCACGCGGCCATCGCCATGATTCGCGATTACGACCCCGCAAAGCACGTCGATAACGTGCTCGACCGGGTGCTCAAAGCGCGCGATGCCCTGATCAGCCACCTCAACTGGGTCTGCATCTGGCTCGGTTTCCACAGCTTCGGCCTCTACATCCACAACGACACCATGCGTGCCCTGGGCCGTCCCCAGGACATGTTCAGTGACACCGCGATCCAGCTCAAGCCGGTCTTCGCGCAGTGGATCCAGGGCCTCCACGCCGCCGCCGCCGGCACCACCGCTCCCAATGCTCTGGCAGGTGTGAGCGAGGTGTTCAACGGCTCCGTTGTCGCCATTGGTGGCAAGGTGGCCGCCGCGCCGATCCCCCTGGG
>CAIVPT010000234.1 GCA_903907855.1 uncultured Synechococcaceae cyanobacterium | reverse complement strand
GTTGTTGGTGGAGGTGATCCACTCGCAGAACTGGTTCCACGCCGAAGCGCCGGAGCGCTGTTGGATTGTGGCGGTCATGAGTTCGAGAGGGTGTGCCGCAGCCCGGGGGCTGGGGCGGAAGAGAAGGGCGGAATCCCGCCAACACCAACGTAACGGGATGTTGCGGGTTTTGTGGCTGTGGGGCACCTGGAGGCCATCAGCGCTTGCCATGGCACTGATCAGTGGCGCTGATGAGTCGTCTGCAGCCAGCTCCACTCGGGCCCAGGAGTGGCGCTCTCCCCTGCCCAGCCGATGCTCACCTCTGTCCCGTTGGCGGGCCTCGACCCCTGCAAGGCACCGAGGCCAGGCAGCGGCAAAATGGAGCGGTGCCCTGCGGCTGCTGGGGCTGTCCCGGTACTGCCAGGCCCCAGCGCGGTGGCCCTGCCCTTGGCTTGCCCTGCGGTCTGCCGGAACGCTGTGATCGGATCGTTTGCTGCCGCATCCCAGGGCTTGGGGCTCGCCGTAGGGCGGGACGGGGCGAGGCGCGCTTCCCGCCCGGCCTGGATCACCGGCGCTTTCGCGCCCACGCCCAGGCTCTCGAGCAATCGCCGCGGTTCAGACGGCCCACCGATCAGCTTGTCTCGCCGCCCCAGGGAGATCGGCGCGGGTTTGGATGGGCCCAGGGGTTTGCCCGTGCCAGGGCCGGCTCCAACCCGTCCCCCGGGGCGCTTCTCAGGAATGTGGAGCTCTCTGCCACATCCACTTTCCTCCCCCCAGCCCTGGGTTGTAACGATCGGCCCATCGCCGCCCTCTTCGCCCAGGGCCTGGGTGGTGACCACGGGCCCATCGCCACCCTCTTCTCCGAGGGCCAGGGTTGTAACGATCGGCCCATCGCCACCCTCTTCCCCCAGGGCCTGGGTTGTAACCCAGCCCTCCTGATCTTTCGCAGGGACCAGACGCAGCTCGGGCAGTTGATAGTCGGTAAAGGGGTTGGTGACTGCCATCAGAGAAAGCCTTGCTTTCGTTGAGTTTACTCTGACTGTCTTCCTGAGGCCACGATGACAGCAGACCGCATCGGTCTCCTCGGCCCGCTGGCTGATCCCCAGCTGCAGGCAGTCGCGGAGGCCCTGACCCGGCGTGGCGCCGAACCGGTTTGGATCAACAGTGAAGCTCTGGAGTTGCAGCGGCCCGTCTGGAGTGACGACGGCATCCTTGCGATCGATGGGGTGGCGCTGCAGGGATTGACGGCGATCTATGTGCGCAGCTTGCCATCACCCCATGCGCCTCTCCTGCAACGTGATGGCCGCTGGTTGCAACGCGATGGCGACCTTGTTCTGAGGCGCGATTGGTATAGCGGTTACATGCAATCGCGCGAACGGGTCGGATTCCTAGCCGCCAGCCTCCTCTGCCTCGAGGCCAGCGGTGTGCGCCTCGTCAATCCCCTGCAGGCCGGCATGGCCAGCCAGTCGAAACCGTTGCAGCTCGAACTGCTGCGCCGCCTCGGGGCGCCCGTGCCGCGCACGTTGATCAGCAACGACCCCGGTCGCATCCGCGACTTCCACGCCCGCGAGAGCGCCCGGGGATCCTCCGTGATCTATAAACCGCTGCTCGGCGGTGCCCTCACCCGCCCCCTCGATCGCGACGTGCTTGAGCATTTGGAGCAGGTGCGCGCTGCCCCGGTGATCTTTCAGCAGCGGGTGGATGGCGACGACATCCGTGTGATGGTGGTGGGCGATGCGGTGGTCTCGGCCGTGGCGATCCAGACGCCCGAGCCCCATCTCGACTTCCGCGGCGACCCCGCCTACCGCGCTGGTACGGCCACCTACGCGCCTGTGGAGCTACCCGGGCCCCTGGCGCTCCTCTGCTGCCGCGCCACCGCCGCCTGCGGCCTGCGCTTCGCTGGCCTCGACCTCAAACGCGCCCCCGACGGCTCCTGGGTGGTGCTGGAGCTCAACAGCAGCCCGATCTACCTCGATGTGGAGCGCAAAATGGGCGATCCGATCAGCGACGCCCTGGCCGGGCTGCTGCTCAACCCCGGCATTGCCGACGCCTACGCTGCCCCCATCCCCCAGACCGGCCAGCCATGGAGCGGCGCGCTCTGATCCGCAGCGCGGCCACGGCCGCCACAGCCGCCGGCGCCGCCAGCCTGCTCGGGGCCTGCCGCATCCGCCGCGCCGACGGCGTCGCCTCCGCCGCCCTGCCCACGGTGCGCTGGCGCATGGCCACCAGCTGGCCCCACTCGCTCGACACGATCTTCGGCGGGGCCGAAACGATCAGCCGCCGCCTCAAGGAGATCAGCGATGGCCGCTTCCTGATCCAGCCCTACGCCGCCGGTGAGCTGGTGCCCGGCCTGGAGGTGCTCGACGCCGTGCAGAACGGCTCGGTGGAGTGCGGCCACACCGCCAGCTACTACTACCTCGGCAAAAACCCCTCCCTGGGCTTCGGCACCGCCGTGCCCTTCGGCCTCAGCGCCCAGCAGCAGAACGCCTGGCTCTATGAGGCCGGCGGCCTCGACGCCATCAACCGCCTCTACGCCGACTTCGGCGTGATCAGCTTCCCGGCCGGCAACACCGGCGCCCAGATGGGCGGCTGGTTCAAACGCAAGCTGGACGGCCTCAATTCCCTGCGCGGTCTGAAGATGCGCATCCCGGGCCTGGGCGGCAAGGTGATGGCCGAGCTGGGGGTGAACGTGCAGGTGCTGCCCGGCGGCGAGATCTACCTGGCCCTCGACCGCGGCGCCATCGACGCCGCCGAATGGACCGGCCCCTTCGACGACGAGAAGCTCGGCCTGGCCCGCGCCGCCCGTTACTACTACTACCCCGGTTGGTGGGAGCCGGGCCCCACCCTCACGGCCCTGGTGAACCGCACCGCCTGGCGGCGCCTGCCGAAGGAGTACCAGGCGATGTTCCGCACCGCCTGCGTGGAGGCCAACCTCTCGATGCTCAGCCGCTACGACCAGCGCAACGCCGAGGCCCTGCAGCGCCTGCGCGCCGGCACCACCCAACTGGAGTACTACGGCGATCCGATCCTGGCGGCCGCCCGCGACGCCAGCGAGCAGCTCTTCGCCGACCTCGGCCGGGGCGACGCCTCCTTCGCCGCCCTCCACGGCCAGTGGCGCCGCTTCCGCGACCAGGTGCAGGAGTGGAACCGCATCAACGAGCTCTCCTACGCCAACTTCGCCTACGCCAAGCCCCCGTCATGAGCAGGCCCGGCCCCGCCCCTGATGCCGCTGCCAGCCCGGTGTGGGTGGAGCGGATCGATGCCCTCAACCGCCTGGCCGGTCGCCTCGGCTGTCTGGCCTTGCTGCTGATGCTCGCCCTGGGGGTGTGGAACGTGGTGGGTCGCTACCTGGGATTGGCCCTGGGCCTCAACCTCAGCTCCAACGCCCTGATCGAGGGGCAGTGGCTGCTGTTTTCCCTGGCCTTCCTGCTGGGCCTCGGCTACACCCTCCAGCGCAATGGCCACGTGCGCATCGATGTGCTCAGCGACCGCTGGAGCGAGCGGCGCCGGCACCGGATGGAGTGGTGGGGCACCGTGTTGTTGCTGTTGCCCTTCGCCCTGATGGTGCTCGGCCTGTCGTTGGAGCCCGCCCTGCAGGCCTGGCGCATCCAGGAGGCCTCCCCCGACCCCGGCGGCCTGCCCCGCACCTGGCCCCGCACCCTCATCCCCCTGGGTTTCGCCCTGCTCAGCCTGCAGGGGTTGGCCCATGCCGCCCGGGCGCGGCGCTCGCTGCGCTGAGGCCATGGAGTTCGAAGCCTTTGGCTATGTGATCACCGTGCTGCCCGGCGAGTGGCTGGGGCCGGCGATGGCCCTGGCGTTGGTGGCGGCCCTGCTCAGCGGTTTCCCGGTGGCCTTCGGGCTCGGGGGCGTTTCGGTGCTGTTCGCCCTGCTGGGCATGGCGCTGGGGCTGATCGAACCCCAGTTCCTCAATGCCTTGCCGCAGCGCATCTTCGGGATCATGAGCAACTTCACGTTGCTGGCGATTCCGGCCTTTGTGTTCATGGGCGCCATGCTCGAGAAATCGGGCATCGCC
>CAIVPT010000233.1 GCA_903907855.1 uncultured Synechococcaceae cyanobacterium | reverse complement strand
GTGTCGGCGCCGGTGGCCACCACGGCCCAGCCCCAGCCATAGGTGGCGTTGGCGTCCTGGCCATTGGGGATCGCCGTGATCAGGCCCTGGCCCGCCGCCTGCTGAAAGGTGATGCGATCCACCACGAAGCTGGCCCCCAGCAGCCAGCCTTCCGGCAACTGTGCTGGGCCGATGGCTGCAGCCGAGGGCTGCCCCAAGGCCACCAGCCCGGCACCCTCGGGATTGCTGCCGGGCTGCAGCTGGGCCCAGAATTCGATTGTGTAGGGATCGCTGGGAACCGGCGGCGCGGCCACCAGTGCCGAGCTGGCCAGGCTCTGACTGCGATCGACGCTGTAGCTGCCCTGGCCCATGGCGGGATCAAAGGGCGACAGCACCGCCGTGATCCGGGTGCCGGGCAGCACCCCCTGGCCCGCCACCACGTCGCCCACGCTGAGGCTGCCTTCGCTTAGGGCCGTCACCGTGAGCGTGGTGCCATCGATCGCACCGCTGAGGCTGAGCAGTCCGGCCGCCTCGGGCAGCGCTTGCAGGGTTATGGCTGCGACGTTCTGGCTCTGGTTGACGCTGTAGGTGCCCAGTCCGGTCAGGGGGTCGGCATTGAGGATGGCGGTAATCGTGGTGCCTGCCAGCACGCCCGCACCGCTGAGGCCATCGCCCACCCTGGGCTGCCCTGCGCTCAGGCCAGACACGGTGAGGGTGGTGCCGCTGATGCTGCCGCTGAACACCGCCAGCTGCGTGGGGATGTTGCGGGCGATCAGCAGGTTGGGCGCATTGAGCGTTCCCAGACCCGTGCTCAGCACGCCGGTGCCATCGAGGTTCTGCACCGCCGCCGCCTGGGATTTGGGCAGCGCCCCCGCGATGGTGAAGTTCAGCCCCGTCTCGGAGGCGAAGGTGGACGTGGTGGCCGGATCTTGGTTGGTGCCGATGTTGATGCTGTTGAGGCCGCTCTCGAGAGCCCCCAGCTCCAGATAGAGACTGGGCTGGTCGTTGAGAACGCTCTGGCGGTAGGGCGTGCGCACCGTCTGGCTGAAGTTGATCACCGCCGTGCTGGAAGCGCTGCCATCGGTGGCCACCACCGGCAGGGAGCCGGCGCTGATGTCGCTGATCGTCAGGCCGACCGCGGTGCTCGCATCCCAAGGAATGGTCTGAATCGAGGAGACCGTCTGGCCGCTGGCATCGCTGAAGCTGAACAGGTCGTTCCACTGGAACGAGACCGCCGCGGGATTGATCCAGCCGGCCTTGAGCACGCTGGGGATGGAAGCGCCAGCCCCCACCGCGGGCTGCACGTCCTGGATGGCGTCGATCGAGAGTTCATCCCACACCAGCAGGGTGGCCTCACCGCCCGGGAACCAGCTGGAGGGCGACAGTCCCGTCACCTGAAAACCCTGCAGCTGGCTGATCACGGCCCCCGTGGGGCTGTAGAGATCCTCAAGGTTGGGCGTCGCCCACGAGCCGTCGGCCTGCAGGATGCGGAAGTTGAGGCGTTGGTTGCCATACAGCGCCTGTAGGAACGCTTGGTAGTTGCTGGAGCCATCGGCACTCGTGGCTGGGATCACCAGCTCGGAGGCTTCCACCCAGGCCACGAACGTGCCGCCGCTGTAGGCAGCACCCTGCGGCCCGGCGATGGTGACCGCGGTGGGATGGCTGGCGGCGCTGAACACCGTGGCCTGATCCCTGTACACCTGTTCCAGGGTGGGTGGGGCGATCGGTGCGGCGTTCTCGCGGCTGCCGGGTTGCGTCTGCTTCAGACGATTCAGCACCCAGGTGGACGTGGCGCCGTCATCGCTGAGGGTGCTGTAGGTGACCCGGTTCTGGACGG